>JAOQAO010000006.1 GCA_025963485.1 Bacteroidota bacterium | reverse complement strand
AAAAACTTGAGGCAGAATTTTCAGAATTGGAGAAAATCTTTGAGAAGGTAATAGATACCAAGCTGATGGTGATATCGGCTGGTAAGTAACCGGCCCCTCCAAATCTCCCCAAAGGGGAGACTTTAACAGCCTGTGACGCGGCCACCCTGTGGGGTGGCCGCGTTTTGTAAATTGCATTGACGCTTCTTCCTGCCGATATACACTAAAAAGAGGATATTTGTGTTTAACTATTACCACTCATCTCCAGTACTCCATGACGCTTACCAGACACCTTGTCGTTTTCATAACCATCTTGTATTTGCTCTTTTTTTCTTCCTGCAAGACGCGCAAGATCGCGACGGGCCGCACTTTCATAGGAAAGACCGATACCACAGCCTTCGCCGGTGACGCCTCCCGTATCATACAGCGGGCAAACGACAACCGCATACCCTATGAGTGGCTTACGACCCGTATCAAGGCAGATTATAGCGACGGCCAGCAGAGTCTGGATTTCACTGTGGTAGTCCGTATGCGGCGTGACAGCGTCCTTTGGATGTCGCTACAGGGGCCCTTTGGCATAGAGGGGGCGCGTATCCTCGTCACGCGCGATTCGGTCCGCATCATTAATAAGCTCTCCAACGAATACCTCAATCAACCCATCAGCTATATATCATCTATAGCGCCCATAGAGACCGACATGGCTATGCTGCAGGATTTTATCATGGGCTACTATATGCAGTTCGCTGGTGCGCCTCCGGAGTACCGGGGCATGGAGGACAGCCTGTACCTGATGCAGGCCGAGGCGCCGAAGATGCGGTACCGGGCACGCCTTTATCCCCAAAACTATACATTGGCCAAAAGCCTGTTGACAGACAAAATGGTCAAACAGGAGATGAGCATTACATTTGACGGATACACTGCGGAGCAGGGGCGTCCCTTTTCCGCAGAGCGGAATATTGAACTGAAGCAGGGAAGCAAAACGTACACCCTGCACCTGTCATATACCAAAGTGAAAGTCAATGAACCGTTGATATTCCCCTTTGACATAGACCCCGGCATGAAGCAGGTAGACAGGATCAGGTTTTGAAAATGGATGCAGAAAACGGATCCCGTAACAGAGAGTGAACGAGCAGATACACATATCATTTGGCACCAGGCATAGACTTATCTCTGTTTTGTTGTTGCTTGCGCTCCTTTTTCCCGCAGGGATACTCCTCTCCCAGACATCAGCACAGAGTAATAAGCAAAAGAAAGAACAGCTGGAGCTGCAGATGAAAAAGTTGCACAAGGAAATAGCCGAAATGGAGAAAAGGCTCGCAGAAACGAGCAGTCAGAAAAAGGAAAACCTCGAGCAGGTCGAAATGCTCAAAGAGAAGATCAAAAAGCGTGAAGCGCTCATCACAAATTATAGCAACCAGATCGGCAACCTCGACAATAATATCGTCGAGACCAAGAAGGACATTGACGTGGAGTCTGTACAGGTCGAGAAAATGAAAAAGGACTATGCCCAGATGCTGCGCCAGACATACAGTACACTCGCGCTCCAAAATCAATATACCTTCCTGATCTCGTCCAATTCTTTTAATGAAGCCATAGCCCGCTACAACTACCTCAAGCGCATATCAGACTACCGCCATCAGCAGGCTGTAGACCTGGACAATTCCATACACCGCCTGGAAGGCAAGAAGACCAATCTCGAACAAAGCAAAAAGAACAAGCTCTCCCTGCTCGAATCGCAAAATGAACAGAAGGAAAAGCTAGAAAATGAGAAAGAGGAAACCGACAAGATGATCTCCCAGCTCAGCGAGAAGGAAAAGAAAATGAAGAAGTATGTCGATGAGAAGAACAAAGCCGTACAAGCGCTGAACTCCAAGATACAGAAGGCAATAGAGGACGAGATCAAACAGGCGCGCAAAAAAGCAGAAGACGCTGCCAAGAAAAAGGCCATTGCAGAGGGCAAACCTGAACCCGTCAAGCCGAAGGGCCGGACAGAGTACATCCTGCTATCGCCCAAGGATCAGGAAATGTCAAAGGATTTTGCGGGCAATAAAGGCAAGCTGCCATGGCCTGTGGCCAAAGGCGCTATCGTAGGCCTCTTCGGCAAACATGAGCACTCTACACTCAAAGGGGTATTTATAGAAAACAACGGGATAGACATCAAAGCTTCAGATGGCGTTAATGGCAGGGCTATATTTAACGGTACTGTGGTGAGCGTCTTTACTTTACCTACTACTCAGACCTGTATCATTATCAAGCATGGTGAGTATTTCAGCGTCTACTCCAATATCGCTGCTGCGACTGTCAAAACCAATGATAATGTGATCACTAAGCAGATCCTCGGCGCACTCTCCACAGACAAGAGCGACGCACAGACCAAGATCCACCTGGAGATATGGAAGGGCAAGGACAAGCTCAATCCCGCTGAGTGGATCACAGCTAATTAACCTTAGCGTTTTTAGCATATCACTTATTGATTCGTTTTTTAACTTCGTGCCCTTAACATCCATTCATGGCAAGATACTTACGCGCCTTTATTGTATTGGTCTCAATACTCACTACCCACTATTCAATACTATCCGCTCAGGAATCTACCTTCAAGGCCAACGGCCCGGATGACTATAGAGATGGAGTGCATGCATTTATCAATGCCACATTGTACAAAGACTACAAAACCAAAATAGATAATGGCATACTCGTCATAAAGGACGGCAAGATCATCGATGCCGGGGCCGCCGTGAGTATTCCACTAGGAGCTATAGTCCATGATATGAAAGGCAAATACATCTACCCTTCTTTCATCGATATGTATACAGACTATGGCCTGCCAGCCACACCGAAAGTGCTGACCCGCAATGAAGATGATGGCGGAGTGCAATACTTCTCCAACCTCAAAGGCGCCTACGGATGGAATCAGGCCATCCGGTCAGACTACGAGGCACAAAAGAATTTCACAGTCAACGAGGCTGCTGCCAATGATCTTAGAAAGCAAGGCTTCGGCACGGTACTCACGCACCACAGGGATGGTATCGCACGCGGTACCGGCGCAGTAGTGACGCTCAATAACGATAAAGAGAATAAGGTCGTCGTCAAAGGCACTGCCGCCGCTCTTTATTCTTTTAGCAAGGGTACTTCTACGCAGGAATATCCTTCGTCCCTGATGGGTTCTATTGCACTCCTTCGTCAGACCTATCTCGATGCACAATGGTACAAAGGCCAGACAGACAAAAGGGAATACAACCTCTCTATGGAGGCGTGGAATAGCACTCAGTCACTACCACAGATATTTGAGGCAGGCAACTGGCAGAAGGAACTCCGTGCTGATAAGATCGGAAAAGAATTCGGGGTGCAATACCTACTCAAAGGTGACGGCACCGAATATCGCCGCATCGCTGAGATCAAAGACACTAAGGCAAAGATCATCGTACCGGTCAATTTCCCTAAGGCATATGACGTGGAAGATCCATACAAAGCCCTGTGGGTAGAGCTGGACGAAATGAAGCACTGGGAACTAGCACCGGCTAACGCCGCAGCACTCAGCAAGGCGGGAATAGACTTTGCGCTTACCACATCCGATCTGGAGAAAAAAGAAGACTTCCTCAAAAACCTCCGTACCGCGATCAGGTATGGTTTGTCAGAAGAGAGTGCACTAAAAGCGCTCACTATCGCACCAGCGCAATTTCTCAATGTGCAGGACCAGGTAGGCTCACTCGATCGGGGCAAGCTGGCCAACTTCATCATTACATCCAAGCCGCTCGTAGATGAGAAGTGTGTGATCAACGAAAACTGGATACAGGGCAAGCGCTTTGAGACGAATAAATTTGACCCGAAAGATATCAGGGGAGAATACAGCCTCGCGATCACTAATCCTAAAGAGTCGTTCAACTACCTGTCGATGAAAGTGCAGGGAGAAGTAACTGCACCCAAAGGAGTGATCGCTATAGACACCAATAAGGTAGAGGTGAAGCTCGTCGTCAAAGACAATGATGTTTCTCTCTCTTTCGATCCTGACAAAAAGAAGCCCGGCAAATTTTTGCTGACTGGTGTTGTAGAAAGCAATAAATCATGGAAAGGTAAAGCTCAGCTGCCAGATGGAGAATGGGCTGACTGGACCGCTACATTTATCCGCTCATTGCCCGATACATCCAAGCCGCCAAAGCCGGATACTATTGATATCAGCAAGCTCAGCAGAGTGATGTATCCATTCAACTCTTATGGCAATGAAGAACTGCCAAAGACTGAGAATGTCATTATCAAAAATGCTACTGTCTGGACCAACGAAAAGGACGGCGTACTCAAAAACGCCGACCTCGTGATCAAAGGTGGCAAGATCAGCGCTGTCGGTTATAATCTTTCATGCCCTGACTGCCAGACCATCATCGCTACTGGCAAGAACGTAACATCCGGTATCATCGACGAGCACAATCATATCGCCATCAGCGAAGGGGTCAATGAAGGCTCGGAGGCGAGTAGTTCAGAGGTGCGCATCGGAGACGTAGTGACGAGCGAAGACGTCAATATGTATCGCCAGTTGTCTGGCGGCGTCACAGCGGCACAACTGCTCCACGGATCCGCCAATCCTATCGGCGGCCAATCGGCCCTGATCAAATTCAGGTGGGGATATGCGCCGGAGAAACTCAAAATCGAAGGTGCCGATGGCTTTATCAAGTTTGCACTCGGTGAGAATGTAAAACAATCAAACTGGGGCGAAAAATTTACTGTGCGCTATCCGCAGTCACGTATGGGAGTCGAGCAGACATATGTCAACTACTTCACCAAGGCGCGCGAATATGAGAAAGCTATCAAGGAAGGAAAGAACGTCCGCAAAGACCTGATGCTGGATGCACTCGTACAGATACTCAATAAAAAGCGCTTCATCACATGCCACAGCTACGTGCAGAGCGAGATCAATATGCTCATGCACGTCGCAGACTCCTTTGGTTTCAAGGTGAATACTTTTACCCACATCCTCGAAGGCTATAAAGTGGCTGATAAAATGAAAGCTCATGGCGCAAATGCTTCTACATTCAGCGACTGGTGGGCATACAAGTATGAGGTGATCGATGCAATCCCATACAACGCAAATATCCTGACAAGGATGGGCATCAATACCGCGATCAACTCAGATGATGCCGAGATGGCACGCAGACTCAATCAGGAAGCGGCAAAGACCGTGAAATACGGCGGCACATCAGAAGAAGATGCCTGGAAGATGGTTACGCTCAATCCTGCCAAGATGCTGCACCTCGACAGCCACATGGGCAGCCTCAAAGCAGGCAAGGACGCAGACGTCGTGATCTGGTCAGACAATCCTCTCTCGATATATGCTGTGGTAGAGAGAACATATGTCGATGGCATTTGTTTCTACGACAAAGGCAAGGATGCGCAGAAGAGAGAGTATATCAAGCATGAACGTGCGCGCCTCGCGCAGAAGATGCTCGACGAAAAGAGAGTAGGCGCACCCACTCAGGATCCTGCCAAGAAAAACAACAAGGCATACAGCTGCGGAAACGATTAACAGAACAGGAAGAATTCAACAAAAGCAAGAAAGAAATTTTATGATAAAGAAATTAAGAGTCCATCTCATACTTGTAGCGCTTATATCCGTGGCTAATTGTCCATTGTCGATCGCACAAAGTGACGTACCCGTACCGGCACCCAAACAGACAGAACGCATCTGCCTCAAAGGCGGAACTGTACATATAGGCAACGGCACGGTGATAGAGAACGCATATGTACTGTTTGAAAACGGCAAAGTGACAGATGTATTCGCCGCTACGACGATTAAAACTGACGCCACGCTCGGCAGGATCATAGATGTGACCGGCAAGCAGATATATCCTGGAGTCATCGCACCTAATACTGTGCTGGGCTTGTCAGAGATAGAAGCAGTACGCGCCACAAATGACCAGGGCGAAGTAGGCGCCATTAATCCTGACGTACGTGCAGTGATCTCCTACAATACCGACTCACGTGTCACTCCGACCGTCCGCTCCAATGGTGTACTCTACGCCCAGGTCGTACCACAGGGTGGCCGCGTATCCGGCACATCCTCAGTAGTACAACTAGATGCCTGGAACTGGGAAGATGCCGCTGTCAAAGCTGATGAGGGTCTCTTCATCACCTGGCCTAATATGTACAAGGTCAAAGGCTGGTGGGCAGAGCCGGAAGGCTATGAGCTCAATAAAGAATACGACAAGGGCGTTCAGGACCTGAAAGATTATTTCAATGAAGCAAAGTCATATGCCTATTCTACCCATGAAAAGAAGAACCTCCGCTTTGAGTCGATGCGCAAATTGTTTACGGACAAAGAAAACCTCTATGTGCGCGTGGACTATGTCAAGGAAATACTCAACGTGATCACATTCGCAGAAGAGATGGGTGTGAATGTCGTACTCATCGGCGGCGCAGACTCCTATATGATAGCAGATGTACTAGCGCAAAAGAAAATACCGGTGATCCTCGGCAGGAGTCATGAACTTCCTTCTTATAATGATGAAGACATACAGCAACCATATAAAACACCGGCCATCCTGCAAAAGGCCGGTGTCCTTTATGCACTAAGCATAAACGGTTTCTGGCAGCAGCGCAACCTGATGTTTCAGGCAGGCACTGCATCGGCTTATGGTTTGAGCAAAGAGGAAGCGCTCGCCTCTATCACATCTAACACCGCCAAAATCCTGAAACTCGACGACAAGATCGGTACCATAGAGAAAGGCAAAGCCGCTAGTTTCATCATTTCCGATGGCGACCTGCTCGATATGCGCAGTTCCAATATCTCACAGGCATTCATAGATGGCCGAGAGATCAATCTGGACAACAAACAAAAGGAACTCTACAAGAAGTTCTCGGATAAGTATTTCAAGAAGTAAAAACTATTTCTGAAGGAGGGTGGTCAGTAGATCACTCAGCTGTTTAGTTGTCTGCTCATCGACCTTTTCATCTTTACCTACCTTGCCTTTCGCGCCTTGTATCAGCAGCGTTGTGCTTTCGTCAAATTTCGCCTCAATAGTTTTCATGATGAGTTGAAGCGACTCATGCGCTTTCTCGCCTGAGGCTGCGGCCGTGATCAGTGCTACAGGTTTATCTGCCCATACCCTTGTAGACACCGTCCACTCCAAAGCATTTTTCAAAACACCCGGCAGGCTGAATACATATTCAGGAGTCGTGA
>JAOQAO010000273.1 GCA_025963485.1 Bacteroidota bacterium | reverse complement strand
AGGTGGTACCTGATACGAGGTATTTGCATCCGGTCCTGAGGACCACATCCTGAGAAGTTGTCGTGAAGTTTTTACTCTTAAAATTGACACCAGTAGTAGTGCCTGAGTAGGTATATTCATCATCAGTCAATACAGTAGGTGTGGAGTTCCCTGCCGTCTGGGTGAGCGACCTGGTGCCTGCCCATGTGAAACTGGTTCCATCCGATTTAGTGACTCGGCCGCCAGTGACCTGAGTGCTTAGGTTCATAGCGCCGGCACTGCTGGTATTAGATATGACAAAGGTACCTTCCAGGGCATTGCCATTGACTGAGTAGTTTTGAAAGGTCACTGTCACGGTAGTGCCAGCAGTATGGAATCTGCCAGTATATACACAGGTCATTATGCCTTTCCTGGTCACTCCATCTGGTCCGGTGCATCCGTTGCCAAAGTCGAGCGTGACCGTTTTAGGGAAGCTCACGGTGTCATTTGGACTAATAGTGATTGTCGCGCACAGTGCGGCGGTCTTGCCACTTATCTGATTGTCTGCGGCTGCCTGAGCTACTACTTGATTTACATCACCCGACATATTTTCACTTGTCGAGACTGTGTTTGCCGATGTGCCGTCTAAGCTGCTATTGTTGTTTTTGCTGCAATTGCTTAGCAGTACGGTGAGCAAGGTTCCGATTATCATACTCGCGACTATTCTTTTCATGTTGTGTGTTTTAATTGTTATCCAAAAGTGCGCCGCTTTTGACTGCCGATTCTGCCCATTCTGTCATTTATAGCTTTTACCAGTCAAGCGCCTTTTATTCTCCCTTTTACATAGAGAAAAAACATTCTTTCATAGGAGTCTGACCCCCACGTCGTCAAAAGCCGTATTTTTAAAAACGGCATGAAAAATTTTTCACTCATACAGCAGGTTGGATTTTGGTTCTTTCTGCTCTTCTCGATGATCATGATCACACAGGGAGAATTGACACTGGCAGGGGCTGTGCAGCGAAGCCTCATAATGGGCGCAGCATACGCAATCAATTTCTATATCTGCTTCCTGGTATTGACACCACTATATTTTGAGCGCAAGCGGTATACCGAATTCATCTTATACATGCTGCTGATGCATGCCGTGATCGCTTTCCTTCGTTTCAATATAGATACCACTTTCCTGCATCGGCTCGTAGATAAACCATACAAAAAGCTGATCGTGATCATCGTGACCAATCTGACCGTGTCGTCTTTCAGTGTTATGCTGAGGCTGTCTTTGTCGAGGCTCGATTATGAGCGGAAATATATCGAGAAGGAAAAAGAACAGATCAGCACAGAGCTACAATTGCTCAAGTCCCAGATACATCCTCACTTCCTTTTCAATACACTGAATAACCTCTATACACTGATACTCCAGCGGTCGGATAAAGCGGCCGATGCTCTCATGCGGCTGTCCGACCTGCTGCGGTATTTGCTCTATGAATGCGAGCAATCCAAAGTACGGTTGAGAAAGGAAATGGATGCTCTGCGTTCATTCATTGCATTGCATCAGTTGAAGTACGAAAAGCCCGTACACGTTATCCTCACGGAGCAGAATGTGGATGACAATGTCATGATCGAGCCTATGCTGCTCATACCCCTCATCGAGAATGCCTTTAAATACTCTGATATCGGGATCAATGAAGGTGCCTACATCAAGCTGGAGGTGATAGTCAGTGAGCGGCATATAAATATAGAGATCAGCAATACTACCGAACGTCAACAACCGCCCGCTAACGACATAGGTGGTATAGGGCTGCGTAACGTGCGCCGGAGATTGGAACTGTCCTATGGCGCATCTTTCTCGCTGGATATATCCGATCTTGGTAATTTTTTCACTGTCAGGCTGCAAATACCCAGAGTATGAGATTAAAAACGATCATCATAGACGACGAGTTCCTCGCTCAGCAGCTCATGGAGACATATGTCAAAAAGATGTCGGAGATACATCTGCTGAAGATCTTTGGTAAGTCTAAGGAGGCATTCGAATACATGGCCACACACCCTGTAGACCTGCTGATCACAGATATACAGATGCCGCAGATCAATGGTATTGATCTCGTAAATAACCTTAGCCCAAAGCCACTGGTGATATTCACCACTGCCAATCCTCAATACGCTGTTCAGGCGTTTGAGCTGAATGTGATAGATTTTGTAGTGAAGCCTATCTCATATGAACGCTTTGAAAACGCTGTATCCCGTGCAGTGAGGCAGTTTCAGCTTGTCCATGCCAATGCAGCTTCTATAGAAGGCCCCTTCATCACTGTCAAGGCCGACTATAAAGACATCAAAGTCTTCCTTCATGAGATCGTTTATATGGAAGGATGGGGAGAGTATATCAAGATCATCACTGATACGGACACTATCATCACACTGCATTCACTTAAGAAGATGGAAGAACTGTTGCCTATAGACCTTTTCCGACGTATACATAAATCATATATCGTATCGCTGCGCAAAGTCAAATCGCATAATCTCTCCGAGGTAGTGATGATCAATAAAGCAGTAGTGCCTATGGGCAAGAACTTCCGGCAGGATTTTGATTTCTAGCGGTTGCGGAGTGAGTTACGCAGCTTGTCCATCGCAGGGTCATAGCGCTCACTGCGGATATAGAGATAGAGGAAAAAGATGGACATCCCATTGAATATATGCCACAAACTGTGTGGAGTGACACGGCCCAACTCACTGCAGAATACATGCTTAATATCCAGCTCAAACAGGATGCCCGCTATTACGATGCTGACAAAGGTAGCGATGAGATAATCTTTATTCGTTTGCCCGGGATCTTTCATCTCGAGGTAGATGCCGGCCATCACGAGCGAAACCACTATGATAGCCACTGCAGGATGTATGATATACATTTCCAATTGGAATGACAGGATGATATATATGGTCGTGAAAATAGCGATCATCACCAGCCTTTCTCTGGACCGGCGGATGTTGGTCGGCTTGCCCATTACAGTGAGGACCACGCGATGCGTGAAATACATCAACGGGAAAAGTGAAATACTATAAACCGCCGAGAAATCCATATTGGAAAAAAAATCGATCAGGGATGCGTGAAACAATGTGCTGCCGATAAAAGTGTAAAGCGCTATTACCGCCAGGGTAAAGGAATAAAAACGATTGGCGGTGATGAGGTTGTATGCCCGTTTTTTCTTGATGTCTTCCATTCCCTTGCTGAATGCAAATATGGCGATGATCAGGTAGATGAAATTGGTAAAGGTGTTGAATGGCTGCCGCACGATGCGCTTCATATCTGTGAATTCGCAGAAGAATTTATCGATGCCCTCCTCTGCTACGAAGCGGTCCCAGAATCCATGGCCGTAATAGATATAGTTGAGCAAAGCGATAAGTGTAGCAAATATAAATGTTGCTACGATGCTCAGTAATATGCGCTCCCTGTATGCCTCCCAAAATAACCTGCTCAAAAAGACCAGATGCCTTTTGAGCCTAAATCTCCAACCCATGATATGTACTAAGACGAGAAATGAAAGTTAAAGTTCCAATTTACAGCACTTTCCGTAAACTGCAAGGGAATCCATGGACATTGAATCTTTTTTAAGGTTTTGAGCGATTAGCCTATATTAGGCTCCTTAATAATAAGATTTGAAGCATCTCATCAGTATCGTGTTGTTATTTGTATGCCTGATACCTGCGCGTGCGCAGAAGGCAAAACTATATGCCGGGCCGGTCATAGGCTCGGTGACCACCACCTCAGCCAAAATATGGATAGGCTACCACGGCAAGGGAAAGAACGCTGTGATCCTCGGGGACACAGCTACCAAGCGTATATACTACCCATCTAACTATAGCTATCTTGCTTCCGCTGGCATAGTGTCGCTCACATTCGACTTTACAGGCCTTCAGCCCGGGCACGTGTATAATGTCATCGTATCCATAGAAGGATGGAAGACGCATTCCAAAAGCAGCTTCAGGACCCAGTATGATACCAATGTCAAGGATTTTTCGTTCAATACAGGGTCATGTGCGCTGCTCTGTACAGATTGGCTGCGTCCCGTTTTCCCGGGAGGCAAGACAGACATTTTCACCACGATGCGCCATCGTCCGGCAGATTTTATGCTTTGGCTGGGAGATAATATCTACTATCTCGAACCCAAAGATTATAAAAGTTCTGAGAGCATGTTCCTGCACAATATGAAGATCCGAAGCTCATTCAAACAGTATAAGACCTTCCTGTCTTCTACTCCGCACTACGCCATCTGGGATGATCATGACTTCGGCCCCAATGACGCTGACAGCCGCTGGGCGCTGAAAGACTCTGCCCTGGCTATCTTCAAAAGCTATTGGCCAAATACCTATCCTGAGCAGCCACAGTTTCACGGCAATTATTTTTCCTTCCGCTACTACGATGCAGAGTTCTTTATGCTCGATGACCGCTACTTCCGCGATCCTGTGGGTGATTCATCCGCTCATTTCCTAGGAGAAAGTCAGATGGTCTGGCTAAAGAACAAACTCCAGATGTCTGATGCAGCCTTCAAATTCATTGCCATAGGCACACAGGTACTCAATGACAATAAGTTTGGCGAGACCTATAAACAATTTCCAAAGGAGCGTCTGGACCTGTTCCAGTTTTTGTCCAGCAATAATATCAAAGGGGTGATCTTCCTCACAGGCGACAAACACTACAGTGAGATATGCAAAAGGAACTACAACGATTACCCTATAGTAGACTTTACCTGTTCACCTCTTACGTCGCCCGTTCTTCCGCGTCGTTTGCTAGGGGCCTATGACAATCCTACGCGTGTCCCCGGTATGGATTATGGCGGACACAACTATGGTCGTATATCACTCAGCGGTCCTCCGGGAGACCGTATTTGCACCATGGAGATACACGGCAGGCATGGCAAAAAAAGACGTGAACTTGTCATTCATCAAAGCGAACTGCAGCGCAAATAGCTATGCTACTTTATATCCTCGTCGCCCCTTTCTTATATCTGTTATCCTTGCTGCCGACGAGGTTTTTATACTTCATAGCTGATGGTATGGCATGGCTTCTGGAGCATGTGTTCAGATACAGGCGTCAGGTTATTCTTACGAACATCCGCAATTCATTTCCCGATAAAAGCGAAATGGAGATCAAACAGATAGCTCATGACTTTTATGGACACTTCGCAGATATGCTGGTAGAGAATGTCAAAGCCCTCACCATCAGCCCGGAAGAACTCATGGAGCGTATTTCAGTACCAGGAGTGAAAGAGGTTTTTCAGCCATATTGGGATGCAAAGCGCAATGTCGTCATCGTCCTCGGCCATTGCGGTGCCTGGCAGTGGGCGGGATTGGTCGCTCCATCGCTCATTCCCCAGCGTTTATTTGCATTCTATAACCCGCTTAAGAATAAACACTTCGACGGCTATATCAAGCGCACCCGCAGCCGGTATGGTATGCACCTGGTATCCATGCGCGACTACCTGAGACATGTCAGGGCTAAATTCAGCGATGTTTCCTCCCTGCATTTCTTCCTCTTCGATCAGGGCCCGGTCAATGTCAAAAAAGCCTATTGGACGACCTTCCTGCATCAGGAAACTGGTTTTTATTATGGTCCGGCCCACTTTGCACAGGAGCATGACTGCGCGATACTCTACGTGGGAGTGAAATATCAATCACGCGGTAAATACCTCGCTACCCTGACTAAGGTGACGGATGATCCTAAGTCAATGAAAGATAGCGAAATAATAGAAGCCTGTGTCCGTATTCTCGAGCAGCAAATTCTTGCTGACCCTTCTGATTGGCTGTGGTCTCACAGGCGCTGGAAGCGCAAAAAGCCGCTTTAGGCCAATGATTGATTTACAATGTATTAGCTATTCTCTGATATATCTTCTCTATTCTCTTTGCTTTTTCAGATATTCGTCGTATATTTGCAATCCTTAAAAATAAGAAGAAATGAAAGAAGGCATTCACCCTACAGAATACAGAACAGTCGTTTTCAAAGACATCTCTTGCGACAAGTCATTCCTGACCCGCTCAGCAGCGCGCTCTAAGGAGATGGTCAAATGGGAAGACGGCAACGAATACCCACTGGTAAAAGTGGAAATATCAAATGAATCTCACCCGTTCTTTACCGGCAAGACCAAATTTGTCGATTCAGCAGGTCGTATCGATAAGTTTAAGAAGAAATACGCCAAGTAAGCACAGGCTATATATTATTAAGAAGCTCTCCCATTCAGGAGGGCTTTTTTATTGCCCCCATTATTCCCATCCTTAACATTGGCTTAACTTTGCATAAATAGATTTGGGGCGTACTAAAAGATCAATATGACACTTGACAAGTTACTCTCCTTTTTCATCCCCAAAGACAAAAAATTCTTCGTTCTCTTTGGCAAAGCCTCAGAAAACCTTGTAGCCATTTCAAAGAAGTTCAATGAACTGCTCAACACCGGAGCACCCGACAAACGTGTAGAACTGATCAAGATCATAGCCGACCTCGAGCATGTCGGGGACAATATCACTCACGAAATATTCACTGAACTCAGCACCAACTTCATCACACCATTTGACCGCGAGGATATCAGCTACCTCGCATCATCGCTAGATGACATCGTCGACTACATACACGGCTCTGCCAAAAGGCTCCAGCTTTATAAGATAGATGACTACACACTAGAGATGCAGCAGCTCGCAGAGGTCATAGAGAAATCTGCCATCGAAGTCCATGCCGCCATCTCCAATCTCAAAGGCCTCCAGAACGTAGTCCGTCTCAAAGAAGCGCTCGTCCGTATCAATAGCCTGGAGAATCAGGCTGATGACATATTTGACGGGGCCATTGCCGCGCTTTTTATCAATGAGAAAGACGCTATCAAGATCATTAAGGTCAAAGAGGTCCTCTCCAATATGGAGACCGCTACCGACAAGTGCGAAGATGTGGCCAATGTCATAGAGACCATCCTGATCAAGAACTCGTAAGAATCCCGGACTACTAAACCAGTTGTAATGACATTATTGATAGCCCTTATTGTTTTAGCCCTAGTATTTGATTTTATCAATGGCTTTCATGACTCCGCCAACTCTATCGCCACTGTCGTATCTACGCGGGTTTTGACTCCACTGCAAGCTGTGATCTGGGCCGCCTTTTTCAATTTTGTCGCCTATCTCATACCCAATCACGGAGTAGCCAATACTGTCAAAGGAATGGTCAACGCAGACGTCATCTCGCTCTCGCTCCTGATAGGGGGCCTGATCGGAGCTACCATCTGGAATCTCCTTACCTGGTGGTGGGGACTGCCGAGCAGTTCATCACATGCCCTCCTGGGTGGTCTGACAGGAGCAGCCTTTATCAAAGCCGGCGCTGCTGGCATCAATGCAGCAAAGCTGAAAACAGTCCTGGCATTCATTCCGCTGGCGCCGGTCATGGGTATGGTCGCCACCTATATTATTGCCGTACTGATCATCAATATCTGCAAGAACCTGCCAGTTTTTAAGGTAGATAAATATTTTCGCAGGCTCCAGTTGGTATCTTCCGCGTTATTCTCTATAGGCCACGGGGGCAACGATGCACAAAAGACTATGGGGGTTATCTGGGCCGGTCTTATATGTTATAGCGCCAAGCACTCCGATGTGCCCTCATGGCTATATGTGGCAGGTAGCGGAGGGCTCCCAAAATGGGCTGCCTTAGGTTGTTTCACAGCTATGGGCCTCGGCACCCTTGTAGGAGGCTGGCGCATCGTCAAGACCATGGGGCAGCGCATCACCGCACTCAAGCCGTTCGAAGGTTTCTGCGCTGAGACAGCCGGAGCGCTTACCCTTTTCCTTGTCAATACACTAGGCATCCCTGTCTCTACCACACACACCATCACAGGCAGCATCATGGGCGCCGGTATGACCAAGCGCCTCAGCGCTGTCAGGTGGGGCGTAGCCGGCAATATCGTATGGGCATGGATACTCACCATCCCCGCTTCGGCAGCTATGGGTGCGGCCGCTTACTATATCCTTGAGCACTTCACTAAGGCATAAAGCCTTTTTAATGTATTCCTATCTGTCTTCGCCTTTTTGCGGGAACTCGTTGTATTCCTTTATATCTTTACACCCTTTGCGTGAAATGTATTCCCGTTTCATTCGTTTACACGTTTAGACATATATTTGCCTCTCAATACAGTTATGAAGCTACTACTACAATACCTCAAAAAATATAAAGTCCTCGTCTTCGCATCATTCGGGCTGGCTATTATCAATCAGTGTTTCTCCATGCTCGATCCCGTCATCTTTGGCCGGATCATAAACCTCGTGGTAGAGCATAAGAATGCGAGCTCCGCAGAGGTCTTCATCCGCGCCGCAGGCCTCCTCATCCTCGCCAATATCAGCGTAGCCATGGTCAGCCGCATCGCCAAGGCCTTCCAGGACTATACTACCAATCTTGTCATTCAACGCTTTGGCGCAGATGTCTACACAGATGGCCTGAAGCATTCATTACAGTTGCCTTATCAGGATTTTGAGGATAAGCAGAGCGGCTCGACCCTGAGCATTTTGCAGAAAGTGCGCTCTGACTCTGAGAAGTTCATCACCAATTTTATCAATGTCTTCTTCATGGGCATTGTGGGCATCGTGTTCGTCATGGTCGTATCGGTACAGATATACGGCTATATGTTTCTGATCTATCTCATCGCCAGCACTGTGCTGTACTTTGTGATCCGCTATCTATCGCAGAAAATTAAGCTGGTACAGGTCACCATCACCCGTGAGACCAATATCCTCGCCGGCGCTACTACCGAGAGCCTTCGCAATGTGGAACTCATCAAGAGCCTCGGCCTCACTCATCAGGAGATCAAGCGCCTCAATCTCGCCACATTCAAGATTCTCAAACTCGAACTCAAAAAGGTCCGCACCCTGCGCAGCATCAACTTCGTACAGGGCACACTGGTCAACTTCCTCCGGCAGAGCATACTTTTCATATTGCTCTACCTAGCCTTCAAGGGCAAGATGAACATCGGCAATGTCGTCACGCTGCAATTCTTCTCCTTCTTTATCTTTAATCCTCTGCAGGAGATGGGCAATGCGCTGCTGAGCTACAGAGAGGCCGAGGCTTCGCTAAATAACTTCAAGACAATACTCGACTCACCGCTCGAAGTCAAACCGCTCGCGCCGCAGAGCCTGCCGCATCTGGACAGATTATCATTTGATCAGGTTAGCTTTCAGCACAAGACAGCTAAGAACCCTGCCGTCAGGAATATCTCATTTGAAGTGTCCAATGGCGAGACTATCGCATTCGTCGGCCCGAGCGGATCTGGCAAGACCACGCTCGTCAAACTACTTGTTGGTTTATACAATCCTCAGAAAGGCCACATCAAATACAATGGCATCGACTCATCCGCCATAGATATAGATGTCCTGCGTAATCAGATAGGCTTCGTCACACAGGATACCCAGTTATTTGCCGGCACCATACGGGAGAACCTCCTCTTTGTCAAACCCGGGGCCACAGATGAGATGCTACTCGATGTATTAGCTAAGGCAGCTTGTGTCAGCCTGCTGGCCCGTGCTGACAATGGTCTTGACACCTTTATCGGCGAAGGCGGCATGCGGGTATCGGGAGGGGAGAAGCAGAGGCTATCGATAGCCCGTTCACTGCTGCGTGACCCTACATTGCTCGTTTTTGACGAAGCGACCTCATCTCTCGACTCTATCACTGAGGAGGAAATCACCAATACGATCCGGACTATTTCCGCTACCAAAAGCCGCATCACTGTGCTGATAGCGCATCGCCTCTCGACCATCATGCATGCAGACCGCATTTACGTCCTCGAGCGCGGCAAGATCATTGAGACCGGCACACATCAATCACTCGTCGCCGAGAAGGGCCTCTACTACGCCATGTGGCGCCAACAGATAGGAGAGAGGCTGGAAGAAGAAACTGTGCCTGTATACAGTTAACTCATACGGAGCGCTCTGAAAAATTGTCAAACAACTAGAACGCAATATTTTGCGCTTTATGTTTTGTATTAAAGCCCCCTTTGGGGGTTGGGGGCCGCTTACCTCACGACAGACACCATCCTATTCACCTTGCCCGCTTCAGACGATACGGACAGGACATAGTTACCCGACTGAAGCATTGCTGTATTTATGGTGAAATTATTGTCGCCGCTTAGGATATTTATACTTTGCGAAGTGATCATCCTACCGGACATATCGAGCATACTTATATTTCCTGCGCTTTGAGCCTCGCTGGTCATTGACACATGCAGTACATCTGATACAGGCACCGGATATACGGATAGTATTGTGCCGTTTGCGCTGACATCATTGATGCCGGTAGCAGCACACTTCACGATATTAAATCCCATCAATCCCGTGTAGCTAGTGCCAAATTGCGTCATCGTCAGCCTGTAGTTTCCGGATATACTTCCAGATACGAAATAAGCTAATCCCGGTATGATCGTATCTGTCGCCTGGTCTCTCCAGGTTTCATCTATTACATTGATATAATTTGAATACTGGCCTGCATAGCATGTTTCCAGTGCCTCCGTACCAGATGCCGCATAGGCCGAGTTAGCATCATTGGTCAGTATGCCCATATCTTTCGTAGGATCGGCTATGGAGCCGGTACTGTTATATCTCGTGAAAACCATGTCCCATGCGCCGATCGCCGGTTCCTTGTCCATCACAGTCTTTGTATCGAGATTGTAGTACACGAAGCTCTTGGTGCG
>JAOQAO010000272.1 GCA_025963485.1 Bacteroidota bacterium | reverse complement strand
GAGAGCGTTCACATGATGCTGGCGCAAAAGGGATATGCGGACACGTTTAAGAACCTGCAATTTGTCATCGTGGATGAATGGCACGAACTGCTGGGTAGTAAGCGTGGTGTACAAATAGAACTGGCACTATCGCGACTCAAAGCCATCAATCCAGATCTGAAAATATGGGGCATCTCAGCGACCATAGGCAATCTCGATCAGGCGGAAAAAATATTATTAGGAGAGAGCTATGAAGGTGCAGCTTTGATAAAAGCCGATATCAAAAAGAAGATCGATATAGAAACAGTGTTTCCTGATACGCTGGAGAAATTTCCGTGGGCGGGGCACCTGGGTATCAAGCTGGCGGAAAAGGTGCTGCCGATCATAGAGCAGAGTACTTCTACTTTGCTCTTCACCAATACAAGATCACAGGCGGAGATATGGTTTCAATACCTACTGACCATTGCGCCGGACCTGGCGGGAGTGATAGGGCTGCATCACAGCAGCCTCGATGAGGATACGCGCAAATGGGTGGAAGAAGCGCTGCATGATGGCAGGCTGAAAGTGGTGGTCTGTACGAGTAGTCTTGATCTCGGTGTAGACTTCCGGCCTGTGGATACGGTCATACAAGTTGGCTCTGCAAAAGGCGTCGCGCGTTTCATGCAACGTGCGGGACGGAGCGGCCACCATCCCGGCGCCACCAGTAAGATACATTTCCTGCCTACCAATTCGCTGGAGATTATAGAGGGAGCAGCACTTCGTTACGCTATTGCGCATCAGAAGATCGAGAGCCGCATTCCTTATATCCGTTCATTCGATGTGCTGGTGCAATACCTCGTGACGCTGGCGGTGTCGGATGGCTTTGAGCCGAAACAGATATTCGACGAAATAAAGAAAACGCACTGCTTCAATTCTATCAGTGAAGATGAGTTTAGCTGGTGCCTGCGCTTCATTACCATCGGTGGTGCATCGCTCACTGCTTATGATGAGTTTCACAAGGTGGTAGTCGAAGATGGTATCTATAAAGTAACCAGCAAAGCGGTAGCGCTAAGGCATCGCCTGAGCATGGGTACCATCGTCAGCTACACGATGATGTACGTAAAATTCATGGGTGGCAAACGGCTCGGAGCTATAGAGGAATGGTTTATATCAAGGTTAAAGAAAGGAGATATCTTTGCCTTTGCCGGGCGCAATCTGGAGATCGTGTCAGTACATGGCATGGAGGTGCTGGTGCGCAATGGCAAAAAGAAAGGGATAGTGCCATCATGGATGGGAGGCCGTCTGCCTATGTCCTCGCAACTCTCCGAGACGATACGCCATGAACTAGACGAGTACACGCATGGCAAGATCAATAACCGCGAGATCAAAATGCTGGTGCCGCTATTCGTCGAGCAGAGCAAGCGGTCTTATTTGCCTTCGGCAAATGAGCTGCTGATAGAGAAGATCAAAACTCGTGAGGGTTATCATGTTTTTGTTTACCCCTTTGAGGGGAAATTTGTGCATGAGGGGATGGCGGCAATACTGGCCAATCGCATCGCTGCGGTGAAACCTATCACTTTCTCTATTGCACTGAATGATTACGGTTTTGAAATGCTGAGCGATCAGGAAATACCGATAGAGGATATGCTGAAGGATAATTTATTTTCGCCGGATCACCTGACAGAAGACATACTCCGCAGTATGAATGTGACAGAGATGGCACGCAGGAGGTTTCGCGATGTGGCGGGGATAGCGGGATTGACGTTCTCCGGATTTCCTGGCAAGCCGGTGAAGACAAGGCACCTGCAGGCTTCGTCGCAGTTATTCTTCAAGGTATTTGAGGATTATGAAAAAGACAATCTGCTGCTGCGACAGGCGTATGATGAAGTGTATGACTTTGAGCTGGAGATCACGCGTCTGCGGGCGGCGTTTACGCGCATCAGTCAGCAGTATATTGTTTTGAAAAATCCGGAGAAGCCAACGCCGTTTGCTTTTCCTATTTTGACAGAGCGGTTCAGGGAGAAGTTCAGCACGGAGGACCTGGAGAGTAAGATATTGAAGATGAAAGCGCAGATAGAAGGTCCAACCAAACCTGTCCAATCAAAAAAATCAAAAAGGTCATTTTGATATCGGCTTAGCTTGATTATTTATTAAAACTGATACTATGCCTGAAGGTCCGTCATTATATATACTAAGAGAAAAAGTACTGCACTTCAAAGACAAAAAAGTCATTGAAGCGAAAGGCTACGCGCCTATCGATATGGCGCGCATGGATGGTCAGCCCATCGTAGACATCCGCTCCTGGGGCAAGCAACTTCTCTTTTGCTTCAAAGGCTTCGCTGTCCGGGTACACATGATGTTGTTTGGCAGCTACCGGATAGATGATCATGCTAAAGTCAATCCGAGCCTTTCATTAAGATTTGAAAATGGAGAAGTGAATTTTTATGTGTCATCGATCAAATATATAGAAGGCGACCTCAACGATACTTACGACTGGCGGGCAGATATCATGGCTGATGAGTGGAGTGCGAGGCATGCTTTTAGTGTCCTGAGAGAAAAACCAACTATGCTCGCTTGCGACGCGCTGATGGATCAGAAGATATTCTCCGGTTCCGGCAATATCATCAAGAATGAAGTGCTCTACCGGTCACGCATTCATCCCGAGTCACGCATAAGCAAGATACCCGACACAAAACTGCGCGGGATGATCCGCGAGACGCACAAGTATGCGTTTGATTTCCTGCGGTGGAAGGAGGCCGGGACACTCAGCAAAAACTGGAAAGCATATGAGCAGAAAACCTGCAAGCGATGTGACCTGCCCATGAAAGTCAAGGATACCGGTAAGTCCCGCAGGCGCACTTATTTTTGTACTAACTGCCAGATCAAATACTGACCTCTCCCATCTGCCTTCGGCATCTTCCCTCTCCCAAGGAGAGGGAAGAACCAACGCGTGAAATCTGTGCTTTTAATTGCTTCCGAAAAAATCTTTGCATTACTTTTATAGTCCCGATGCAGCTTATACTTCAGGATATTCCATTCATTTTATTATGTGAGAAAGCCACGTACCGTGAGGATAGCTGTACGCTGATCCTCTCAGACCTCCACCTGGGCAAGGCGGCGCATTTCCGCAAAGCGGGGATCTATATGCCGCCGGATAGTGCGCTGAAGGACTATGCGCATCTGCGACTGCTGATACATAAGATGCAGCCGGAGCAGGTTTATATTTTGGGTGATCTTTTCCATAGTGAACATAATAATGAGTGGGACCTTTTTGCGGCGACGATCAAGGCGTTTCCGGAAATTAGGTTTGTATTGGTGCTGGGCAATCATGATATACTGAAGCATCATCATTATGAGGAGCTGAATATCACATTGGTTGAAAATTCTTTGACAGAAGGCAATATCATTTATTCTCATGCGCCGCTGAAAGAGGTACCCGAAGGCTTTACCAATATCGCAGGTCATATACATCCGGGAGTGCGGCTCGTAGGTATCGCCGACCAGAGCCTGACACTACCCTGTTTTTATCTGCATAATAACTGCCTGCTACTGCCTGCCTTTGGTCACCTGACCGGTTTGCAGATCATGAGGAATGAAAAAGGAGCGCGGATATTTGCCGTGACGGGAAGTAAGGTGGTGGATGTGTTTGGATAGATTGTGTCATTCCAACATTTGAGAACAGATTACTCGCGTTTCTGCGTCACCTCCAAACCTCCTATAGGAGGCTTTAATACATTGCTAAGGTCTCTTGTCAGATAAAATTATTTTCTTTTCGGAAGCCGTTCGTATTCCATTTTTATTTTCTCCGTCTTGGTCTCTGTGTCACCGCCCCAGCGGATTTTGTCTAGTTGATATAGAGAGAAGCGGATAGTTTGTATCCGTGCGTCCGGAGGGGCGCCGGAGATATATTCGGTTTGCATGAGTTCGAGATCGGCCTTTTTGCGATAGACTTTCCATTTGCCCTTGATGATCCAGTGGTATCCTTCATAAGTCACTTCTTCCTGATAGTTGTGAAAGCACTTGAAGGTGATCACTGCATCGTACTCGTCTTTTGCGATAGCGTGAGGAGTGCCATTATTTACGGTTTTGACCAGTTGCCACCGGCCTTTGAGGAGTTTCTTTTTATGCCTGATGCCAGCCACATCCTGAGCTTCTGCATCGCGAATACAGAATATCATAACCATCACAGCAAAGAAATACCTGAGCATCGGTTATTGTATTTCGAGCCTGAGAGCCACGGACGTCTTTTGATTGCTGAGCTTGAGTATATACTGGCCTGTGACCAGGTTGCCGCGCCTGATAGTGAGTTGATCATTCTGTGTTTTGCCGAGGTCAGCTATCATTTTACCTTGTATACTGTAGAGCTTTGCATCCATTGCTTCACCGGCAGCAGATTGTTTTATCATCACCAGCGCCTGAGTGCTCATGGGATTTGGCGCTATGTGCACTTTCACTTCAGCGCCCGTCATATATACTATACCTGATGGGCCTGCCACTGTATCCAGATCGTCAGTCAGTACTATGAGCCTGGAGGTATCTGCGCCACACATCTGTGTCGTAATGAGCGTCACCAGGTACGTACCGGAGTCTGCATAGGCATAGCTCACTGTATCTGTGGCTGTCACTACTGAGTGCCCGTCGCCGAAATCCCAATGATAAGAAGTAGCCGCAGTCACAGATGAAGCAAGAGCCACTGCGAGGAATGTATCCTGAGTAGTATAAATATGTCCATGTACTACCGAGTCTGTACTGATATGCAAGGCATTGGATACCGCACCGCAACCCAGGCTATCTACAGCACTGAGCGAATAAATGCCACCTGTGTGGATCGTAATGGCGACGGTAGAGTCTCCGGTATTCCAGTGCGGGTGAAAGAGATCATTGAGCGTCGCCGTGAGAACGAGGTCGCTGCCTTTGCATATGGAAGTATCAGGCGCCGATATAGATGCAGAGCCACTCCCATTGTGATTTTGGATATTGAAAGACAATACCTGCGGACAGAGATTGGTGTCCTTGATAGTCACGGTGTATGCGCCTGATGAGAGGTTTGATATAGAGCTGGTGGTCGCAGTCGTACTCCATAGAACTGTATACGGCGGATGCGGCCCGGCGACACTAACGGATGCCGAACCGTTTGACTGGAGGCAGGTCTCATCTGCTGTGGTGATAGAGCTGCTGTATGGCGTGAAGGTTTTGCCAAAAGTCGCAGAGTCTATGATCGCACCGCTGAGGTTATAAGCATCATAGTGGATGCCATCATGCTGTATGCTCCACTTCATGTAGTTATTGAGCGACTGCTCAAACTGGATATTGGGTGCATTACTATTGGTATGAGAGTCCGGCGTGGCGCCACCTGCGCCACCTGCGATGAAGTAACGTACACCGTGATAGATGCCACGCTCATAGTTGTGCGTATGGCCATTGAGCACTACGTCTACGTGGTATTTCTCAAAGAGGGGGACGATACTCGTACGCATGTCAGTATTGCCCTGATACTGATAGAATGGCGTGAATGGGATATAATATGATGCATCCCAACCATTGGACCATGGCGGCTGGTGGAAATAAACAAATGTCCATTCGCTGTTGTTGCATTTCAGTTCATTTTCGAGCCAGACATATTGTGCGCTGCCTGCAGTATAAGCCGAGTTGCCGTCGATGGTGATGAATTTCGCATTGCCCCATGTGAAGGAATAGTACTTCTCGGAGTTAGCTGGGTTATTGTGAGGAAGATGAAAAGCGTCTGTGTAGTTTGTGTTATTGGTGATCACATCGTGATTGCCGATAGCGGTGAAGTGGCATTGGTTTTTGAGCATACCGGTGTAGTGCTGATAGTAATCGACGTCGTAAGCATTGCCAACAAGTTGATCTATATCACCTACTACGACGGCAAACTCTGAAGTTTGCGCAGCCATCAATGCTGCGATGGTGTTTTGAGTGGAATTATTGAAACCGCAGTCCCCGTATGTGAGGAAAGTGAGGTCGCGGACACTATCGGGCTTGGCGGTGTAGAAATACTCGGTAGCGGTCGACATGGTATCGCTGTACGCGTGATAGTAGTATTTCGTATTTGGCTGGAGGCCGGGGATCGTGAGGGCGTGTATTTGCGCAGCGGCGGTTTCGATGATACTGTCATTAAGAGCGGTTGCTGAAGTGCCCCACTTTACCTTACCCACAGCAGATGTGGTCCTGCGCCAGGCGATGATAGCGCTGGTCTGATCGGGAGACTGAATATTGGGGAACCTGTTTATAACCTGGGCATCGGATGATGTATAAAGGGCCAGGAAGACAAGACATAAGAGTATTAATTTCTGCATTTCAGCTTTTAAAGAAGTGCCAAGTTAAGGATTAGTACAATGTTAAGCTAATGTGAAGAGTAAATTAACTTGTCCTCCATAGGAGACTCTCCAAGTCTGCTGCGCTCGAAGTGGGATCCGATAATATAAGCAGCATAAAACGGCTAAAAGACATGGAAAGTCAGTCTCTTACGGTAAGATTTGACAACTTTTTTAAAGTTGCCAAATCGGGATTTCCTATCCCGGGCTTTATAACATACGCCTGTGAATAAGCTCATTATGCCGACGCTTTGGAATTATAGTCCCAGAATTATATATGTTTATTTCCAGTAGCTTTGTTTTTTGCACAATATGAAGGCGCCGAAATGTAGTTTATCCTATTGAAAATGAACAAATAAGGGAAATCTTACAATATTTTGTGACTAAGTACGGTTTTAGGGTAGTCAGTAAACGTTTATATTTGTTCAGCAAACAACAGTTAACCCTGTGGCTAAGAAAAAAATTATCTTCACGATCGGCTCTCCCAACCAGACGAGCCAAATGCACCAGATATCTTCCTTTCTGGAGGATGAGTATGATTGCTGGTTCACGCAGTTCTATCCGGACTATGAGTTTGAGACCTGGCCGCTGAAGTGGGGCATCCTGGAAAACACAATCATGTCAGGGCATTTCAAGGCAGATGCCGATAAATACCTGCGCGATCACGGCCTGCAAAATGACTACCGCGCAGAAAAGAACGTATACGATATGGCTGTGCTCTGCTCGGACCTTATAGTACCGCGTGTTTTCAAAAAAAGCAAGAAGGTCTGGGTGCAGGAGGGCATGATAGATGAACTGACTCCCTGGTCGAAAGTAGTAAAAGCGTCCGGCATCATTCCCCGCTACTTTGCGATGGGTACGGCGCTCAATGGCAGCTCCAACCTTTGCGACATCTACTGTGTAGCATCTGAGGGCTACAAGAACTACCTGGAGAAAATGGGTACGGATCGCGATAAAATGGTGATCACGGGTATTCCAAATTTCGACGATATACCGAGCTTTGTCAATAATGATTTCCCTTATCATGATTATGTCCTTGTGGCTACTTCGGACATCAGGGAGTGCTTCCGCAAAGATGACAGGATGGGCTTCCTGAGAAAGTGCAAAGAGATCGTGGGTGACAGGCCGGTGATCTTCAAGCTGCATCCTAATGAGATACAGGAGCGCGCAGAGCGGGAGATCAAAGAGGTCTTCGGCCCGGATGCGCGGATATATATCAAGGGCAACTCCAATCACATGATCGCCAACTGCCAGGAACTGATCACACAGTTCTCGACGCTGGTGTATGTAGGTATCGTGCTGGGCAAGAAGGTCCACTCCTACTTTGATCTCAATGAACTGTACCGCCTGGTCCCCGAGCAGAATGGCGCCAGCTCTGCGAGAAAAATAGCCGATATTTGCCGCGAATATTTAGAATTTGACGGATCGGGCAGGGAATACATTCGCAGGCACGATCTCGTAGAAAGCCATTAATCATTTTGACCAAAATAGTCACCGTCATACAGGCCCGCTCGGGCTCGACCCGCCTGCCGGGCAAGGTCATGATGGATATACTCGGCCGTCCCCTTCTCATCCGTATGGTGGAGCGTGTACAACGCGCCAAACTGGCTGGCACTATCGTGATAGCCACCACGACAGAGGGCAGCGATGATGTGATAGAAGAGCTTTGTAAAAAAGAGAACCTGCCCTGCTATCGCGGCGACCATGAGGACCTGCTGGACCGCCACTATCAGGCGGGTAAATTATACGGCGCGGATGCAGTGGTCAAGATACCCTCAGACTGCCCTCTCATAGACCCCACAGTCATAGATAAAGTACTCCAATACTATCTGGATAATAACTTTGACTTCGTCAGCAATATGCATCCCGCCTCCTATCCCGATGGCAATGATGTCGAGATCATGAGCATCGCTGCGATGGAGAAAGCATGGCAAAACGCAATGCTCAAAATGGAACGGGAGCACACGACGCCCTATATCTGGGAGCATCCGGAGCTATTTACTATAGGCAATGTGCTGTGGGAAACCGGCCTCGACTACTCTATGAGCCACAGGCTGACGATAGACTACCCAGAGGACTTCGCGTTTATCGAAAGAGTGTATGAAGAATTATATCCCGGCAATCCTGCGTTTGGCTTGTCAGATATATTACATTTGACGCGCGAAAAACCTGAGATATACGAGATCAACAGCAAATACGCCGGGGTGAACTGGTACCGCAACCACCTCGACGAACTGAAGACGATAACGAGCGATAAGACGAAGAAAATATAAGGAACTATGATAGTCCTGATCGAAGCGGAGCAAGGAAAGATAACCTCAGATATGAGTTTCGCGGGGTATATGGGGGCAAAGTCCGATAGCGATGCCGAGATAAAGACCACATCGATCAATGGCCTTTCGATAGCGCTTATAGGCTTGAATAAAGAGGATGTGCTGCCGGTAGGATCAGTGGATTTTATCAAAAAGGTATGCGAAATAATGGAGGTAGAGCTTCCGGAACCTTTGAACATTCCGGCTTTATTGATTCCGGATCTGGGCAGAAAGGTATGGACGCAAAGAAAGTCGGAGCTGGAAAGTTTCCCTTGTTTTGTGAAACCTTTGGAAGAGGTAAAATTATTCACGGGATTTGTAGTTCAATCAAAGAGTGATCTGGACAATAATTTCGAGATGAAGGATTGGAACGGGATGCTATTCTGTTCTGAATTGATAGGTAATATAATTTCTGAATGGAGGTGCTATATCCTAAACGGGAAAGTCCTCAATTGTTCCTGCTATCGAGGCGATCCGTTATTTTTCCCAGATAGGGAAAAAATACTGGAGCTGATGAGCAAATTTGAAAATTCCCCGGCTGGATACTCGCTCGACGTAGCGGTGACCGTTAAAGGAAGCGAACTGATAGAATGCAATGATGCATGGGCCCTGGGATATTATGGTGGAGAATTTTCTGACTATTATAAAATGGTCAAGGCAAGATGGCTTGAGATAATAAACAACTGAACACTAAGGGAGATATCTTACACGATGTAATACAGCAAACAAGCAGAAATATCTTCAGAGTTGATTGTGGGATAGTCAACCAGAATATTAGCCACACTATGACCGTAAGCCAATTTTTCAAGTATTATATCCACAGGTATGCGAGTACCTTTTATGACAGGCTTCCCAAACATTACTTTTGGATTGCTCTCTATTCGTTCCATCGCTTCCTATTATATTGTAAAAATAAAGCTTTTTGCACAAAAGCCGAATTCGAACCTGACTCCTGTCCGAACCAATCACCGGTATCTATAACCCCACGTTTTAACGTGAGGGGTCTAAATAAACTCCTTACTGGCTTTAGCCATGAGGCGTAGAACAGCCATCAGGGCTAAAGCCCATATTCTTGCCATACCTTTTCTCCGCGTTAAAACGCGGAGTTAATAGACGAGGTTACGGAAGCCGGAGACTCAGAAATCTTTATATTCGCCACGGCTAAAGCCAAACGCCTTATAAATTATGACACAAGAAAAACATAAAGAACTTAAAGACCGCGCTTTTGCGGTGCGCGAGCATATCATCAGGATGTCTACGGACGGAGGATGTTTCACGGGAGCTTCGCTGTCATGCGCGGACCTGATCGTGTACCTGTATTCGGGCTTCCTGAATGTAAGCAAGGACAACCTGCAAGACCCGCAGCGCGACTTCCTGCTTTTGTCCAAGGGACATGATGTGCCTGCGCTGTATGGTACATTCGCCGAACTGGGCTGGATCGAGAAGGACCGCCTGAAAAATCATCTAAAGAGCAACGACTCTATCTACTGGCATCCTAACAGGAATATACCGGGCATCGAGTTTCATTCTGGTTCGCTGGGGCACCTGCCTGCAGTCGGCCTGGGTATCGCGATGGATAATAGACTTCGTGGCTATAACAATCGCGTAGTAGTGATCACCGGTGATGGCGAACTCGATGAAGGTTCGGTCTGGGAGACGCTGCATGTAGCATCTGCATATAAGATGAATAACCTGACGATCGTCGTGGATAGGAACCACTTCCAGGCGAATATGAAGACCGAGGACCTGATACCGCTGGAGCCATTGGCGGATAAGTTTGAGGCATTCGGCTGCGCGGTAAAAAGGATTGACGGACATGATTTTGAAGCGCTGGAGGAGACTTTCTCGCAGTTGCCATTCCATAAGGAAAAGCCATCGGTGATCATAGCCGACACTGTGCGCGGCAAAGGTCTGCCAAGCATCGAGGCTCGCGCAGACAGATGGTTCTGCAACTTCAACGCTGCCGAAGTAGAAAGCCTCATGAAGGAACTACATGGCGCGGCAGAGACGACATTGACGTCTGAGACCCTGACGGTGAGATAGAATACGTATCACAGAGGGCACAGAGATTATTAGAAATACAAAAGAGCACACAGAGAAATCGACATGACAACATATCCAGAACTCATCAAACATACAGCACTCAATGACGACAGGTATATCGTCATGACTGCCGAGAACCGCGCTGTGGTGAAAGAACTACCGCCGCTACTAGGCGCACGATTTATCGATACGGGTATCACGGAGCAGACCATGATAGGCATGGCTGCTGGTCTCGCACTGAGAGGTCGCGTGCCGATATGCCATGCACTGGCGCCATTCCTGATCTACAGGGCCTATGAGTTCGTGCGCACGGATGTGGGCATCGCTCACCTGCCGGTGAAACTCAGCGCATGGATAGCAGGATTCCTCTCCGACGGCAACGGGCCTACACATCAGGCTATAGAAGATGTAGCGCTGATGAGGACGATACCGGGTATGACTGTTTTCTGTCCATCGGACAATGCGGACATGGTCGCCATGCTGCCTGAGATTTGGGCATCACCACACCCAGCTTATGTACGTCTCAATGTTCGCCCGGATGCGTACGGCAAGCATACGCCATTCAAAACCGGTGTGGCGGAAGTGATCAGCGAAGGAACAGATGTGACAATACTGACATACGGTATGCTGCTGGAAGAAACACTGAAAGCCATGCAGATACTAAAAGATAAAGGTCTCAGCGTAGGATTGCTGAATATGCGCTCGCTAAAGCCGGTAGATGAGCAAGCGATTCTGAAAGTAGCTGCAACATCGAAACTGCTCGTGAGTATAGAGGACCACTTCCTCACGGGGGGACTCTATAGCATCATCGCTGAGGTGCTACTCAAAAACAGAACTACTGCGAATGTGTTGCCCCTCTCTCTGAATGAGAGGTGGTTTAAGCCGGGGCTTCTTTCTGAAGTTTTGAAGTATGAGGGATTTACGGGGGAGCAGATAGCGGAGAGGATACTGGCGAATTTAGCATAATCAATCACACTATAAATTCATTATATTCATAGGAAGGAACATCCAATGCCTAATCCTGAATTAAATACTATTTCCCCTGATGAAGAATCCAACAATGGTTTCGTGCAGGTAATGCAAAGAATACGTTCTAAGATCAAAGATAAAGCACCAAGCGGATTAGAAATCACGAAAGAAGTAGAGACCGTAAGGACAAAGCGGTATAAGAAACGGAACACTGGCAATCTAAAATAGCTTGGGTTGAAAAGTAATTCACACTAAGAGTTTTAAGTGAGGTATTGAGGGTATGAGAGTTTATGGAGTACATTGGAGAGGATTCTGACCGCTAAAATCAAAGACTTAGTTTTTTATTAATATCATCATATTTACCTATGATCACAGATTCGCAATTTGAACTTATCTTAAAAGACCTTTCAGAAAAAGTTGCCATACCTTTTGTTGTTCCAGTACGTCCAGAAACTAACGCTCCATATCGCTTCTGTTTTCCTTCGGTTAAGGCAAAAATAAAAAGCGATGGTGGTGAAATGGTAATTGGATGGATACTACACAGAGAGCTATACTTTATTGAATTAGAATGTCATGCAATTTGGAAATCCCTCAATGGTGAGTTAGTCGACATTACACAAAAAGAAACTCCTCACGTTAATCAAATTCTTTTCCTACCAGATCTTAATATCCTTTATGAAGGTAAACGGATCAATAACATCATGGTTAATCCTCTAGGATTAAAAATGGTTGATCACTTAAGGACGGTGAACAAATTGATATTTGACATCACAGATAAGGGAGATAGAGCAAGTAATCTTGGAGAAATTAATTTAGAAGGAGCCGAAGCTGCTCAATATATTTATCTACAAGGTGAAAAAAATGAACTTGTTAAATTTATAAACAACAATCATGACGAGGATTATTTGTGCTTTTGTATGAGTGGTAAGTCATTTGGCGATTGCCATTTTAATAACTATGATGAACATTGCTGGAAAATCCTTGAAAAATACGATCTAAGAAAGAGCTAGATAAAGACTTAAAGCTATCGGACATTTATCCCTTCATCGCCGTAATATATATCCACGGTGTATCCGAGGATTGCACATCATCTGCACTCAACTTTTTACCGGTCAGCGATTCATAAAAGCTGAATTGTGTGAAACCCAGCTCCTCCAATAGGCGCTTCTCGTGGAGAGGATCAGCGTAAAAATTATTGAGGGTGAAATTTTCTCCTCCGTCTCGGATGATAAACCAGTCTTTACTTTTGTAGTTTTCTTTGTCGCCGTTGATCTCGCGGATCTGGTTCATACGGCGCCATTCGCCGGGGTATTTGAAGGGATTGCGTGGGAACTGGAAAGAATAGAGGAGATCGAGATTGCCTTTATTGTGAAAGGAATAAACGAGGAGGCCGTCCTGTTTTAAAATCCTATCAAACTGCTTTAGTATCTTTTTGCGGTCGTCATATCCTACGCAATCGAGGCCATTGAAACTGAAAAGTATAAAGTCGAAACTATGTTCGTCAAAAGCTGACAGGTCCCGTGCATCGGCCCATTGTACTTTCACCTTCGGATCATGGGCATGCGCGGCGCGGCAGTGCTCTACGAACTCTTCCGAATAATCTACTCCGGTATAGTCTCCCGCCAATGCTGAGATGTATGGGATGGTCCTGCCGGCACCGATGCCGACATCGAGCACTTTGCCACCGGCGATCTTCTTTACGAAAGCATCGAGTATCGCCCGCTCTCCTTTCTGCAGATAGGTGTCGGCAGCATACCGCTGTACGGCTTCTTTAGATGAAAATACCTGTTGGTTGTTCTCCATTGGGGCTTGCCTTATTTGTGACAATACTGACGAATCTAGGAAATCCCCTGCCAACCTTTATAAACTGTTTATGGGCCATTACTCATGATGCCTGACAGGCATGGTGGGAATGTGCCCTGACAGCAGCTATTTAACCATTGATTATTAATCTATTACGCTCCGGACACTTTGTGCATAAAAGACCGGGGCAATAAGGTATATTCGCACCCGAAAAATAGCCGTTGATTTAAACTCGATTAAACGAAAGAATATGCCCAATAAACCTGCGCTGAATCAGGACTTCCCTACGATCACGAAGTCTACAGAGATACTGAATAAAGCAAAGCAGATCATGCACCCGGTGAGCCAGACACTCGCGAAGGGTCCAGGACAACACACCAGAGGCGTAGCCCCTGTATACCTCGATCGCGGCAAAGGCAGCCACGTATGGGATGTGGATGGCAATGAATATATTGACTACACGATGGGCGTCGGCCCGCTGTCTCTCGGCTACTGCTATGATGTAGTGGACAATGCTATCAAGGCGCAACTGGAGAAGGGCATCACCTTCTCGCTCATGTCTCCGCTGGAGTATGAGGCTGCGGCACTGGTCAAATCTATCGTGCCTAATACCGAAAGCGTACGTATCTCCAAGACTGGCTGCGATGCGACATCTATGGCGGTGCGTCTGTCCCGTGCGCATACTGGCCGCAAGAAGGTAGTATGCTGCGGCTACCACGGCTGGCATGACTGGTATATCGGCACGACTACGCGCAATGCCGGCATACCTGAAGAAGTGCAAGGACTGACGAAAACTTTCTCCTATAATAATATCGACTCGCTGAAGGCTGTGCTGGACAGCGATGTGGCATGTGTGATACTGGAGCCATACATTTTTGAAGCGCCGAAGGAAGGCTTCCTCGATGAGGTCGCAAGGCTGACTAAAGAGAATGGTTCACTGCTCGTATTTGATGAAATGTGGAGCGGCTTCCGCGTGGCACTGGGTGGCGCGCAGGAGTACTTTGGTATCAAGGCAGATCTGGCCTGCTTCTCCAAGGCCGTGGCGAATGGTATGCCAATCTCTTTCCTCACCGGTCGCAAGGATGTGATAGAGCGTGGCGAACATGATGTGTTTATCTTTACCACGTTCGGTGGAGAAGCACTTTCATTGGCCGCTACGATCGCTACGATCACAGAGCTGAAAGAAAAGAACGTCCCAGCTTACCTTGCAAAACAAGGCGCGAAACTGAAAGCAGGATATAATGCCCTTGTAGCTAAATACGGACTGGAAGAAGTGACAAACGCAGGCGGTTTTGACTGCCGAGGTGCGATCAACTTCCTGCCCGGAGCAGGTGATGGCCTGGTGATGAAAACACTCATGCAGCAAGAAATGATAAAGCGCGGTATCCTCTGGGGTGGCTCTCACAATATGAGCTTCAGCCACTCAGATGCGGATATAGAATATACACTCAAGGCGTACGACGATGTGCTGCCTATCATCAAGAAAGCTGTGGCCGATGGCAATGCGAAGGACTTGCTGAAAGGTGAGGTATTGGATGTGGTGTTTAGAAAAACTAAATACTAGTATTTAGTAGTCAGTACTTAGTATTAAGACTAATGCAGAATACAATTGAAGATGTTGCTGGTTGAATTGAATACTAAACTAAAGAGATACACTTTAAAGTAAATATAACGGTTAGAGTTTTGTATTTTCTTAATACTTAATACTAACTACTTAATACCAACGAATGGAATTATTTTCTCTAAAAGGAAAGACAGCAATAGTCACCGGTGCATGCGGGCTGATAGGTAAGGAACACTGCCGTGCGCTGGCGGAGGCCGGTGCCAATGTGGTGGTGGCTGATGTGAACCCCGATGCTTGTGATGCTTTTGCAGAAATATTATCTACGCATGCAGATCCTTCATCTGACCGGACGCCCAAAGAGCGTGGTGCTCATGGTAACCATATGGGTCTTGCAATAAATGTGACTGATAAATCGTCCTTAGAAGCGGGGCGTGATAAAATATTAGCAAAATACAGCAGCATCGATGTACTCATAAACAATGCTGCGATCAATGATATGTTTGAAAATCCGGCGATGGCAGCTACGCAGTCGATGTTTGAGAACTATCCAATAGACATGTGGCAGAAGTCTCTCGATGTAAATGTGACGGGTGTGTTTTTATGCTCGCAGGTGTTTGGTACGGTGATGGCTAAGCAGGGAAAGGGCAGCATTATTAATGTGGCTTCTACCTATGGTGTCGTAGGTCCGGACCAGAGCATTTATCAAAATGCAAAGGGCGAACAAACGTTTTATAAATCACCAGCCTATCCGGCTACTAAGGGTGCAGTGGTGAACTTCACCCGCTTCCTTGCTGCCTACTGGGGCGAAAAGGGTGTGCGCGTGAATACGCTTTCACCGGGAGGTGTAGAAAATAGCCAGGATGAATTTTTCGTGCAGAACTATAGCAGGAAGACAGCGCTGAAGAGAATGGCTGTGCCGACGGATTATAAGGGTGCGGTGGTTTTCCTGTCGAGTGATGCTTCGGCATATATGACGGGGGCGAACCTGATCGTGGACGGTGGATGGACAGCTATGTAATTGATAATAGACAATGGATAATTGACAACGGAAGGGCTATTTGAAAACGAAATAAAAATGGATGGAGGATTGGGGCTAAACAGCCGAAATCAAAAATCCGACATCCGAAATAATATGCAGGAACAGGAATTCAGAGAGAGGGCAGCGAAAATCAAGCTACTGATCACCGATTGTGACGGCGTACTCACCGATGGTGGTGTGTATGTCTCTGCCAATGGGGAGGAGCTGAAAAAATTTAACCTGCGTGATGGAATGGGGGTGGAAAGGCTGCGCAAGGTGTGCGGCATAGAGACTGGGATCATGACGGGCGAGAACTCGCCGATAGTGACGAAAAGGGCTGAAAAGCTACAGATCACGCACCTCTACCTCGGTGTCAAAGACAAAAAACAACGGCTGAAAGAAGTTTTGCTCGGGCATAACCTGAACGCTGATGAAATAGCCTACATTGGCGACGATTTGAACGATCTGGAGGTGATCAGCATGTCAGGACTGACTGCCAGCCCCTCAGACGGCAATAGTTTGATTAAAGAAACAGTCCATTATATTTGCAGTTTGCCCGGAGGGGCAGGCGCATTCCGCGAGTTTGCGGAGCTGATCATAAAACTAAGAGACTAAAATACATAAATGCAGACTTACACATTAAAGAATGGTCGCGTGATCGGACAGGGACAGCCCTGCTTCGTGATCGCAGAGATCGGTCTCAATCACAACGGTTCAATGGACAATGCACTCCTGCTCATAGAAGAAGCCGTCAAATGCGGCTGCGATGCAGTCAAGTTTCAAAAGCGTACACCTGAAGTATCTACACCAAAGGATCAATGGAATGTCATGCGCGAAACGCCATGGGGCACGATGAGCTATATCGACTACAGGTATAAAGTAGAATTCGGCAAAGACGAATACCGCGCTATAGATGCGCTTTGCAAAAAGAAAGGTATCATTTGGTTCGCATCCTGCTGGGATGAGGAGTCTGTGGAATTCCTCGAACAGTTCGACCCGGCGATATACAAGGCGGCATCTGCGGCACTGACAGATATGCCTTTGCTCCAAAAGAAAAAAGATACCGGCAAGCCGCTGATCATCTCTACCGGCATGTCTACGATGGATGAGATATCTACTGCGGTAGATCACCTCGGCACAGAGAACCTGCTGATCGCACACTCTACCTCATCATACCCCGCTCCTACCAATGAGCTCAACCTGCGCATGATCCACACGCTGCAAGGCAAATACCCGGACGTACCTATCGGCTACTCAGGGCATGAGACAGGGCTGGCTACTACGCTGGCGGCTGTGGTTTTAGGTGCTACCTTTGTAGAGCGTCACTTTACACTGGACCGCGCTATGTGGGGTTCTGACCAGGCTGCCTCTATCGAGCCTGTGGGCATGGCTAAACTCGTGAAAGACATCCGCGATATCGAAGCTGCTCTAGGCGATGGCGTCAAGAAAGTATATGACAGCGAACTGGGGCCGCGGGCTAAGCTGAGGAGAGTCAAATAATACATTTCACACGAAGGACACGAAGAATTCATTCAAGAAATGCATTTAAGCTCTCAAAGAGCTGAATGCATTTCTTGTTTTATTACTTCGGTCTTTTGTCCGGACTTCTCCTACTATGAAAACAGGAAAGCACTCTCACGTTATTTTGTGATTCATTGATCACGAAGTATAATAAATAAGGAAAACGCTTGATCCTTAGCGCACGTATATTCTTATAGCGTATTTCAAAAAAGGGATTTGTACTGAGCGTTAGATATGCATCCCTTAATTGTGTGACAAAATGCAAGGGAGCATCTGCGCTGTAAAGGCCATAAAAGTCAATGGCATTCTCTATTTCTTTCTGGGCTCGGGGTGAAAAACAAGAACTTTATAAGCCATACTTTTTATTCAATTGACTTAAAGATTCATCAGCCGAAAGCAGTGTCTTTTCGTCTTCCTGGAGGCGATCATCCAGAACGACTTTCATATCTGCAGTAAGCTCAAAAGCATTGTCATCCTCCTCTACAATAATGGTAATAGGTTTGGATTTAAATGCCGCTTTGATGGCATCCAGTATATCTGAGTTCACATCCTGCGCTGAGGTCAAATGATAAGTGGTATACATGGTATTTATTGAGTGATCATTCTAAATTTAATCATAAATAGGAAGGAAAACAAACGGTCCTTGATACGGGTAATCGCGATTTTATGCTTTTTTAGGGTACAAAATCGTGACTCTGGTCATGGTACATATGGATATTGATATTTAAGGCTTATTTTTGGGGCTGACCATGCTGGATACCACTACGATCATTACGACCTCTATACTTGTCACATGGATATGTTTCATCGTGACACTAGAGCGCATCTTTCCTTATACCAAGGGCGTTAAGTTTTTCCGGAAGGGATTCTGGCTGGATATGGTGTGGTATACTTTTATCCAGAGTTACTTCCTGTCGATACTGATCAATAGCTATATCATCGCTCCGCTCAAAGTGAGGTTTAACTATGAGGGTACGGTGCTCTCACACTGGCCGATCTGGGCGCTCGTGCTATTGTTCCTATTTACTCACGACTTTTATATCTATTGGTTTCACCGGCTGCAGCACCACAATAAGATCCTCTGGCGCACACACGAGGCGCATCACTCCAATAAAGAAGTAGACTGGCTCGCGGGCTCGCGGTCACACATACTGGAGATTATCATCAATCAGACGATCGAGTTCGCACCTATAGTATTGCTGCTTGATGTCGAGACGGCAGCTATCGTGGTACCGATCAAAGCGCTCCTCGATGCTACATGGGGTATTTGGATACACTCTAATATCGATATACATTCAGGTAAGCTCCAATATATCATCAATGGCCCGGAGATGCACCAATGGCATCACTCGGACCATCAGGAGGTTTTCTACTCCAACTATGGGACTAAGTTTGCATTTTGGGATTGGATGTTCGGCACGATGTTCATTCCGGGGCTGAATCCTCGTGAGTACAAAATGATGAAGCCTGATAAGTTTGGCCTGCCGTATGATTTCCCGCAGGATTATTTCATGCAGCACTGGTTTGCTTTTCACCGTTTCGATGTGAAGAAAATAGAAGCTATCCCTCTCGTGAAAACATATATCGACTGGAAAAAGCCCGTGCTTAGAATATTCAAAAAAGAAGAGGAAGAACCAACTATCGGCCCCTCGCCTAACCCTCAAACCACAAAATAATGGCCTGGTTCTTTCTGGTTTTAGCATCCGTATTGGAAACCCTCTGGACATTCACGCTGAAAGTGCTGGACATGAAAAAGGTGTTTACTATCCGGCCTGCGACATTATTTACGGCAGAGTCAGGCGCGGCTCTATTACCTCTCGCACTATACATCATACTAGGCCTTAGCAATGTGCTCGCTATCACCCGCGCGATGAAGGAGATCCCTGCAGGCACTGCCTTCGCCGTATGGATGGGCCTTGCCCTGATCATGATCAAGACTGTAGATATCTTCTACTTCAAAGAAGCCACGAGCATGCTGCAAATATTCTTTACCACTTGTGTACTGGTAGGTATCGTGGGGTTGAGGTGGCTGGAGGTGAGGCCGGCATAATGCGGCCCCATCCAAACCTTCCCCGAAGGGGAAGGCTTTAATACAAGATTACTTTCATACGTCCTGTTGAGGTTTGGGATTCCTTCGGTTTTATCGCGTCTATTTTTATGTTTTGAAAAACCTCGGAATGACGGTGTGTTGCGTTTTTTTTAAAACTCGACCTTATAACTCAATACGGGAATGATGCCGAGATTGCGCTTATAGATGATGGCGTGAGCGACACGGTCGTAGGAGCGGTAGGCGACGTTCTCGCGGTTGATGACGTTTTGGATGTCGACGGAGAGTACCCAGGCGTATTTCTTTTTATTACGACGATAGTTGGCGCCGAAGTCGATGCGGAAATAATCAGGCAGGCGGATAGCGTTGGTTTGTGAGTTATCATAGACAGTGCTACCAGCGGCCTCCGATGCCGCGAAGTCGATAGGCGTATCGCGCGTACCTCCGCGCCAGATGATCTTGGCATTGACACCGATGCGGTTTATCTTCCTTTTGCCTACTACGAATTCTTTGCCACCGAGGAAATTCATCACGTAGTTTGAATTGTAGACAGTATTTCGCCAGATGCCGTCAGTGCCTTTATATTTAGAATCAAAGAGCGACAGGGTATACATGAAATAGTAATTGTGCGTGAAGTATTTCTCAAGTGTAATTTCTATACCATAGTTGTAGCCCTTGCCTTTGCTCACCAGCGGTACATTGACGAAACCATCATTGAGATTGATCACCGAGAAATATCCATAAGAGCCTGTGCCGACTGGTACGCTAAAAAGGTACTGGTAATATACCTCCACTCGTAGCCTGAAATCCTTAAAGAAAGAATAGTTATAACCGACGACGCTGTGAAATGAACGCGTGAAATCCAGATGGCGGTTTTGCAGTGGATCGAAAGAGGAGCCGGGCAGTAACTGCGCAGTATAAGTGGAGACTGCATCCATCCTGCTATGCAGGCCGACTCCTGCGGTGAGGTTCATCTTCTCCGTGAGGCGGTACTCGGCACTCATGCGCGGTTCGACGTAAAATTTCGTATTGATAGCACCATAGGTGAAGTGCAATCCTGACACAAGATAAAAACGGTCTGAAAACCTATGCCTCCACTGCACGAATCCCTGCACAAGAAAAGTCTGCCCTCTGGTGCTGAGCTGCGTGGAGTATACACCCGTGGTATCATTGAGCCCATCCTGATGCAGATCGTAACCTATCCGCTGAAACTCTGCGCCTGCACGGATAGTATTACGTGTGTCAATCTTGCGATTGAGCGTGGAGGCGAGGCGGATGTATACGTAGCGGAAAGAATTATTGCCGAGAGGCGCGCGGGCTAACTGATTATCGACGGTATCCTCATTATCTGAATTGTCAGTGCCGCTGAGGGACAGGACAGTTTTGAGCGATGTCTTATGGTCTTTGAAAACAATATTGTGCGTAGCACCTACTACTCCTACTTTTTGTTTCAAGGCTTCCTCGGTGCGGTCGCTAAGCGTTTTGAATGCAGTGGTGTCTTTGCCTACACTATTGCCGAGGCTACTCAGGCCGCCCATGCCGAAGAGCGTAAAAGTGCCGATGCTTTTAGTGGGGAAAGAAAAATTGAAAGCGAGGTCCTGGTACTTGGGCACCTGATTGCCACCCAGGGGAAGACCTAATAATGAAAAAAGCGTCAGCGCAGAATAGCGATAGTTGACGAGATAAGAGCCTTTGTACTTCTTACTGAAAGGCCCTTCCACAGCAGCCTCTAGTCCCAATACCCCTACTTGCAGGGTCTGCTCCCATTTATCCGGATTGCCTTTGCGGAGATTAAGGTCAAAGACGCCGGAGGTGGCATTGCCATACTCTGCCGGGAAAGCGCCGGTATAGAAATCTGTATTGGCCAGCATATTCGCGCTCAGTATGCTCACGCCACCACCTGTGGACCCTTCAGACCCGGCGAAGTGATTTGGATTTGGTATCTCGACTCCTTCCATCCGCCAGAGCAGGCCACGCGGAGAATTGCCACGTATGACGATGGCATTGTTGTCATCTCCTGCAGAGACTACACCGGGGAAGGTCTGCACCATGCGCGAGGGATCATTGAGTGTGCCGGCATATCGCTTTGTTTCCTCCACGGAGAATGACATCGCACTCACATTGGCGAAGCTGTTATTGGGTCTTGTTTTGTCTTTGCCACTATTGACTACGACCTCCTTCATATTGTTCACTTTCTCCTGCATCTCGACATTGACATAAGTTTCCTTGCCGGTACCGATCAGTATCTGGCTGAGGTATGCATCCTCATAGCCTACATATGACATCTTAATATTGACGCGACCAGTAGGAATATTTTTAATAATAAAGAAACCTTTATCATCAGTGCTGGTACCAATAACAGGACTGACGCTGACCACAGAAACATTGACGCCATAGAGCGGCTGGCGGGAATCTTTATCAATTATGGCCCCTTTTAGAACAGAAGTATAGTTTTGTCCGTATACTAGTATAGGAGACAAAACCAGCAAAATGTTGACTACAAACCTTTTCATACTGAATAAACGTTCTAATTTAGTATTTTAACGAAGCATCCACCCCAGAATGCGGAAGAATATATTAATTCCCCTAATAATGACTGTGATCATGGTCATAGCTAGCAGTTGCCATAAATGCGACAACTGTCTGCATGGGGGTACCTGTGCTCCCAACGGCTGCTCCTGCCCTGATCCGTGGTCGGGCAGAAACTGCGATACAAGTTGTGCTCTGGGATATGAGGGCTATCACTGCGCTACATTTTCCAAACAGAAATTTTATGGTACCTGGGACATCACGTCTAATGATCCGCTGGGCAATAGCCAGAGCTACCAGATGGTCTTTAGCAACAATCCTGCGCAACCTACACAGATGTACCTGTCCAACTTTAACAATAAAGGCTACAGGATCAGCTGCACGCTGACCGGCAAATATAAATTTGACATCCCTCAGCAGACATCTACCAATGGCCTGCATGCATCCGTGAGCGGCTATGCTATACAGCGCGGTGATAAGCTCACAATCTATGTCACTGAGGACGGTTCTGATTATTTCGGTACCGCGACACAGGAGTAAAGACCAACTGAAAAAATCCTTTAGCGAATACAATCTCAAAACTTTGAAATGAAAACAATAAACTACCTCACCTTTATCCTCATCTGCCTTTCAGCATTGCTCATCACCAGTAGCTGTGATTCCTTCCGCAAAGGATATGTCCAAGGGTTGCTGCAAGCTACAGTCAAAGAAGTCAACAAAACCTGCCCTAACATGCTGGATGCGGAGACCCGCATGGATAGCGCCACTCTACCTGCCGGAGAAAAAACCATACGCTATCACTATACGCTGGTACACTTTACTGCCGCGCAGCTGGATACAAATCTGTTTAAAGATAAACTCACGCCCGGCATGGTCAGCTCGATAAAAATCCAAAAAGAGCTAAAGGCTATCCGGGACAATAATATCACAATGCAGTATAGCTACTATGGCAGTGATAAAGACTATATCTGCATGATCAATATCACTCCTGATAAGTACACGGCTAAATAATTTATCTCAGGCTATGAGATAAATGTAAATTTGCCGCCTGATGAAACAACAAGCTCCATCCGTCATATATATAGACGACGACATACTGATCGCGGATAAGCCCAGCGGTATCACGGTGATACCTGAGCGGTTTAATACCGAGAAACCCTCCCTGCAATCGATACTGGAAGCAAAACATGGTAAACTCTGGGTCGTGCATAGACTAGACAGAGAAACAACGGGCGTGGTTTGTTTTGGCCGAAATGAAGAAGCGCACAAAAGCCTGTCAAAGCAATTTGAAGGACGCGATGTAAAGAAAATATACAAAGTCATCGTATCCGGCAGAATGGAAGGGACGGCGGGCGAGATAGACAGCCCCATCATGGAGCGGCCCAATAAACTGGGCACGATGATGATACACTCAAAAGGCAAAGAGGCCTTGACATTATTTGAGGTAGAGGAGCAATTCCGCTCATGTGCGCTGCTTAATGTAGAGATCAAAACGGGGCGCACACACCAGATCAGGGTGCACTTCGCATCAGCAGGACATCCGCTGCTGGTAGATAGTGTCTATGGTGCGAATGGATCTTTTCTCCTGTCGACCATCAAAAAGAAATACAAACAGTCTGACGAGGAGGAAAGGCCTGTGATCGCCAGGCTGACGCTACACTCATACTCCCTCACTCTCACTCATCCTAAAACGGGAGAAGAAATGCAATTCACATCTCCCCTCCCGCATGATATGGATACTCTGCTCAAGCTGCTGAGAAAGTACGATAAGTAGTTTCTATTAGTGGCCTCCGTGACCCTTATCGCCGCCATGGCCGTTTCCGCCACCATTGCCGTGACCATTGCCATGCTCTACTACCCTGTTATTCTGGGGAGCAGCCTGGTGCTGCACAGGATGATTGTCCGGATGATACTGGCCGTGCATAGGGTGCTCCTTGATCTGATAATATCTCTGTTCGCGGCTATCGCGGATGAATGCCTGGTCATGATGGCCTTTGTAGACGACATATTTATTGCGGTATACGTCATGACGCAGCCATGGGTCGCGATCATTTATCACTACCTTGTAGCCATGATACAGATCGTATCCGACAAAGGCCGGCGGCAAGGAAGGCCTCCTGACCCAAACACCACCATCCTGATAAATATATACACGATTTGGCACATCATAATAGGCGTCTATATCCGGTATATAATAGTAGTTGACATAATCGTACCCTACAGGGCCCCATACGGGTTGGACACCGATATTTACTGAAATGCTCGCCTGAGAATGGGCTTGCTGTGTCACTAAAATTGTAGAAAGCAAAACGATCAAAAACATTGTCTTTTTCATAACCTTGAATTTTTTAAGTCTAATAAGTGAATGGTATTTGTTAAACCATTTCCATGCCATACCGTGAATGGGGAAAGTAAAGCGATCCGGTTAACAGAATTTCAGAATCAGCCGCCAGTGGCATAACTATATATGCCTAAGCATATTAAGGCGACAAAAAGAAGAAACAAGCGGTATAATGACTACATCTTGCGGTAAGCAATGGAACTGATGAAACCGGAATAGTGGGATGTTTCAAATTCTACTTTATAACTCTGCCCAAAGTATTTGCTCATTTCGGTCATGCGTTTTGCCTCGACATGGGAGACCATGCGAAAGAAAAAATACATGGTCCACAAAAGAAGTTTCTGCCAAAAGGGTCCCTGCACCGTGGATACGTAATCTGTATAAAGCCATAGGCCATTGCTCCTGAGCAGATCATTCAGTTTTAGAAATACGGTATGAGCCTTTTCTTCTGTGAAATTGTCAAAGAGAAAAGGAGTGATGATGACGTCATAAAGAGGCGATGCCGAATAATTTTCAATGGGCTGATGTATAAAGCTGACCGTATTACCCTTGTAGTTCCGCTTCATGGCAATGGTCAGCATCCTCTCCGAAGAGTCTACATAATCTATATGTAGTCCATCAGGATAAATATCCGCAATGCTCTCCAATATCCATCCGGTGCCACCACCTGCTACCAGTATCCTGCTACCTGCCGGGATGTATGGCAGCAGGCATAGCTGCGCATCTACCAGAGACCTGCCAAATACCAAACGACTCAGAAAATCGTATGAACCGGCTATACTATCGTAATTAGTTGCCATCAGGTATAAATAAATTGCATTGCGAGAATACCGCATAAAGCTTTGATTAATACGACGCCGTCTATGACGATGAGATAGTAGAAAATGCTTTTGCGCTGGTGCATAGAATACGAAACGATCAGCAAAAGCAGAAATGGAATGAGATTGATCAGGATGGGTATGAGGCCAAAATGGCGATACTGCGCAAATGCGATCAGGGCCACAACGCCGATCAGCGAAAGCGGTATGAGCACAAAGGAGATGGTCTTATGTATACCAAACCTTACGACGAATGTTTTAAGTTGTTTATTGGAGTCATCTTCATAGTCTTTCATATCAAACATGATCGCATTCACGGTGCAGAACATCCAGTTTTTGATAAAAAGACCGACGACGAGAATGGGGTCGACGGTCTCTTTCACTCCTTCTATCTGCAGCATGACCAAAGGTGCCAGGCTGACGCAGCCCGCCCAGACGAATCCAATGACGAAGGCTTTGAGCCATCCGGTGTTGCGGAGGTTTATTTTGATCAGTGACCTGGGCAGGAGACCGTAATACAAAACCGAGGCGAGGAGTATGAGCGCCATCATGGTCCAATACAGCGGTGGCAGGTGGAGGATATTATGGAAGTACCGGCCCAGTATTACGGCGCTGATGATCGCGCATAGGATAAAAAGGATGAACAGGCTATACCGCGCCAGTACCTGATGGCTGCGATACCATTCTGAGCGAAGATTGGCTGTAGACGACGATTGCAATACACCTGTATAGGCATAGGTATAATACATGACCGGAGCACAAAAGAGCAGGAGGTAAAACAGCATGGAATTGAGCGGGACCTGCAGCTGGATACTAGTCTCTATGGATAAGGCTATACCGAGCACGCCCACGAAATAGTTGCCAAAAAAAATGAATCTGATGATGCGTTGCAGCACTGGTATGAATATGGAAACAAAAGTAGGGAATAAATATCAGGCTACTGAAATATTGAGCGGTTTCGCAGATACCTACTTCGGATTTTTCTCATACATTTACCCTACTAATTTCAAGATCATGAGAAAATCATTAGCGCTGCTTATAGCAGGCATACTGCTGACAGCTACTGTGACAGCGAATAGCGAAGCAGATAAAAAGTTTACCGACTGGAAAGAGAATACCTTTATCAGCCAACTATGGGCTATGAACCCGGTATGGGCATCTCAGCAGGGTTTTCACAAATATGATGCAGTGCTGTCTATACCTGATGAGGCTGGGATGAAAAGCTCCCTGGCTTTCCTCAATGAAACCCGCATAAAACTCAAGGAAGTCAATACTGACATGCTCTCGGATGCTAACCTCACAGACTATAAGCTGATACAAAATTATGTATTGTCGGGCCTGTTTTATCAGAATGAGTTTAAAGAGTATGAGTGGAACCCCGCCTCCTATAATGTAGGCGACGCCATAGACTATGTGATCAACAATAACCCCGCACCGCTCGACGAGAAGCTGAGGAACCTGTCATCTCGCCTGGAAAAAGTACCCGCATACTATGCGGCTGCAAAGCATAACATCAATAAGCCCACACAGGAACATACCCGGCTGGCGATCATGCAGGGTGATGGATTGCTGTCATTTTTTACGGATGTATTTCCTGATTCACTGAAACTATCGAAGCTGAGCGTGACGGAGAAAGATGCCTTTAATAAAAATGCAGTAGCGGCTAAAAAAGCTATCGAAGATTACGTAGCATGGCTGAAGGCCCTGCAAGGTAAGTTTACAGCGGAAAATACACGCCCATACGCTATAGGCCAGGCCATGTATGCTAAGAAGTTTAACTATGACATACAATCTGCTACCTCAGCACAGGAAATGTATATGAAGGCTATGGCAAGGAAAACCGAACTGCACAGGGATATGTATCAACTGACCGCCTCCCTGTGGCCACAATATATGAAGGGCACGCCAATGCCTCAGGATACTCTGGGAGCTATCCGCGCCATGATAAATAAACTGTCTGAAAAGCACTGCAAACCAGAAGATTTTATGGCAACTATAGAAAAGCAGATGCCGGAGCTGGTACAATTTATCAATAACCATAACCTCATCACGCTGGATCCAAAGAAACCACTGAAAGTGCGCAAGACACCGGAATATATGGCTGGTGTCGCGGGCGCTTCTATCAATAGCCCCGGCCCATACGACAAGGAGGGAAATACTTATTACAATGTAACTCCGCTCACCAGCTACAAACCGGAAAAGGCAGAAAGCTACCTGCGCGAATACAATAACTACGTGCTGCAGATACTCAATATACATGAGGCGATACCCGGACACTATGTGCAGCTGATATACTCCAACAGGAACCCAAGCGTGATCAAAACCATATTTGGCAATGGTGCGATGATAGAAGGATGGGCCTGCTATGCGGAGCGTATGATGATAGAAGCGGGCTACCACAAATCGCCGGAGATGCAGCTATTCTATGACAAGTGGAACCTGCGCGAGGTGTGCAACTTCCTGCTGGACTATAATGTACAGACCTATGGCTGGAATACTAAAGAAGTGGGTGTACTATTGGTCAATGAGGGATTCCAGCAATCAGCAGAAGCAGAGGAAAAATTTAAAAGGGCTACGCTGTCCCAGGTGCAACTCGCCAGTTACTTCGCCGGGCTGACCGAGATACTCGAACTGCGCGATGAGGTGAAGAAAAAGTTGGGCGATAAGTTTGACCTGAAGGCTTTTCATGAGCAGTTTCTGAGCTATGGTTCGGCTCCGGTGAAGGAGATCAGGAAGCTGATGCTGAAGTGATTTGGGATGTCGGAATGCGGATTTTGGATAGAATACAATTTAACCGCTGAGGCGGAGAGACGCGGAGAATACAAATTCATTTCACACGAAGGTGGAATATAATACATCTCTCGCTAAGGCGCAAAGATTTTAAAAACAGCGGAAGAAATACATTTCACACGAAGGTCACAAAGTAGATACGTAAGGGAATTCACTTAAGTGCACGAAGGTGGAATACAAACATCTCTCGCTAATGCGCAAAGATTTTAAGAACAGCGGAAGAAATACATTTTACACGAAGGTCACAAAGTAA
>JAOQAO010000096.1 GCA_025963485.1 Bacteroidota bacterium | reverse complement strand
TTCTACAGCAAGGCGATGATATTTAAAAAGGATTTCATGATTCAGCAAACTGGTAACTACAAAGGCTACCCGCTGCGTACTTTCGATGGCAATAACTATCAGCATGGATATAGCGATCACTTGCCTACCTATATAGTATTGATGAAAGAAGTCAAGAAGTAAGGAGCAGAATTCGCAGAATGCTTTCAATAAATCAGAATAATACAGAAGTATAGAGTAATGGCTGCTAAGAAAATACTGATCACGGGAGCTTCAGGATTTTTGGGTTATCACCTGCTAAGGACAGCCCATGCCAGAGGCTTTGATGTTTACGGACTTTACAATTCAGGTAAGATATCATTTGAATACTCCACCAATCTGCAACTCGACCTCCGCAACTATATCGACATGGGCAATGTGATCGATGATATAGAACCGGATGCTGTTATCCATGCAGCAGCACTTGCTGACGCAACCCTTTGTCAAAAAAATAAAGAACTATCCTACGAGATCAATGTAGAGGTCACACGCAATCTTGCGGGTATTTGCAGCGATTACCAGGTGCCTTTTGTGTTTACCTCTACTGACCTGGTTTTTGATGGAGAGAAAGGTAACTACACCGAAAGCGACATCCCCAATCCCATAATGGTCTATGGAGCGCATAAACTCGAAGCCGAGCAGAAGACCGCAAAGGTCTATCCCGAATCCCTGATCGTCAGATGCCCGCTGATGTTTGGTGCTATAGAGGCCAGTGATAAAACTTATTTCAGCACTTTCATCAGAGGCATGAGGGAAGGAAAGCCTGCCAATGTCTTTCATGATGAATACCGCTCTATCTGTGGCGCGCGTAGCGTATCAGAGGGCATCCTGCATCTCTGCGAAGAGGCCACAGGACTATTTCATCTCGGCGGCACGGCGCGCGTATCGCGGTATGACTTTGGGATGGCGGCAGCTGAAGCGTTCGGATTGGATAAGACTTTGATACATTCTTTATCCCAAAAAGATATTCAAATGTCTGTACCACGCCCCGCCGACGTTTCCCTAAATATTCAAAAAGCCAGATCTTTTGGCTATTCGCCGCTGGGCTATCAGGAGGAATTGAGGCATATTGCAGCAGCAAAATATCTCTGATGAAAAAACTTACCGTTCTCTGCATTCTCGCTCTTTGCCTGACACTCACAGGCTATGCACAAGAGATCAAAAGTGCGCGGATCGTATTCTACAATACCGAAAACTTCTTTGACACCATCAAAGATCCAAAGACGGATGATGAGGAATTCACGCCCGGTAGTAAGTCTCACTGGACCGCTGAGCGCTACCAGACCAAACTCGATCATATATCAAAGGTGCTTTCAGCTATCGTAGAGAAAGATGCACCCCTCGTCATCGGCCTCAGTGAGATAGAAAACAAGAAAGTGTCAGAAGACCTCGCCGCGCAGCCATCACTCAAAAAGTATGACCTCGGCGTCATAGAGCAGGACTCACCTGATCCCAGAGGCATAGACGTAGCTTTACTTTACAATAAGAAGCTGCTGACTGTCATCAGTACAGAGTTCCTTACGGTCAAACTCCCCGATCTCGATAAGGGTACCCGCGATATCCTATATATGAAAGGAACGGTAAAAGGTGCGGAGATAAACTTCTTTGTCAATCACTGGCCGAGCCGAAGGGATGGAAAGGAAACCTCTCAGGTGCGCAGGTTTGCAGCGGCTAAAGTACTGCGCAATAAAGTGGATCAGATACTGGCAGTAAACCCAAACGCCAATATCATCATTATGGGAGACCTGAATGATAACCCGATAGACAGCAGTGTGGCTGTAGCGCTAGGCGCATCAGAACCCGTTGAGCCATTCACGGCTGGCAAGCTCTATGACCTGATGGTGAAACCATACAAGGACCATAAATATTCACTGAAATATCGCGACGAGAACGATGTCTTTGACCAGATGATCGTGAGTGAAAGCCTCATAGACAGATCAGCTCAAACTCATGTCAGGAGCATGGAGGGAAGTATATTCAAAGCAAAGTTTATGATGTACGATCATCCTAAATACGGGGAAATACCCAATCGTACCTATGGCGGCCCACGCTATTACGGCGGCTATAGCGATCACCTGCCGGTATATATAGATGTCTTGTTTAGCCGGAATTAATGTCCCCGAAATGATCTGTCTTTGTATTTGCCCTGGTAGGCAGTCATTTTGAGTGCTTCAGCAGCTTCTTCCACTTCATTGATGAGGGATAGCTTTTCATCTGAAATATGGCTGGTAGTGACGTATGATAGGCTTCTGAGAATTTGGAGCAGATCGGAGGCTTTGCTGTCTTTGATGTCGAGGAGTAGTTTCATGGCTAGATCACATTTAAGGGGTTAGTAAATAGAGCCGCATGACAAAAGAACGCCGTCTTTCAGGTTGGTATGCTAAAATTAAACAAAATTTTCCTTGTGTTCCAAATTTTCCGGCCGAAATCTGTGGATTTAGAATGAACGGCAAAAGTCTACCGTCAAATACCAGTGTAAGTAAAAGGACTGATCAGCCTCAGCTCGCCCTTCACCTCCTCACTCACATCCAGCGTCTCAATAAAGTCCTTAATATGCTGCTCCGTGATCTGCGCCCCGCGTGTGAGTTCTTTTAGCTTCTCATATGGCTTTGGATACCCTTCACGACGCAAGATGGTCTGGATAGCCTCAGCTGCCACAGCCCAGTTATTGTCCAGGTCGGCTTTGATGGCGGCTTCGTTGAGCAGGAGCTTGCTCAGTCCCTTTTCTATGCTTTTCAGGCTTATGATAGTATGTGCTATGGGCACGCCGATATTGCGCAGTACAGTAGAGTCCGTGAGGTCGCGCTGCAAACGGGAGATAGGAAGCTTGGCTGAAAGGTGTTCAAAGATAGCGTTAGCGATGCCCAGATTACCCTCGGCATTCTCAAAGTCTATCGGATTAACCTTATGCGGCATAGCAGATGAACCGATCTCGCCGGCTTTGACCTGCTGTTTGAAGTACTCCATAGATATATAGGTCCACATATCGCGGCTGAGATCGATGAGTATGGTGTTGATCCGCTTGAGGCAGTCAAAGAGCGCCGCCATATTATCATAATGCTCGATCTGCGTCGTATAGCGGCTGCGGTCGAGGCCCAGGCGTTCATTCACAAAGAAATCGCCAAACAACACCCAGTCTATAGCAGGGTAGGAGACGTGGTGCGCATTGAAGTTGCCCGTCGCTCCGCCGAACTTTGCACTATATGGTATAGCACCCAAATGTGCCACCTGCTTCAGCAGCCGCTCGCTGAATACCAGTAGCTCTTTACCCAGGCGGGTGGGTGAGGCAGGCTGTCCATGCGTACGTGCCAGCATAGGCACCTGCGCCCACTTGTGTGCCAGATCGGTTACGGTCGATATGATCGTGTCGAGTTCCGGTCCATATACATCGGCTATAGCTTCTTTCAGCGACAGCGGAATAGCTGTGTTATTGATATCCTGAGAGGTAAGCCCGAAGTGTATGAACTCGATATCCTTCTCATGCCCAAGGGCAGTCATTTTGTCTTTGAGGAAATACTCGACGGCCTTGACATCATGATTGGTTGTCTTCTCAAATACCTTAATAGCCGTAGCGTCCGATTCTGTGAAGTCCATATAGATGCTACGCAGTTCCTGTTTTTGTTTTTCGCTGAGGGGCTGCAGCTGAGGCAGTGGTATCTCAGTTAGCGATATGAAATATTCCACCTCCACCAGCACCCGATATTTCATCAGGCCATACTCCGAGAAGTATGGCGCTAGTTCATCTACTTTGCCGCGGTAGCGGCCATCTATCGGGGAAATGGCGTTGAGGGGTGTGAGTGACATGTATGAAATTTGAGACGAATGTACGGAATTTGGGAAAGAGGAATCAACTGAATAGCTCCTGCATTAATTCATCTTTGCTTTTGTTGATATGTGCTGCTATATCAGCTATTATAGCAGAAAGGGTTCCTACTTTTAGCGGCGAATGATTCGGGATGGTTATATGATGTTCACCTAAATGCTGTGTGGTTAGGCGAATATGACTTCCTGACTGCCTTGTTGGTTCGTAGCCATAGGACCTTAGTAGTTTTATCAGTTCCGATCCTGACAAATCCCTTGGTATTTTCATACTGCAAAGACTTCTTCCTTTACGAAATGAAGACGTATCATTTTAGGCATATTCGCCAGATCAAAGTGGCACTTTACCGCATCTTTTACGAGTTCTTTTAACTCCGCAATAGTTTCCGACTGCGTAAATATACTTTCACCAAGGGCTTTAGCTATATATCCGCCTTCATCAGCCTCTTCTACTAAAAAGATAATTTCGTTCATATCCCCAAATTTACGAAAACATTTCCTGACTTGAAACTAGTGAGAGATTGTCTTAGTATTTTACTTCGCTTATGTTTGCAACCAAATTATATGAACGTTAAATACTTCATTCTGGTCTTTTTATTTATTGTAACCGGATCGGTACATGCCCAGACTTTCACCATCAATGGCAAGGTCTCCGCCGCAGGCACCGCTCAGGATGATGCGCTGATAGATGTCTATGAATACAACTCTCCGATCCAAACCTTGCACACGGATGCCAAAGGAAATTTCTCAACCGAGATCATCAAAGGCAAGGAATATATAATAATAGTCTACAAATCGGGTTACGTGCTGCAGAGCTTTAGCATAAGCGACAATAAACAGAGCAAGACAAAGACCTACACGCTTTCTGTAGACCTGGATGCAGACCCGAAGTCTCCCCAAGGCCTATATTTCAAAGAGCCGCTGAAGCGTATATCTCCCGAGATCGACCTGCAGGGCCTGTGGGAGCGGAAATTTGAATTGGTGCAGGTCAAACCGCAGCATAGGGCAGATTCGGTGCTGGTGCTTTTAAATCGTGCACAGGCCAACCAATATATATTGGTATCAAAGATGAAGATCAATACAATGTCGGCGGATGAAAAGTATTCGCGGCAGATAGAGGAGAATATCCAATCGGAGATCAGGTCATACTCCACGCAGATCATCCAGAGCAATGCGCACTATGATGCGCTCAAGCAGGAAGAGGATAGTCATGTAGCCGCTTCACTCAAAACGAAGGATGATGAACAATACGGTCATCTGGTAAATGCACAAAAAGACCTGGCAGAAAGATTGGCCGAGCGGGCAAATTACTTCCTGCTGCTACAACAGAAGCAATTAGCTAAAGCGAGACTGCTGGAACTATCGGTGATCAAAGATGACCAAATGCTTAATGTGACTACAGACTCCGTGCGCAGGCAAGAGCTTAAAAAGGACGTATGGAAGCTAAAGGCTGGGGCGACCAACGCACGATACCAGGCTATGGATGCCAATGCAAGATTTCTGTCGTACAATAAGTTTCAAATGCTCAACTATCAGGAGTATATAGAGATGATGCGGATGAAGGGCGAAAAAAAGGATACAGCGAGGACCGCTGTGGCACCCGCCCGCAAACCATCCACACCGGAGCATGCAACCATAACCCCACCAGACACATCTGACAATCTGGCTAAGCTGGACAATGACAAACGTGAAAAAGTGATACAGGAAGCACTCGAAGAGGAAGAACGGTTTAAGAACTACGAGTCCAAAACGGAGAAGAAAAAAATAAACGGAGTAGAGCTGACTGTGCAGGATATACGTATATCAGGCGATAACTATGAAATGCAGGTTGACAAGAAGGGGGAAGCCCACTATTATAAGAATGGCAAGCCCGTGACCAGGCTGACCTTTGAGTTTGAGACCCGCCGGCGAATGGTAGATGTGCTGAATACGATCCGCGAGGTAGATAAGTTCGGCAGATAATAATGAACTGAATCCGTGAATAAAAACAACCAATGACTGGTGGGGAATAAAGGCCCTGAAAACTGAAATTGGGTTTTTAATTCTGAAATACTTTCTTTGCATCCTTAGAAAATTTTCTGACCAAATAATAATATGTCAAAAAACCTGATCATAGTCGAATCACCCGCCAAGGCAAAAACCATCAATAAGTTTCTCGGTGAGGACTACGTGGTATCATCTAGTTATGGTCACATCCGTGACCTCCCGGACAAGGGTATAGCTATAGATATCAAGAATAACTATGAACCTAAGTATGAAGTAAATGAGGATAAAGAGAAGGTCATAAAAGAGCTGAAAAAGCTCGCCAAAGGGGCCAAAGACATCTACCTGGCGACGGATGAAGACCGTGAGGGAGAGGCCATAGCCTGGCACCTTTGTCACGTTCTCGACCTGGATCCCAAGACCGCAAAGCGTATCACATATACCGAAATTACAGAGAAAGCTGTCAAAAATGCCGTGGCAAATCCACGTCTTATCAATCAGGATCTTGTTGACGCTCAGCAAGCCCGCCGTGTACTCGACAGGCTGGTCGGCTACGAACTGTCACCAGTGCTCTGGCGCAAGGTGCGTCCATCCCTATCTGCCGGACGGGTGCAGTCTGTAGCTGTACGTGTGATAGTAGACCGTGAGCGGGAAATCAAAAACTTTAAGACTGTATCTACTTTTAAGATCACGGCACTGTTTTTCGTCAAGGATGACAAGGGTAAAACAACTGTTCTGAAATCTGAAAGCACTACTAAATTTGCACAGGAAGAAGATGCGCAGAAATACCTGAGCAATCTGATCGGCGCCACCTTCTCTGTCAAAGACATAGAGAAGAAGCCGTCTAAGAGGACTCCATCTGCACCATTTACCACATCGACGCTCCAGCAGGAGGCCAGCCGTAAGCTGGGTTTCTCGGTATCAAAGACGATGGTCGTAGCGCAGAGACTATATGAAGCGGGTCACATCACCTATATGAGAACGGACTCCACCAGCCTGTCCGAACTCGCTCAGGCCAATATCGCTACGGAGATCAAATCAAAATACGGTCCTCAATATCACAAGCAGCGCCAGTTCACTACCAAGAATGCAAGCGCACAGGAAGCTCACGAAGCCATCCGCCCTTCATATATAGAGAACCAAATGGTCGACGCCGAGCGCGACGAGCAACGTCTCTATGAACTCATCTGGAAGCGTACCATCGCTTCTCAAATGGGTGACGCAGAACTAGAGCGCACTATCATATCTATAGGTAATAATAAGAACAGCGATCAGCTCCAGGCGACTGGCGAGATCGTTATATTTGATGGCTTCCTCAAGGTATACACAGAGTCTACCGATGAGGAAGATGCTGAAGTAAGTGAAGAGGAAGAGAGCGCGACGCTGCTCCCTCCATTGCACAAGGGCGATAATCTCGACCTCAAAGAAATGGTCGCTACGGAAAGATTCTCAAAGGCGTTGCCACGCTATACGGAGGCAAGCCTCGTGAAGAAACTCGAAGAACTGGGCATTGGCCGTCCATCTACTTATGCACCTACTATCAGTACGATACAGAAGCGCCAGTATGTGGTGAAAGAAGCCCGTGAAGGCGTGGAGCGCGGCTATCGCGTTTTGACCCTGGCGAAAGATAATATCACTAAGATCGAGAAAACCGAGATCACCGGCGCGGAGAAAAACAAACTCTTCCCTACCGATATCGGCAATCTGGTGAATGACTTCCTCGTGGAGAATTTCAAGCAGGTGCTTGATTTCGGTTTCACTGCTGATGTAGAAAAGCAATTTGACCAGATAGCGGAGGGCAATAAGGCCTGGGCTGTGATGATCGATGAGTTCTACAAGCCATTCCACCAGACCATCGAGACGACTACCAAGGAGTCAAAGAAGGTAACAGGTGAGCGCTTGCTCGGTACTGACCCTGCTACTGACAAGCCCGTATTGGCCAAGATGGGCCGCTATGGCGCTATGATACAGATAGGTGCTACGGAGAGCGAGGATAAGCCGAAATTTGCCAAACTGCGCGCCAATCAGTCTATTGATACAGTTACGTTTGAGGAGGCGATGGAGTTGTTTAAGCTTCCACGCGTAGTAGGTGAGTTTGAAGAGAAAGAAATCAAAGTTAGTATAGGCCGCTTCGGTCCGTATGTGCAGCACGACAGCAAATTTGTTACTCTGAAGAAAGAACAAGATCCATATACCATCTCTCTCGACGACTCGATAGAGCTCAACAAAGCCAAGCGCGAATCTTATGCAAATAAATTTATAATGGAGTTCAAAGAACAAGATATAAAGGT
>JAOQAO010000266.1 GCA_025963485.1 Bacteroidota bacterium | reverse complement strand
GCAGGATGAGATTGAGCAGGCCTGTTTCTTCTAAAAGCCTGAAACCGATGGATGGCTTCTTGGCGAGTATTATCTTATTGAGTTCATCTGTGATGCGTTCCTGGGAGATGATCTTGATTCGTTCCTTATTTCTGGCGATGGACTCCAGTGTCTTTTGCTCTATATAGAAATTTAGCTGCGTGGCAAAGCGGATGGCGCGCATCATCCTGAGAGGATCATCACTGAAAGTAATATCCGGATCGAGCGGTGTTTTTATCACACCATTGTCGAGGTCCTCCATCCCATTGAAGGGAGCAATAAGCTGGCCGTAATTTTGCTTATTCAAAGAGATGGCCATCGCATTGATGGTAAAGTCGCGGCGATTCTGATCGTCTTCGAGTGTACCTTCTTCTACGACAGGTTTGCGCGAATCGCGGCTGTATGATTCCTTGCGAGCACCGACGAACTCCAGATCATAATCCTCATACCGGAAGTGAGCCGTGCCGAAGTTTTTAAATACATTGACGTTGATCCTCGGATCGATAGCCCTGGCTGCGGCCTCAGCTAGCGCTATACCGCTACCTACACATACAAAGTCAATATCCTTGCATGGCCTTTTCAAAATAAGATCGCGAACGAAGCCACCCACTACGTATGTCTCCAGGCCGAGGTTAGCGCTCACCTCGGACATGGTCTTAAATATGGGATTAGACAGTTTATCAGCCAGATCGATCATCCGAAAAAGTAATAAGTATTAAGTAGTAAGTATAAAGAAACCGCAAACCATCGCCTGAAGTGACCGCCAAATTTATCAAACTTTCGGCTATACAGCTACATCGTGCTCGCGGAGTGCATTATTGAGCGAGGTCTTGAGATCGGTGCTTTCCTTGCGCTGGCCGATGATGAGGGCGCATGGTACCTGGTATTCTCCTGCAGGGAATTTTTTGGTGTACATCCCTGGTATCACTACCGAGCGCTCGGGTACGTAGCCTTTGTACTCTATCGGTTCGGCGTTGGTGACATCGATGATCTTTGTAGACATAGTCAGTACCACATTGGCGCCCAGGACAGCTTCCTTGCCTACGCGGACGCCCTCTACTACTATACAGCGCGAGCCGATGAATGCGCCGTCTTCGATGATGACGGGGGCCGCTTGTACCGGTTCGAGTACACCGCCTATACCTACGCCGCCACTGAGGTGTACATTCTTGCCGATCTGCGCACAGGAGCCGACGGTGGCCCAGGTGTCTACCATCGTACCTTCATCTACGTAGGCGCCTATATTGACATATGAGGGCATCATAATGACGCCTTTGGCTAAAAAAGCACCGTATCGGGCTACGGCATTAGGTACGACCCGAACCCCGAGGGCAGCATAGCCGGTCTTGAGCTTCATCTTATCATGGTACTCAAAGGGTTTTGCCTCAATGGTTTCCATCTGCTGGATGGGGAAGTATAATATAACGGCTTTTTTGATCCAATCGTTGACGAGCCATTTGTCGCCTGACGGCTTGGCTACGCGGAGTTTGCCTTTGTCGAGGAGTTCTATCACTTCACGGATAGCATCTTGTGTTGCTTTCTCTTTCAGGAGTTCCCTGTTTTCCCAGGCCTGCTCTATTACTTCATTGATGACTGACATGATTTATATGTTTCTTTTGATTTATGTATCCTTCTTTGTTCAGCAAAGTACCCAATATAAGGGTAATCCACATTCAAAGATTTGCCAAAACTAAAAATAGAAGTAATTTTACCCTATTGTTCATCCAAAAAGAATTATGAGACCATTTCATATCCTTCCTGTCCTATTTGCGTTTGCATTTACCGGTGCCCAGGCGCAGATCTTTATCAATACAGGCAACTCAAGCATAGATAAATATAAACAGGAGAACCCCAATGTGACGGTCTCCTCTCCGACCGACAGCGCCAAAGTCCAAACCGAGGTCAAGACACCGGGAGTAAAAATAAAACAAGCGGAACAGCCGGCACCTACTAAAAAGATCGTAGCAGTGAAAAAAGAAGCGACTAAATCTGTTAAAACAGAAAAAACAACCGTAGCTACGACTCCTACTACCTCTGCTGTACCTGCTGCAGCGCCTGTAGATATGCCACCAAATGCTGAGGTCGGCAAATGCTACGCGCGCTGCGTCATACTTGACAAATATGAATCAAGGGAAGAAACTGTGATAGACAAACCGCTGTCATACAAGACAAAGAATATACCGGCTATCTACAAAACCATCATCGATACACTGGTGATCAAGCCAGCCTCTATCCGCTACAAAGATGTCCCTGCAATATATGAGACCACTACAGAAGATATACTGGTGACGCCAGCTACTCAGAAATGGGTAAAGGGAACCGCAGATGCGGGATGCCTCTCAGCCAATCCGGCCGACTGCCAAGTGATGTGCCTGAAAGAAATACCTGCTGTCTACAAAAAAGTATCGCGCCAGTCTGTCAAAACTCCTGCGACACGCGTGGAAGTGCCAGTAGCAGCTGAGTACAAAGTGATCACTAAAAAAGTAGTAGACCAGCCAGCGCGCACAGAGCAAATAGAAATACCTGCTACCTACAAAGATGTCGTGCATAAAGAACTCGTGAGCAAAGGTGGATACTCGGAGTGGAGGGAAATACTCTGCGGAGACAAACTCACTACTGCGAAGATCACGGAAATACAAAAAGCACTCAAGGCAAACGGGTACGATCCGGGCACGATTGACAATGTATTTGGAGGAAAGACCAAGGAGGCGCTGATCAAATACCAAAAGGACAAGAACCTGCCTGTAGGCAACCTGAACATGGAGACCCTCAAATCCCTGGGCGTACAATAAGGATCGCGTTAAGATATTTTAAGAAAGCCCTGCAACCCTGTGGGGCTTTTTATTTCCGGTAAAATATTTCCTAATAACAGCATAGTGCCGTACTTTGGCAAGGTAATTGAAATCTTCAGTCAAACATTAAAATGAAAAAGGTAATCTTCATATTGGCCGCCAATATACTATTGGCGTCATCTGTCTCGGCACAATTTGGAAATCTAATGGACAAGGCCAAAGGCGCTGTCAATGATGCGACAGGCAGTAGTGCCAGCGGCATAACACAAGGTGATGCGGCCAGCGCGATCAAAGAGGCGCTCAATAAAGGTATCAAGGCCGGTGTCGACAAAGTATCTGCGGTAGACGGCTATCTGGGCAATCCTGATATCAAGATACCAATGCCATCGCAGGCACAAGCCGTAGAGAGCGGCCTCCGCTCTATCGGACAAGGTGCACTCATAGACAAAACCATCCAGCAGATCAACCACTCTGCGGAGCAGGCAGCGCCACAGGCCTCACAGATATTTATCAATGCCATCAGCCAGATGAATATCAACGATGCGCTGAGCATCGTCAATAACAAACAACAGGACGCGGCTACCCAATACCTCAAAAGGACAACTACAGACCAGCTCGTTGCGGCGTTTAAGCCGATCATCAAAAAGGTGCTGGATGAAACCAAGACCACGCAGCTATGGAGTGAAGTGATGGGCGTGTATAATAAAATCCCATTTCACGAGCCAGCCAATACAGACCTGCCGGACTATGTAACGCACAAGGCGCTCGACGGCCTGTTCTATATGATCGCAAAAGAGGAAGCCAAGATCAGGAAAGACCCTGCGGGCCAGGCATCTGAGATCATCAAAAAAGTATTTGGAAGCGTAAAAAAATAAACCATCACTAAACCCACACATGATGAAAAGAATCCTCCTCACCGCGCTATCAGTGACCGCATTGATATCACTCTCACAAGCTCAAACCACAACCCCAACTCCCACAGGAAAACCGGGAGGACTGCAGATCAATACACATGGACAAAAACCCAAGACCACTACGCCATCCAAATCAAGCACCGGGACAGGTACCACGACCACCCCTACTAAAGGAGGTATGCCTACAGGAGGCGGTACGAGTACTACTAGCGGCGGCAAAGGAGGTGGTATGGGTAATGGCACAGGCTCAACTACCGGTTCTACGGGCAGTAGCACATCTAACGGGGGCAAAGGTGGTGGCATGGGTGACGGAACCGGCACAGGCTCTCCGGGTAATAGCGGTGGCGGAGCAGTCGTAAATCCATCAGACGCATCTAATGCTGTAACGCAATTGCTAAGTGCCGGTGTCCGTGCAGCAGTGAGCAAAGTGGGAGTAACAGATGGCTACTTCGGCAATCCGGAGATCAAAATACCTCTGCCTCCGGCACTGCAGCAGGTAGGCAGCATGCTCACAAACTATGGTGCTGGTGCGCTGGTCAATGAACTGACACTACAACTCAACCGCTCTGCTGAGCAGTCTGCGACGCTTGCGACGCCGATATTTATCAATTCGCTGACGCAGATCACGCCAAATGATGCCGTGAATATCATCACCGGCTCACAGCAGGATGCTGCTACGCAATTCCTCAAAAGAACAACTACGGAGCAACTCGTAGTGGCTTTCAAACCGCAGGTCAAAAAAGTATTGGACGCCACACAGACTTCAAATGCATATGAGAAGGTGATGAACCTTTATAACAGGATACCATTCGTGAGCCCTGTGAGTGCAGACCTGCCTGACTATGTGACACGCAAGGCGCTGGACGGGCTATTCATCATGGTAAGCAAAGAGGAAGCAAAGATCAGGCAAAACCCGGCAGCTGCCGGCTCATCTATACTCAGTAAAGTACTGGGAAGTATACTGGGCGGACAAGGAGTGGCCGCTAAAAGAAAATAAAACGAAACTAAGCAGAGAGCTCGATCTCATAGCCGCTGTGTTTGCGGATATTGATGACATTGCCTCCTTCAAATATTAAATACTGCCCTCTGATACCTATCAGGGGACTATTTATTTCCTTTTGTTTATCGAGGCTGATGCTGGTGACCTTCTTTGTGTATTCTTTCACCGGGTAATGGATTTCTAGTATCTCATCATTAGGCGACATATATTGCTTCATCTCCTCAGGCAGCAGCGACCTGACCCTTTCTTTCTCATGGAGCAGGTCTATCTCCATATTGAAATCATTGCGCAGCATTTTGCTCCAATGAGTTTTGTCTGAGAGGTGCTCTTTCAGTGAGACCTCTATCAGTCCTGCCAGCTGCCTGTATGGGGTCTCTGCGAGGATGATCGCGCTATTGGCGCCCTGGTCTATCCAGCGCGTAGGAACCTGGCCTTCGCGCGTGACCCCCACTTTAGTCTCATTGACCAATGCGAGATAGACATAGTGTTTAGCCATATGGTGCTTTAGCTCCCACTCTACGTCACGGCCTTTATTCTCATGGGCCAGGCAAAGCTCGGGACGGAGGATACACTCCGCATTGTCCGGAGCGGTCGCAAAACAATTGTAACACATCCCTTCACCAAAGGATTTGTATGTCTTCTTGTCGCAGACCGAACAAAAGATATTCCCTGTGAAACGAAGGGATACCTGATTCCCGATCAGGTCATTCATAGCGACCTTCTCCTCGCCGAGTGTAAGGAAATACTGCACAGGAGGGCCGATCGAAGTAGCCATTTTATCTAATAAGCCAAAGGCGCGCATAATGTCGTTTTGATAAGCTGCAAAATTAAGTTTTATTATGACATCCTTTCCGATTGAATGCCAGCTTTTACCGAAATATCTGAATAGTACAGGCTTGTATCCATACTTTCATTAAACCTAAATACCATTAGCCGGTCACAACACAAAAACAACGGATGAGGAAATTATGCTGCGCCATGCTATTGGTCTTTTGTACCCTGACGACGATGCGCGCCCAATCCCTAAAACTAACAGGCTCAGTCACCGACTCGAAGGACAATTCGCCGCTTATAGGCGCGACGATAGCCATAGCGCCGCTAAGCGATACAACGAATGTATCGGGAGTACTCGCCGACGAAGAAGGTGAATTTGAAATAGAAGATCTGTCAGCGGGAGACTACCGCGTCAAAGTAAGCTATATAGGCTATACAGGACTAACCACTACTGTGCATCTGGACACCGCCGATAAGGATATGGGTATACTCAAACTCCACCCGGAAAGTGAGGTGCTAAAAGTCGTAACCGTCACAGCAGAGGCGATCCATGTACAGCAGAAAGCTGATACAACAGAGTACAATGCAGCCAGCTTTAAAACCAATCCGGATGCTAATGCCGAAGACCTCGTGAATAAAATGCCGGGGATCACATCTACTAATGGAACCGTAACTGCTCATGGCGAAAAGGTACAGAAAGTACTGGTCGATGGCAAGGAGTTCTTTGGTGATGATGCGACGACGGCGCTGAAGAATCTGCCCGCTGAGGTGATAGACAAAGTGCAGGTATATGACCGCCTCAGCGACCAGTCTGCGTTCACAGGATTTGATGATGGCAATAGCCAGAAGACGATCAATGTCACGACCAAGAAAGGAAGGAACAATGGCGTATTTGGAAAACTCTATGCGGGCTATGGCTACCTGACCGAGTCGCGCTACTCGGCAGGGGGCAATGTGAATTGGTTTAACGGGGACAGGCGGCTGTCGCTAATCGGTATGTCCAATAATATCAACCAGCAAAACTTCTCCTCGCAGGATCTGCTAGGCGTGTCTGGCACGGGCGGTGGCCGGGGCGGACGTGGAGGAGGCGGCAATAGCGGCGCGTCGAACAATTTCCTCGTAGGTAATCAGGGTGGTATATCTACAACGCATGCACTGGGATTCAACTATAGCGATGTGTGGGGCAAGAAGAAAAAAGTAAAAGTGACGGGCAGCTACTTTTTTAACTATACGGACAATACAACGCTGACCTCGCTTGATAGGAACTATTTTGGGTCAAATAGTGCATATCGTGAAAATGATAGCAGCGGCAGTGTCAATCAGAATCATCGCATCAATCTGCGTATAGAGTATGCAATAGACTCATTCAACTCTCTCATTTTTACACCAAAATTTAGCTATCAGCAAAACACTCAAGATTATTTGGTATTTGGCCAATCATATTCTCCGGGTCACTCAAATCAAAACGATACTACCCAAAACAAAACAGCAACCAATCAATACGGCTATAACGCAGGCTATACTATATCCGGTGATATATTGTACCAGCACAAATTCCCTAAAAAATTCAGAACTTTTTCAATAGACATGGGTACATCCATCAGCACTAAATCCGGTAATGGAACTCAACTTTCCAACAATCTATATTATAGCACTGATACATCTACTAATAACCTGGATTCCTCTCTGATACGAATAGATCAAAGAAGTAGCACTTACAGTAATAGTTATTCTTTTAATGCAAACGTATCATATACTGAGCCAGTTGGCAAAACAGGTATGATCCAATTAAATTATACTCCCTCCTATACAATTAATAAGTCTGATAAAGAAATAGATTCTTTCCGAATTTCAGATAATTCCTATCAGTTAAACACGTCACTTTCCAGTAAGTATAAAAGTAATTATATGACGCAAAAAGCAGGAATAAATTATCGTTTTAAAAATCAAATGATAAACGCATCGGTCGGAATAAGTGGTCAATATGCACTACTAACAGGTGACAATGTATTCCCTACCTCCTATCCAACCTTGCGAGAATTTTATAGCCCTCTACCCAATGCAATGCTGAATGTGAAGTTTAAGAACACCAGCTCCTTACGAATACAATATCGCACATCGACTTCTCCTCCTTCGATCTCTCAGTTGCAAAGCGTAATTGATAATAGTAATCCGCTCTTATTGTCTACTGGAAACCCGTTCCTCAAACAATCATATAATAATTCATTAATAGTAAGGTATGGCTTTGCCAAAGGTCCTAAGGGCCAATCACTCTTTGTGTTTGGAAATATAAGTAATACTATAAACACTGTAGTTAATTCTACTACAATCGCCGGCAGTGATGATGTCAAAGTTATAACACCTAATAAAGATTCAGTTCAATTGAAAAGAGGACAACAAATCACTTTCCCTGTAAACAGGAATGGCTATTGGAATGCAAATGCATTTTTTACATACGGGGTCGCCATCACTCCTATGAAGTGCAACTTTAATTTAAATGGTGGGATTAATTATTCTCACACGCCAGGCTTGATCAATGATTCACTCAATTTTTCCAGTACCTATTCTCCCACATTTGGTGCAACATTAAGTAGTAATATAAGTGAGAAAATAGATTTTACTATTGGCTATTCGGGTTCATATAATTTCGTGCAAAATACGCGACAAACTAACTCGAATAACAATTATTACTCACATTCGGCGACGGCTAAATTCAACTGGCTATTTTATAAGGGGTTTGTATTCAATACAAGCCTACAAAATCTCGTTTATATTGGCCACACTCCTGGATACAATCAAGATATCCCTTTATGGAATGCTTCGTTAGGATATAAATTCTTGAAAGATCAATCGCTTGAAGTGAAAGCCGGAGTGAATGATATTCTAAATATGAATAGCGGAGTTACTACTACTTATAGTCAAACGTATTCTGAAACAGACCGCACGCAGGTGCTCAAGCGCTATATGCTGGTGACAGTGACCTGGACGATGCGCTACTTCAAGAAAGGCGCACAAATGCCGACCGATCCTATGGCAGAGCCAGATCCAAACAGGCCAAGAGGTGGAAGAGGCGGTGGTGGTCAAAGACAGCAGGGAGGAGAATAAAATCAATCAGGACTAACCCAGAAGTTTATCTCATATTGCCCCATGCTAAAGCATGGGGTTATTATATCTCAGGCTGACGCAATCTTTCTCACCTAACCCCGCGTTTTAACGCGGGGCTCTAAGACAAATATTTTCGGCTTTAGCCATGAGATGCAGAACAGCCGTTATGGCTAAAGCCTTATCATTGTTCGCCCCCGTCCCCACGTTAAAACGTGGGGTTACTGAAATGGGTGACGTCAGGCGTTGAGTGGTTAAAATACATACTCGCCTCTATTAAAGGAGATTTACTAGTACGTACATTTTAGATTATCTACCCAGATAATAGTCAATCACATTTTTCTGCAAGGACAGTTTGATGATGGCTTGAGTCCTGTTGACTTTGGCCTGGAGAAGGACGGCCTGGGCTGTGGAGAGTTCGACGAAATTGGCGGCGCCGAGGTCATAGCGGCCTTTGATCGCATCATATGCCTGACTGGCGCCGAATAGTCCTTTATTGGTGGTGCT
>JAOQAO010000258.1 GCA_025963485.1 Bacteroidota bacterium | reverse complement strand
CAAGCTGAAGAACTCAACGAAAGCGGACTATTACAGAGAACAGATACTCGCACTATATCCTAATAGTACCATAGCCAAATACCTCAAGGACCCTAACTATCTCGTAGAGACACAGAAGAAAGAAAACGCTCTGTCCTACTATTATGAAGATGCTTATAAAGACTATGCAAACGGCCTCTATGCAGATGCTGCGCAGAAAGTACAGGATGTGGATGCACAGTTCAAAGAGAATAAGATGCGGGCAAAGTTTGACCTGCTCAATGCGCAGATCCTGTCCAAGGAAAACCGCCTCAGCGACTATGTCACCGCTCTCAATAAGATCATAGCCAAATACCCCGGCACCCCCGAGAAAGACCAGGCACAACTCTGGCTCAATAACCTAAACCACTCCAAACTACCTCAGGTCGACCTAAGCAAGATGCCTAAGGATTCGCTGGGCAACATCATAGATAATGGAGGTGCGCAGGGCAATCTGCCGCTATTCACCGACACGACGGGCAATGCGGAATTCCTGAAAAAAGTAGAAGGCCAGAGGCCTAAGACGGCAGGCAAACCTGCTGATAATAAACCGGCGGCATTAGACACCACTCCAGCTAAACCATATGTGCCACTCACCGCTGCCGAAAAACGCGACAGCGTCAAGGCAGCACAAGATGCACTTGCGGCCAAAGTGCAGGCAGACAGGAAAGCAAAACAGGATTCACTGGCCGCGCTGGTCATAGCAAAGAAAGCCGCACAAGACTCTGTGATCGCACATAATATCGCTGCGCGCAAAGCGACTCAGGATTCTATAGCTACTGTCAATGCTGCGAAGAAAGCCGCACAGGAAGCTGCCATCGCGAAAAACATAGCCGCGAAGAAACATGTACAGGACTCTATCGCAGCCGCAAAAGCACCTAAGGCTGTAGTAAAAGATGCCGGCGGTACTAGCAATGCGAAGAATAGCGCTGCACAAGATTCTATCAATGCCAAGGTAGCTGCACGCAAAGCCATACAAGATTCCATAGCTGCTAAAACAGCTGCTGATAAGAAAGCCGCGCAGGACGTCATCGACGCCAGGATCGCTGCCAAGAAAGCAACACAGGACTCTATAGCTGCTAAGACGATTGCTGATAAAAAAGCTACACAGGATGCGCTTAATGCGAAGATCGCAGCAAAAAAAGCAACACAAGACTCCATAGCTGGAAAGGCCTCAGCCGCACAAAAAGCAAAACAGGACTCTATCAATGCGAAGAAACCTAAGACGCTGCAGGAAAGGAGAGACTCTATGCTGACTGCTAAGGTTCAGGATTCTATCGCTAAGAAAGCATCTGTAGGCAAGGTAAAAACCCTGCAAGAAAGAAGGGATTCAATGATAGTCGCAAAAGCAGCAGCGACAAAGGACTCTATAGCTAATGCCAAAAAGAACCCTAAGCCTGTCGTAAAAGAACAATCGAAACCAAAGACGGTGGCGAAAGATACTGCAGTGGCGAAGAAACCGGCAGCTAAAGAAACACCAACAGCGGCCAAAAAGACCGAGCCTGCCACTAAGCCGGCGGCAAAGGATACTGTGAAAGCGGTGGCGAAGGTGACACCATCAGCACCGCGACCTGCATTTGATACGGATACGATGACGGAAGTATATAACAAGATGGATAATGCGCCACACTATGTGGTGATCTACTTCCTCGATCCTACAGCGGGCAGTGCATCGACCGCTAAACTTGATGCATTCAATGCTGCGTCTTTTGAGGCTGATAAGCTTACAACCTCTACTGTAACTATCGATCCGCAAAACAAACTCATCAACATCAAACGCTTTAATAATAAAGATGTGGCAATGACCTATATCGCTGCGCTGAAAGCTAAGATGAAAGAAGTAATGCCATCTCTCAGTGAGGATCAGTACTTCGTCGGTGCTATCTCGACGCTGAACTACTCGACCCTCGTTAGCACAAAGAAGATCAACAACTACCAGCGCTTCTACAGAGCGAATTATAAATAGGACTCCGTCATTGCGAGGAGCGATAGCGACGAAGCAATCTGTAATATGCTATAATATGGGCGATGCGTGTATTACCCAGAGTCAAGATACGGCAACTAATAACTAATTCAGGTCACTCAGCCGGTGCAGCTTGAAGTCCACGAGGATACTCTCCACCGCATCAGTATGCTCACGGTCTGACACCATAATAGTAAACATCCCCGCATTGCGGCCAAACTGCATGTCGGAAAGCGAGTCGCCGACGATGACGGACTTGGCAAAGTCTATTTCCGGAAAATCCTTTTGCGCCTGGAGTGCCATGCCTATTCGTGGTTTGCGTATGCCTTCAGGGTCGGCATCAGCCTTGACCGTAGCAGCATAGATAGAGTCGATGCGACCTCCTGCCGCTTCTATCTCGCTGAGCATATTTATATGGATACTGCGCAGCATGTCTTCGGTCATTTTGCCTTTGGCCACACCTTGCTGATTGGTGACGACTATTATTTTGCCAAATACATCTGACAACCTCACGATGGCATCTATCGCTCCTTCCAGAAAGAAGAACTCATTCCAGTCCTTGACATAATCTTTGGGGAAATGCAGATTGATCACACCATCCCTGTCGAGAAATAGCGTCCATGACCTGTCTACCTGTAGCTGTTTTAGTATGCCCACAATGCAATAATAGAAATAGTATTGAGTATTTGGTAGTGGATATTGTGACAAATACAAGCTGAAAAGCTTTAACCGACATCTGTCATTTGCGCGAGTTTCTCCAGTATCCAGCCTTTGTCTGCGACATTTCCTGTAGATTCTATCTCCTTTTTGAGCGCTTCCATAGCCCTTTTATCCCTGACGTCGGCTCTATAGAGCTTCATTGTATATCGCGCAAAATTGCTGTAGTTGATCTGGTTTTGTTCAGAGATCAGTTTCTTTCTGCGCAGCAGGATGCGGAAACTTTCTTTCAGAGATTGCAACGATTGGTATTCGTCCAATTCATAATAGGTCTTCATCAGCGTGGTTTTGGAATCGAGCAGGTAGAAAATGTCACTATACTCCACGCTTTGCAGCAGTTGCAGCACCTTGTCATATTTCCGCGTAGCGAAATAATACCGGGCCTGATTGAATGTATAGGCATTCTCCCTTTCGCTCTTTGGTATTTTGGTGCGGTACTTTTCTATAAAAGATTCTGTCCATTTGTAGTCCTTATTCCGCAGACCGATAGTCACGATATTTTTAAAATCCCAGGGAGATAATTCGCCATTGGTGAGGATGATCTCCTTATCGAGTGCCTGCTGATATAGCTCCAGGATCTGCCGGAGATAATTGACATTGCCGTAGTTGATACGATTGATACAATAGTTGATCGCAAAAGCAAAAAGGTCGCGCTGCGTCTCGGATGGAAAGGCCTCTGTATTCGCAAAGATGATCTGGCGCAGCGCTTCAAAATACTTTTCGTCATCGGGTTCGATCAGAGACATCACGATATAGTAGTAGGCCTTGAGCAAAGGTACATTGTCATACTTCATATCAGCGCAGTGGGCCAGTATCTCATGGATAAGCGCCACCTCACCCTCTAGCGAGAGGAAGGCCTGGTAGTGAAGCATAGCCGCACAAAAGCGCAGCTTCGTGATCAGGTAGTAGGTATCAAGCGCTGCGAGTGTCTCTATCAGGTTCTTATTTGTACTTCGCTCCTGCTTGCCCTCCAGGTAGTCATGGTGTAGCACCTCTATACGGAATGTAGTGAGGTAATACTCACCGGACCGCATCGGTTGCTTGTCATGGAGTTTTTTGACATACTCATGCATGTCGCTGAAATACTTGCCGAGATGCCGGTCATTGAATGATTCCAATACATCCGTATACTCCCGCACCGGCTGGCTATAATATTTCTCCAGCGCCATAAAACCCTCTATCCGACGAGAGAAATTGGTAAAGAGCCGTGCGTAGTCCTGATTGCTGAGTTTCTTTTGGGGATAAAGTTTCCGGCCGATCATGTCGCGGGTGAGGGTGCTTTGGTCGGCTTTGATATATGGTGATACGAGGTCAAAAAGGTGGATATAGGTCTCATCCTCATTGTGTAATGGCGAACACAAATACTTCCTGAACCGCTTCAGCTCATAGACCGAAAAGGTATTTAACAACTGAAAAAACTTAGCGCCCGTCAAAACTATATAAAATTTATAATGGATAAATGTACTTGTAAAATGTCTATTACTTAGTATTTTATTGAATAAAATGTAATATACTGATAAATATGTAATGGATAAAGGCATTAAATAGTACTTTTTTATCGATATGGATCTCCTTTCATTTGTATCGTAATAAAATGTCAATACGGGAAATACCTAACTTTAAATAATACAACATGAAAGCAAATTACTTCATAAGGGCTATACAGAGATCTAAAGTCGCAGTGGGCTTGATATGCATTCTGATGCTTGGCTCATTCCGGTCATCGGCACAGACTATTACTGCGTCTGGATATGATTACTTTTCAGGGGGCATCTATTATACATGTCTGGGTGCGATCAATTGTGAGACCCTTGTCGCACATCCTCCTGCGGCGGCAGTAGGCCGTAGACAGAATTTTACTTTCCAATGGACCGAAGTGAATTTTGGTACTTTCTCCACAGCCACAGGAGACTCTTCTTATCAGGACTGCACTATGCCCAGGGTTGGAGCTGTGTATTGCAGAATCACAGATTCTTTAGGCACCACCTACCACACAGATACTATAAACATTGATAACGATTACAGCCCTTACATCGGAGGCTTTTATTTTTCGGATACGGCCTATGCAGGTGATACTGTACATCTGGGATTTAGTTTTTACAATTCTATTTCCACACCATTCAGCATATTATATGACCCACATGGCAATATGATCTCTGGGATGGACTATTCATATCTTTTTGATTCTATTTATCAGTTCATACCTAGTGTCAGAGTATCAGATAGCGGTACGTATATGCTGATCGTGAGCAATGATGCCTGTATCAACTACATGTCTACATCTAATTTGAGTAATCCCCGTATCCACCTCACTGTCATAGATTCTACCTTCGCCGGTCCGGACATGACATTGCCGTGTGCTATCCTTCCAGGAGGCTCGGTCACTATGGCGGCGGAAGGTACCGGCATATGGAGTGCCAGTGCAGGCAATCCCGGCACAGCTACGATCACCAGCTTTACCAACCAGCATACAACTATTAACAATTTTTCTGCGCCGGGCACCTATAGTTTCATCTGGACCTTTGCAGGCGGACAAGATACAGCCCTGGTGACTGTCACCGCTGAGCCTGATGCAGGGCCCGACCGCTCTTCGTATATCGCTGATTCTGTCACTATGGCTGGGATAGGGACAGGTACGTGGACAGTGCGCGCCGGCAATCCCGCTTCTACCACCATCCACGTGGCGACGAGCTCTGTTACCGTTATTACCGGGTTTACCTCCTTGGGTACCTATTACTACTATTGGACTAATAGTTCAGGCTGCAAAGATTCAGCTAAAGTAGTGATCGGTATACCGAGTGCAGGCGCTGATAAAAGAATCTGTCTGGATGGTAGTGTCACTATGTCGGCAGCCAGCACAGGCACATGGAACGCCTCGCCATCCAATCCTGCTTCTGTCACGATCAATGCGCCATCATCTCCCACTACTACTATATCTGGTTTCACGGTAGCAGGGGCTTATTTATTCACATGGACCACCGTAGGCGGCATAGATACAATAAAAGTAGCAGTCGATACGCTACCTAATGCACCGTTTATCTCTCAGATCGGCACCTGTCTCGGACGCGACTCTATAGTGCTGAATGGCACTCCCAGCGTCACCAAAATAAACTGGATGATGAATGGCGGGCTGATAGATACAGCATTGATACCTGTCACTACTGTGGCAGGAGGCAATGGCTGGGGCAATGCAGCGAATCAATTTAATCTTAATTATGGACAAGCCATGGGCATACGAATGGACGCCGCGGGCAATCTATATGTAGTCGATCCCGGCAACAATAGGGTACAGAGGTATCCTCCCGGCAGCACCTCGCTCACCAATGGTGTGACAGTGGCGGGAGGCAATGGCCCGGGCAGTGCGGCAAATCAGTTGAACTCTCCTGCTGACATTTATCTTGACGCCAGTGGCAATCTGTATGTAGCGGATGACCGTAATGACCGTGTACAGAAATTTCCTCCCGGTAGCACCTCTGCCACAAATGGAATGACCGTAGCCGGAGGCAATGGCGGGGGGAGTGCCGCTAATCAGTTCAGCGGCCCGAGAAGCCTCTGCTTCGACGCTGCAGGTAATCTGTATGTTTCCGATGTAGCCAATAATCGTATCCAAAGATTTCCTCCCGGTAGTACCTCAGCCAGCAACGGAGTGACGGTAGCCGGTGGCCATGGCTTGGGCCATGCATCTAATCAGTTTACGCAGCAATGGGGTATCAACATCGATGCCAATGGCTACCTGTATGTAGCTGACGCGAATGATAGCAGGATAATGCGTTATCCTCCGGGGAGTACCTCTGCGGATACAGGTGTGACGGTCATGGACTTCTATTATATAGGATCGAGTTATAATCTGCTCAATTATCCTTCCTCTATACTCTTCGATCAAAGCGGTAATCTATATGTCGTGGATATGGGATTTAACCTCGTCCTGAAATTTCATCCGGGCTACCATCCCGGTAGTATGGGGGAAATCGTAGCTGGGGGCAATGGCATGGGGTATGGCATGGATCAACTGCATTATCCAACAGGCATTTGCCTTGACCCTGCAGGTAATATCTATGTACTGGATAGTTACAACGGCAGAGTCCAAAAATGGGCTGGCGCGCGCATCGATTCTACGTACGTTCCCACCTCTCCGGGTAACTATACAGCTACGGTAGTATCAAACATTGGCTGCACATCACCCCTGTCCAATACTGTGGCAGTGACGGCATGCAACACGCTCGCAGGTCCCGACCAGACCATCTGCCCGAATAGTACAGCTACTATGGCGGCTACTGGCAGCGGCATATGGACCGCGCTGATATCCAATCCTGTATCCACTATTATCACCACTCCTTCATCTCCGACTACCTCCATATCCGGTTTCACGGCTCCCGGCGACTATAGGTTCCTATGGACTGTCAGTGGTGTCCGGGATACGGTGCTGATTACAGTCATTGCTCCTATTTCAAATATGTTTACTGATCTTATGCCTTATCATCCGTACGTCTGCAGCGGCAGCATAGATACCTTCCAGGCTACCGGCACAGGCGGCCCTACCTCATGCATATGGTATCATAATGGCCTGGTGGTAGGAGACAATACCAATATTTATATCCCATCCTCACTCTCGTATCACGATAGTATCTGGGTTATTGGCATCGACTCCTTGAGCGCCTGTGCGCCCAGGGATACGAGCCCGGTATTTCATGTTGCTGTATTTCCTGTGCCTGCTCCACCGGTCATGGCACCGGTGGGTGGGACCTGTCTGGGTTCGGACTCGCTGCTACTCAGCGGAGTGAGCGGTATGTTGCAAATCGACTGGTACCAGAATGGCACATTGCTCGATTCATCCACACTTTCAGTGCATACGGTCGCAGCCAATCAGCTGAACAATCCCAATGGCCTATACGTGACCGGCGCTGGAGATCTGTACGTGCCCAATTATATAGGTGGCACAGTGTTGAAGTTCCCCGCCGGAAGTGGTGCTACTACGGTCGGCACTATCGTAGCCGGCGGCAATGGTGGCGGTGGAGGAGCTAATCAGCTCACCAATCCTGCCGGAATATTCGTAGACGGTAGCGGCTCCCTGTATGTATGCGACAGGCCATATGGCAGGATACAGAAATTCCCTCCGGGCAGTACATCCTCGACCAATGCTGTGACCGTCGCGGGCAGCGGTTTTGGTACCGGTGCCACCCAATTCATCAATCCCACCGGTGTATTTGTGGATGCAAGCGGTAATATATATGTGGCTGACGCGGGAAATGCACGTATCCAGAAATTCCCTGCCGGTAGCACCTCATCTACCAGTGCAGTCACAGTCGCCGGTGGTAATGGAGAAGGCAATGCGGCCAATCAACTAGCTGGTCCGTCTTCAATATTTGTAGATGCTACGGGAGCCCTATACGTAGCTGATCAGGTCAATCATCGTGTCCAGAAATTCCCGGCTGGCAGCACATCAGCCACAAATGGGGCGACAGTAGCCGGAGGCAATGGACCGGGTGCGGATGCCAATCAATTGTTCGCTCCTTATGCTGTGTACCTGGATGCCGGTGGCGATCTCTATGTGGCAGATGGCGGCAATCACCGCGTGCAGAAATTCCCGGCTGGCAGTACATCAGCTACCAATGGCGTGACAGTAGCCGGAGGCTTTGGACAGGGTAGCGGTGCAGCACAATTTAATTTCATTACAGGACTATCGGTAGATATAGCCGGAAATATTTATGCCGCTGACCAAAACAATAACCGTGTGCAGAAATGGGGTAGGACAAGGATAGACTCTCTATATATCCCGGTGGCGGCCGGCAGTTATACTGCGATCACAGTGTCTGCGGCAGGCTGCGGTAGCAGCACACCGTCCAATGCCATCACCGTAAATATCTGCCTCTCTGACTCCGTCTGGCCCGGAGATGCCGATCATAATGGCACAGCAGATAATAATGACTTGCTTCCGATCGGGATCGCTTATGGATTGAATGGATTCACAAGACCTGACCAGTCTATCATATGGTCAGCGCACTATGCCCAGGATTGGGGTGTGCAGTTTCTCAATGGCACTAATACCAAACACGCGGACTGCAATGGTGACGGCGTGATAGATGCCAATGATACCACTGCTATTATGAATAATTTCGGACTCACACATGCTAAGACCGGCTACGGCGCACCATGGAGAAGTGGCATACCGGGCATCACACTACACTACTCCAAAGATACTGTAGTAGCCGGGGATACACTCACAGTGAGTTTGATGCTGGGTGATTCTGCCAATAACGTTTCTGGCCTGTACGGACTGGCATTTACTTATCATTTTGACCCGCTCGTGGTAGACACTACTACCTGCACTTTTGGATTTACTAATTCATTTATCGGCAATAGCACTAATAAAATATCGATCCATAAAGATTTCAGAACCGACGGATCGGTCAAAGCCGCAGTCACAGGCATCAATCATGCCAACCGCAGCGGATATGGTGAGATAGCGCGCTTCATAGCCACGATCACTACAGGCAATATCAATGGCAAGGACCTTGCCTACTATGGCAATGTCAACTACATATCCGATATCACGGCCATAGATAAAGACAATAACCCGATCACTATCAATGCTGGAACGGATTCCAATAATGTAGCCTATGAACCATCCGGCCTGCACGACATAGGCTACGGCCATGTGCTGATATATCCTAATCCGGCCAGGGATGTTTTCACTATACAGGCGAACTCATCGATCGTCAATACGCTATATACTATCTCTGATGTGGAAGGAAGGATATTGCTCAATGGCAAGATCAAAAGTGAGCTTACTCATGTATCGATTGAAGCTATCGCCCCGGGAGTATATATCCTAAAACTCGGAGACCAGAAATTCTCCTATAAGATCATTAAACAATAAAAAACAATCGACCTGAAGAGAACGTGAAAGCCCTCCGACATCGGAGGGCTTTTTATTTTCTGCTAAAATCCTTTGTATTAAGTCTCCCTTCCGGGGAGATTTAGAGGGGCCGTATTATAGATTTCCCCTCAGCTCCTGCTCTCTTTCTATCGATTCAAAGAGCGCTTTGAAGTTGCCCTTGCCAAATGACTTGGCACCCTGGCGCTGGATGATCTCAAAGAAGAAGGTCGGACGGTCCTGTATCGGCTTGGAGAAAAGCTGTAGCAGGTAGCCTTCATCATCGCGGTCTACCAGTATGTTGAGGTGCTTGATCTTGTCCCGGTCTTCTTTGATGACGCCTACGCGTTCCCAGACTTCTGCGTAGTATGCATCGGGCACTGAGAGAAACTCTACCCCACGAGCCCTCAATTCGCCGACTGTGGCGATGATATCATCTGTCGCGATAGCCATGTGCTGCACACCGGGGCCATGATAGAAATCTATGTACTCCTCTATTTGCGATTTTTTGCGGCCAGATGCCGGCTCATTGATAGGGAACTTCACATAGCCGTTTCCATTGCTCACTACCTTGCTCATGAGTGATGAGTACTCTGTAGAGATATCTTCATCGTCGAAGGTCATCAGCAGTTTAAAGCCCATCACATCTTCGTAGAACTTCACCCACTCATTCATCTTGCCCAGCTCGACGTTACCTACACAGTGGTCTACATGCTGGAGGCCGACTGGCTTGACAGGGATAGTTGATTTCTTTGGTTCATATCCGGGGAGGAAAACACCGTTGTAGTTCTTGCGCTCAACAAATTTATGTATCGTCTCACCATAAGTCTGTATCGCGGAGATAACCACTTCGCCATGAGCATCGCTGATCGTCACCGGATTCATCACGCCCTTAGCGCCGCGTTTGGTTGTTTCTTCGAAAGACTTCGTCGCATCATCTACCCAGAGAGCGAGGACTTTCACACCATCGCCGTGTTTCAACTGATGGCCTGCGATCTCGTGGTCCGGCTGCATAGCAGTGGTGAGTACGATGCGGATCTTGCCCTGCTGGAGTACGTAGCTAGCGCGGTCGCGGACGCCTGTTTCCGGCCCTGCATATGCTACCAGCTCATAGCCCCATGCTGATTGATAATAGTATGCCGACTGTTTGGCATTGCCTACATAGAACTCCACATGATCCGTCCCATTGAGCGGGAGGAAATCTTCTGTGGGTTTAGCGGTGGGTTTATTGGCGGTTAGTGTGTCCATTGTTTTCTGTTTTGAGGATATAAAGGTACGAAGAAAATGTGCTACCGAGGTAATGCCAAAAAGGGTTAATAAATCTGCCTCACTCCTATGATCGCTGGAGAATTTTTAGATTTAAAACATCCTGATATAAATCATGGCAATGAGACTAAAAACATCCGCCTTCACTCTGGCCGGAGCGATCTTCGTTCTGCTATTATGTTCATTTCAGGATCCCTCCAAACACAATGAGGCGTTAAAATTCTCAGCCATAGTAGAAAAAGACACAAGTGCTGCAAGCGAGGGCTCTAAATCACCCAATTTACTGACCATACGCACTATGCTGATAAACACCACTGATAGCACTATAATATGTATCCGCGAAGAGTGCGATAGGAATACTTGTTATTATTTAGATCCATGTAAAGGCCCAAAGAGAATACATGAGATGAGTTCCGGAATAATGTGCTTTTGGAATGACGCAAAGAAATTGGAACTTGCCCCGCACGCAAGCGTAATTGAAACTATCAGCTTCAGCTCAAATATATCTGCAAAGAGGTGCCGGGTGGGGTTCAATTTCATTCCTCTGGAAATTTTCAATAAGGAAAGCTTACACCGAAGCCCGAATGGAGAAATGGTCCCCGGTTGGGAATTTAAAAAGGTGAAGAATATAATCTGGTCAGATACTATAGAAGTAAAATGAGTGAGTTCAATAGTAACGTCCGATTCTCTTGACTTTTTTACTACTTCATTATAATTCCTAGTTTTGGGCGAAGCCTAAACCATATAAACAAAAAACAATGAAGAAAAGCCTTGCATATTTATTGACAAGCCTTGTGGCTGTCATGGTATTCTGCTCTTTCACACCCACCGGACAGAAGGACTACAAACTGAACTTCTCCGCCAATGTCACTAAAGTTAGCTCGCCGGACTCCCTGTACCATCTGCCCAATAAGAATCCATTCATCATGGTCCATACCAAGCTCAGCAACCCCAATGACTACTGGGTGCTGTATATACGCTGGATGTGCGATGCACCAGGAACATTTGAAGCGGATACCGCCGCTCTGCACAGAACGATGGTCCTGGCATGTGATAAAAACGTGCCCCATATCCGCGCCCTCGCCCCACACTCCGATATCGAGGAAGAACTCATCTTCACCTCCGATAAAACGCTCAAGGAGTTAAAAGGAATGAAATTCAAACTTGCCTATCACATGGAGGCATTCGACACCAAACCCGCCAGCTTCAAGCGCGAAGAGATAAGCAAGCTGCCAATGCCTGACTTGACTGTTACTTCTCAGAATAAGACGACGTATTGGTCGGAGGTGCTGGAGGTGAAGTGAGAGATGTTCTTATATTCTCAATTTTATATATTCTTATCTATAGCGAGAAGATATGAATAGGGACTGCTTCGAAGCTTCTCCGCTTTGTCTATGTTATATGAAACTGCGGATGTCACTATCGAGGCGCCGACACCAACTAATAATGCATAAGGAATTGACAATCCTAGGGCGTATGCCGGGATTCCTGTGGCACTAGCGGAAAAGCCAGCTACTTTCATAAAGGACTCTCCAAAGGATTTAATACCAAATCCTTTCATAGACTTTTTCAAATTGTTATATGCGGGAAGAAATCCGTCCTTATAAACATCTTGAATATCTTGCCTAATGGCTTCCATTGGTCTATCTTCTTTCACCTTTTCCGTAAGCTTAGCAATATTTAATCGAAATAAACCAAGATCATCTGGATGGTCTTTCTTAAATTTTACAACATCCTCTATGGATGTCATGTCCGAAATGCTAATACCTTCAATGATCAGATTTGTAAGCATACCTTGAGCAAGATTAATATATTTTTCCTGTCCCCTCTCTTCGTAATCATAACGCCTACTTCTAGTAGAAATTTGATTGTCCAATCTTACTTTATCAGTAAAATTCGATGTAAGAGTCCTATCTGTTAATAGGGCTATGGATTTTTGCTCACAAATTTTATTTGCTAGCAATGTCAAATAAGAACTAGCAAAACTTGAATTTACTTCTAACCAACCATCGCCTTTCATGCTGTTCCTCAAAATATATTGAATTTCATGCGGCAGTTTTTCCGGATGGATATCGAATAAGTTTCTTAGGTCTCTAGGTAATTTATCTCTATGTAACGTTGCGTTTAAATCTTGACCTTGCGTTAATAGCTGAAACCCTTCATTAGAATTTAAATAATTAACTGTTTGAGTTGTAAGCTCACGTACAATTCGATCATCAGGATTTACTCTTACAGGTTGTAGTATTTCCCTATCATAAAGATATTGCGAAACGGCAGTCTGATAGGGATTCCCGATTGAATCAGGAACAATAGTGCTTATTTCGTCCCAAAAAAGTACCGCACTCTTTAGCCACGAATCGTTAGTGATATCAATGGTTGGATAGTATAGAGCTTTTGAAAATGCCATAGATTCTTATTTTGATTTATTTATTGTCGCGATGTAATATAGGTAATTTCTTAAATTATACTAATTAAACAGGCGCCAGCCGCGTGAGGGATGGCAGCGGTAGCCCGGAGTCTCGGCTGAGCCGAGACGAGGACTACAAGCGAACAGCCCGTCCCGAAGGGCACGCCCATATATTTACATTCTTTGCGGCTTCGCGTCTTTGCGTGAAAAATTGTATTAGTTCTTTTGCGTTTTCGAGCTTTTGCGAGACATGAATTTGTATTTACCGGTCAAATCCGGCCACTCCCTCCCACTTCAGCGGCGATCCTCCCTTTTTCTCCCACTTCCCACCTCCTTTTTGAAGTTCCCTTAGTCGCTCCTATCAACATCTCAAATCCAAAAGGTGCATAAACCCATCCTAAAATGTGGATAAGCTGTTAAAAAACATGTGGGTAAAGCAACAATAATCCACAGCTACGCGTTAAATGCACATAAATACCACTTTTTACCACCTCTGAAACTATCGTATTTATTCATTTATAGGTACATTTTTGATATGTTGAAAACAAAATGTCTATATTTGTGGTAATTGGTGGTAAAGAGTGGGAAATACTTATACTTTTGGTGACATAAATCAGTAGTAGACTAAATGCGCTTTCTAGGGGAAATAAACTGTAGTGTAGACGACAAGGGCCGTGTCAAAATGCCCGTGTCGTATAGCCGCCAGTTCCCCGAAGCAGACAAGAGCCGGTTTATGATCGCCAAAGACCTGGAAGACTGTTTGGTGATCTATACCCTCGAAGGCTGGAAAGCGCAGGAGGAGAAACTCAAACAGCTAAACCAATTCAACCCCAGACACCGCGCATTTATCAATGCGATCACGGTAGGCCTCACCGAAGTGGAAATGGATAATGCTGATCGTTTCCTCATCTCCAAGCAGCTGATGAAATACATCGGTAACGCGAAAGAAGTGATCCTCAAGGGTCAGTTTGACCGCATACAAGTGTGGGAAACCGGTAAGTACGACCAGTACATACAGGGCAACCTCGCCAATATGCAGGACCTCGCTGCCGACGTAAGTCAGTACCTCGACTCGGTCGAAAAGAAGTAACAGTTATTGAAATAGTAGTTGAGGACGAATGGCTGTTGGATTTATCCAGCCGCTAGTATCCAGCAACCAGCAACCAAGTAGTATGTATCACATACCCGTTCTTTTACATGAATGTATAGATGGCCTGGCCATACAGCCTGACGGCGTGTACATAGATGCGACCTTCGGAGGAGGCGGGCACTCGCGTGAGATCATGAAGCATCTCGGCGCGGAGGGCCGGCTGATCGGCTTCGATCAGGATGCTGACGCCGCAAAGAATGCGATAGACGACGAGCGCTTCACCCTTATCAGAGCCAACTTCCGCCATATGCGGAGGTTCCTGAGGCTGGAGGGCATCGCGCAGGTCGATGGCATACTGGCCGATCTCGGAGTGAGTTCCCATCAGTTTGATGAGGGTTCGCGGGGGTTTAGCTACAGATTCGAAGGACCGCTCGATATGCGCATGAGCCAGGGAGACAGCACGACAGCTGCCGATGTGCTGAATACCTACGATGCAGAGGATCTGCAAAAGATATTTAGCGAGTACGGCGAGCTGAGGAATGCCAAAACATTCGCGCATGCGATAGTGGCGAAAAGGATGCAGAATCCTTTCCGCACGACTGCCGACCTCAGGGCGATATGCGAGCAGGAGGTCAAAGGCGAACTGCACCGCTACATGGCGCAGGTATACCAGGCGCTGCGGATGGAGGTAAATGACGAGCTCGGCGCACTCCGTGACCTGCTGACAGAGAGCAAAGAACTGCTCAAACCGGGTGGCAGGCTGGCGGTGATCACCTTTCACTCGCTGGAGGACAGACTGGTCAAGAACTATATGAAGCATGGGACATTCGAAGACGAACCTGAAAAGGACTTCTTCGGAAACTTCGAGAAACACTGGAAGCTGATCACCAAAAAACCGATCACCGCCGGTGCCGAAGAATCAAAAAAGAATAGCCGCTCACACTCGGCGAAACTGAGAGTAGCAGAGAGGGTATAACCTCTTTAATTCTCTCCTAAAGGGGAGACTTAAATACAAAAAAGCCTTGGCTGTTTAAGCCCCCTTCAGGGGGTTTGGGGGTCGACGCAGAAGAAATAAAATGGCAAAGGAGAAAGATATATCAAGAGAAACACACGAGGAGGAAGCACCGCCGTTCCCTATAGATGAGACGGCAGCTAAAGCCCCCTTTGGGGGTTTGGGGGCCGGTGCTAAGAAAGCATCAAAGTCGCCTAAGGGAATCCGTCGTTTCCTGCAGGTATTTGACGTAGTGGGCGGCGCCAATATGCGTGGCATCATGACGAGCCTGCCTTTCGTGGGATTCCTGGTGCTGCTGGGATTTGTGCACATCGCCAATAATCACTTGGCAGAAAGCTATGCGCGCCGCATCACAAAAACTGAAAAAGAGGTGCGTGACCTCAGGTGGCAATATATGGAGACATCAAACAGGCTGATGAAAAAAAGCAGGTTGTCTGAAGTATCAAAGATAGTAGAAGAGCAGGGGCTGAAAGAGCTGCGACAACCGCCCTTTATCATAGAAGTAAAGAAAGACAAGAAGAACTAGACCAAAACCCAGACCGACTAAACCCCAAATGGCGAGCAACAACATAAAGAGAGAACTAATGATCAGAATCTACATAGGGTTCCTGTTCATCGTGCTTCTAAGTGTCGGTATCCTCGCCAAGGTCGCACATACACAGATATACGACGCACATCAGCTGATAGCGGAGTCTGACAGCCTGAGCATTTTCACCAAGACAGTGCTCGCTGAACGTGGCAATATATACTCGCAGGATGGCAGGCTGCTGGCTACTTCGCTACCGATATTTGATGTACATATTGACTTCGAGGCGGATGGGCTGACAGATGAAGTTTTCTCCAATGCCAATGTCGACTCAGTCTGCATGCTACTCGCTGCCAAATACCACGACAGGTCTAAAGATGACTATAAGGCTGACTTTCACAAACATCATAAGAAAGGTGACTCATACTATCTGCTGAAAAAGGAAATCTCGCTCGCCGATCTCAATGAAATGAAGTCATGGCCATGGTTCCGTCTAAGCAAGAACAAATCCGGCCTTATCATCGAGACGAAGGAAATGAGAGACCATCCGTTTGGTGATATCGCCCTGCGTACCCTCGGCATCGATGAGAACCATGATGGTGCATATTCATCTGGAGTAGAACTCAAATACGATAAAGAACTGACCGGCGAAAAGCTGAAGAAACTATATCGCAAACTATCCGGTGGTGCTTCTAAGCCGCTCGACACGAAAGAAGAAACTGCCAACTCAGGCAAAGACATCTATACCACTATCGACATCAATATGCAGGATGTGGCTGAAGATGCTTTGCGCAAAGCACTCACCAAACACGATGCAGAGCACGGTTGCGTAATATTGATGGAAGTAAAGACCGGTAAGATCAAGGCAATAGCTAATCTCGGTAGAAGGGATTCCGCCAACTACCGCGAGCTATACAACTACGCCGTTGGGGAGGCAACTGAGCCTGGCTCGGTGATGAAACTCGCCACTGCGGCCTCACTCATGGAGGATAAGCTGGCTGATAATAACACACCGATCCAATGCGGTAATGGCGTGCTAGTCATACATGACCTTACTATCAGGGACCACGAGGCTCCTGAGACGCCGGTACTGACACTTAAACGTGCTATTGAAGTGTCATCAAACGTGGCAATGGCGCAGGTGGCAAAAGATTTCTATGTAGCAAAACCTGCGCAATTCTATGATCACCTCAAAGCTTTTGGCTTCACCGAGCCGGTGAAAATAGAAGTGGGTGGTGCGGCTAAGCCAGTGCTCGCTGACCCTAAGAAATGGTCTGGCGTATCTGCGCCATACATAGCTCACGGCTATGAGATACAGATCACCCCCTTGCATACGCTGCAATTTTATAATGCAATCGCAAATGGTGGTGTGATGGTCAAACCGACGCTGATCGAGAAAGTCAGGGAGTACAATCAGACTATTGACTCCCCGGGTACTACAGTACTGAATGCGAAATTGCTCAGCGAAAGCACTGTGAAGCAACTGCGCGATATACTCGAAGGCGTAGTGGAAAATGGAACAGCCAAAAACCTCAAGACCACTTATCTGAAAATAGCAGGAAAGACCGGCACAGCTGTCATCTCCAATCACGGTTATAAGATTAATAAGAAATATCAGGCCTCATTTGTGGGCTATTTCCCGGCTGATAAACCAGAGTACTCGATGATCATTGTGGTCAACTCACCAAGCCAGGGAGGATATTATGGCAACGTGGTCGCCGGAGATATTTTCCGCGAGGTAGCGGATAAGGTCTATTCTCTTTCTCTGGATATGCATCCGTCTGTCAATAGCGGTGCGGTCGCTGAGAATAATATCCCTGAGATCAAAAATGCATCAAGGGATGATATCACCAGACTGCTCAAAATGTTCGATAAAGATGCCCCCGTAGGCGGCGATGACTGGATGATGATGGCTGATGATAACGGCTATACAGCGAATGATATCAAGGTAGACATGGTGCCGGATGTGAAAGGCATGGGATTGAAGGATGCCCTGTTCCTGCTGGAGTCACGTGGACTACAGGTGGAGTTCAAAGGACGTGGTAATGTAAAAGGACAATCGATAGACGCAGGAACAAAAATTTCCAAAGGACAAAAAATCGTACTACAACTAAGCTAATGCTGACGCTGAATGACATATTGAAAGATGTACCTGTAGTGAATATCACAGGCAGCGGTATCATGAGCGTGGCTGCCCTACAGATTGACTCCCGTGCGGTACAGACTGGTGATACTTTTATTGCGATCAAGGGTACGCATGCCGATGGGCATAAGTTCATCCCATCTGTGATCGAGAAAGGCGCAAGGCTGATCATCTGCGAAGACATGCCGGAGGATATCAATCAGAGTGTGACCTATGTGCAGGTGAAAAACTCAGCGATAGCCCTCGGACAGATCGCGTCGAATTTCTATGGCAGGCCATCGCATATGCTGAAGGTCATAGGTGTAACCGGAACGAATGGCAAGACTTCGACTGTTACTTTGCTATACAGATTGTTCAGAGCGCTTGGATATAAAGCTGGCATGCTTTCTACCGTAGAAAATCAAATCAACGGTGAAGTGATACCAAGCACGCACACCACCCCCGATGCGATCAACCTTAACAGGCTGATGAAACAGATGGTGGATTCGGGTTGTGAATATTGTTTTATGGAGGTAAGCAGCCACGCTATCGATCAGTCGAGGATAGAGGGATTGGAATATATCGGCGCGGTGTTTACCAATATCACGCATGACCATCTGGACTATCACAAGACATTTGACAATTACCTCAAGGCGAAGAAGCAATTCTTTGACAGGTTGAACAAAAATGCATTTGCGCTGACCAATATCGATGACAGGAATGGCAATATCGTGCTGCAAAATACGAAGGCGGCTAAACACACTTATGCACTGAGGTCACCTGCAGATTTCAAAGCAAAGATCATCAGCGATACGGTAGAGGGCCTGCAACTGGATATAAACGGAACAGAAATGCACACGCGCCTGATCGGCGAATTTAATGCCTATAATCTGTTGGCAGTATATAGTACGGCTATCCTGCTTGGGGCCGACAAATTGGAAACACTGACTGCACTTAGCGCACTGATGCCGCCAGATGGGAGGTTTGACCAGATCATATCAGGTAAAGAAAATATCGTGGGCATTATCGACTATGCACATACGCCAGATGCCTTGAAAAATGTGCTGCATACGATCAACGCTATTCGCAACGGCAATGAAACACTCATAAGCATAGTAGGCTGTGGAGGTGACCGCGATGCGGCAAAAAGGCCAGTAATGGCACAGGTCGCGGCGCACTTGAGCGATAAATGCATTCTGACATCCGATAATCCGCGCTCCGAAGACCCCAGTGAGATACTGAGGCAAATGAATGAAGGCATAGATATCACAGAGCGCAGGAAAGTGCTGGCGATCACGGACCGTCGCGAAGCGATCAAGACGGCCTGCATGATGGCAAATAAAGGAGACATCATTCTCCTCGCCGGCAAGGGCCATGAGAAATACCAGGAAATAAAGGGCGTGAAATACCCTTTTGACGATAAAGCTGTATTGAGAGAAATGTTTATTGAACTAGGTAAATAAAAGAAAATGCTGTACTACCTTTTCAACTATCTGAGGATGCACTACAATTTGCCTGGCGCAAATCTGTTTGCGTACATCTCATTCCGCGCAGCACTGGCTATGATATTGTCGCTCCTCATCTCATTGGTATATGGCGGCAGGATCATTGCATTTATCAAAAAGAAGCAAATAGGTGAAACCATACGTGACCTGGGCCTCGAAGGCGAAAAACAAAAACAAGGTACACCTACCATGGGCGGCCTTATCATACTCAGTGCAATCCTCATCCCCACTCTCCTTCTCGCGCGGCTTGATAATGTGTATATCGTACTTATGCTCATCACGACTGTCTGGCTCGGTGCGATAGGCTTTGCGGACGATTATATAAAGGTTTTCAAAAAAGATAAAAAGGGCCTCGCCGGTACATTCAAGATCATCGGCCAGGTCGGCATCGGGCTGATAGTAGGGATCGTGATGTATAATAATAAGCATGTTTACATCAAAGTAGAAGTACCAGCTACAGCACTAAGCCAGTTCAATCCAAATGACATATCGCATGTGACGGACCAAAGGGGCGTTGTACACTACATGGACTCCGTGAGATCGCATGCTACCACGCTTCCATTTATCAAAAACCATTCTTTCAACTACGATAAAATACTCAAAGCGATAAATCCTGCCTGGAGCAAATATTCCTGGCTGATATTTATTCCGATGATCATTTTTATCATCACAGCGGTATCCAATGGCGCTAACCTCACCGATGGTATAGATGGGCTGGCTACAGGTACCTCCGCGATCATAGGGGTCACTCTGCTTGTATTTGCATACATATCCGGTAACATCATTTTCGCCGAATACCTCAACATCATGTATATCCCCAATGCGGGCGAGCTAACCATATTCCTCGCTGCATTTATCGGCGCATGCATCGGCTTCCTCTGGTGGAATGCCTATCCGGCGCAGGTATTTATGGGTGATACCGGTTCGCTGGCGCTGGGAGGGATCATAGCAGTACTTGCTATCGCAGTACGCAAAGAACTTTTGATACCGGTCATGTGCGGCATCTTCCTGATGGAAAATGTATCTGTGATGATGCAGGTTTCCTATTTCAAATACACAAAGAAAAAATCTGGTGAGGGCAAAAGGATATTCCTGATGTCACCGCTGCATCATCACTATCAAAAACTCGGATGGCATGAAAGTAAGATCGTATCGCGCTTTTGGATCATCGGGATATTGCTGGCGGTGTTAAGTATAGTAACGCTTAAGATTAGATAAAAAGTGAGTAAGAGACTCGTCATATTGGGAGGTGGAGAGAGTGGTGCAGGCACGGCGGTGCTTGGGCTGAAGCAGGGCTATGACGTATTCGTAAGCGATAAGGGAAAGATAGCGCCTAAGCATAAAGAGATACTGGCGGAATATAAAGTAGAGTATGAAGAGGAACAACATACTGAAGATAAAATCCTCAACGCTGATCTGGTAATGAAAAGCCCGGGTATCCCTGAGAAGGCCGACCTGGTCAAAAAACTTCGTGCTAACAATGTCAAGATCGTATCAGAGATAGAGTTCGCCAGCTGGTATACGGATGCGAAGATAGTGGGCATCACTGGTGCAAATGGAAAGACTACTACCACAGCGCTGACCTATCAGATCATGAAAGATGCAGGGCTCAATGTAGGACTAGGAGGAAACATCGGAAAGAGCTTCGCTATGCAGGTGGCGACTGAGAACTATGATCACTATGTGTTGGAGATATCGAGTTTCCAACTAGATGATATCGAGAAGTTCAGTCCGCATATCTCGATCCTGACCAATATCACGCCTGACCATCTGGACAGGTATAATTATGAGTTGCAGAACTACGTAGCGTCGAAATACGCTATTGCAACGAATCAGACCGCAGCGGATTACTTCATCTATTGCCAGGATGATGAGATCACGATGCAGAATATAGACAAGTACCCGACAGCGGCTAAGAAAATCCCCTTCTCATACGAGAAGGAAGTCGCAGAAGGTGCTTATGTAAAAGACGAAACCATTCATATTAATATAAACAACAACAACCCTTTCACTATGTCAATCCAAGAACTCGGAATCAGAGGTAGGCACAACGTCTACAACTCTATGGCTGCTGGGATAGTAGCTAACATTTACGGCCTGCGCAAGGAGCAGATACGCGAGAGCCTCGCGAACTTCAAAAGCCTCGAACACAGGCTGGAGACAGTGACCAAGATCAGAGGCATCGAGTTTATCAATGACTCCAAGGCCACTAACGTCAACTCCACCTGGTATGCGCTCGAATCAGTGAGCAAGCCTATCATATGGATAGCCGGCGGTGTCGACAAAGGCAATGACTACTCGGTCCTCGAGGGCCTGGTCAAAAAGAAAGTGCGCGCGATGATCTGCCTCGGGGTAGATAATACGAAGCTGCATTCAGCTTTCAGCAAGCATGTAGACATCGTGGTCAACTGCAATAATATGCGTGACGCGGTGCGTATGGCTTATCAGCTGAGCAATCCCGGTGATGCAGTATTGCTGTCGCCTGCATGTGCATCCTTTGACCTCTTCCAGAACTATGAAGACAGGGGCAAGAAGTTTAAAGACGCCGTGATACAGCTCTAAGCTGTGAACGACTGCCGCGAGGCAGGCTATTAGTGAAAAAAAATTGAATGGTTGTGCCGTTTATGAAGTCGTCGACCTATTTAAGTAAGTAAAACAGATATGAGAGAGTCAGTAAATAAAACATTCGAATACCTGAGGGGTGACAAGATCATCTGGCTCGTGGTGATGGTTTTATTTGTGTTTTCGATGCTGGCGGTATATAGTGCATCGAGCTCTTTGGCATTCAAAACTGCCGACGGAAACTCTTCTCATTATTTATACAAGCAAATAATAAGTGCATTCGGCGGGATTCTGCTGATGTACTTTGCACACATGATCGATTACCGGTATTTCTCGCGCATCGCTCAAATACTATGGATCATCTGTGTGCCGCTGTTGATTTATACCATGTTCTGGGGAACGAGTATCAATCACGCAAGCCGCTGGATACGCCTGCCGCTGATAGGCTGGACCTTCCAGACGTCTGACCTTGCGAAACTTGCGGTGATCATGCTGCTCGCCCGTATGCTCTCAAAGAACCAGGATGCGATGAG
>JAOQAO010000253.1 GCA_025963485.1 Bacteroidota bacterium | reverse complement strand
CGCCGTCCACTTCATTCATTGATCCGTGTTTCTTGCCAGCTGTCACCTGGCTCATCAGCGTCTGGTATACTTTGCCGGCGAGGGCAGTAGATGGAGGCAGATAGAGGTCTTCTTCTTCTCCCAGTTCGTTGAATTTACCACGACCTACGAGCCAGTTGCAGGCCATCATTACGTTTGATTTGAAGCCATCACCGCTGGTGAGGTTTGCCTCTTCAAACATTTCCATCACATCATCCGCACCATCGAGATGCAGGAAGTCGGTGACCATCATCACTTTGTTTTCGTGCGCGATCTTTGCCCACTTCTCTACTACTTTGTTGGAGCCGAGATATCCTGGTACAACGAGTATGCCATAGTTCTTGCGCATGTCCAGACGGTCATAATTATTTTTCAACTCTTCTGACACCGTATCGATAAACCTTGTATTGTCAAGGTCCTTGAGCTGGTCGGGAGAGGCGTTCATGATCGTTACGTTCTTCAGCTTATCACTTTCCGTGTTTTTGAAGAACATGGCCATAGAGCGGTATGAACGCTCGAGGTCCTTGGTTTCTTCTACAGAACTAGCCAGATTCTTTTTGAGCAGTTTGTCTGCACCTTCGCTACGTTGCTGAGCTTTCTCAGACATCTCTGATACGCTGCCTGACTCGGCTATGAGATCGTACCACATCTGGAGTGTTTTTTTGAGCTGCTCTCTTTCTTTTTTCTTGTCGCTCTCTGTGAGGAAGATCTTCTTGCGGGCCTTTTTCTCAGGGTTGAGGTTTTGTACGCCGTCTATAGATACTTCGAGCAGATCGAAGCCACCATGCTTGGCGAGTTTGGTCGTGCTCTCTGTGAGAGCCTCGGCTGGATTTGCCACGCGCACTCTTTCTTTATATGCTGCCTGTTGGCCCTGTTGTTCTTGTTGTTCTTCTGCCATGATTATCTTCTGTTTTGAATTTAGTTGTATTTCATTTTCAAATCTTCAAATTGCCGAATCAGCACATTATTTCGAATCTTCGATCTCCTGGATCATCGAGTTGAGCGCATTGAGATATTGCTGACGGAGTTCAGCGTCATTGAGGACATTCATCAGGACCTTGTTGGTCTTGACCTGTTTGAGGAACTTGTCATACTGTTCTCTCTGATTGCTCAGGCCCTGGAGGAATGTGCTTTGATTGGTGATACCTTTGGCGCCAAAATCCTGTAAACCGCCGAAACGAAGGGTTTCCTTAGAACCTGCGCCTTGCTCATTGATAAATTCGACCTCTTTTTCAGGTTTGAAATGGTCAAATACATCATCGATGGTTTGCAATCCCTGAACGAGTTCAGGCTTGATAGGGTCGCCATCAGTAAATTTCTCTATAAGAAGGGTGCGGTTTTGTGGTATGTCTGCAAATGCCTCTGAAGCATCGCCTTTGACCTCCATTCCGCCTATTCCGTAGTTGAACATAGTATTGTATTTGTTTAATACTTAAAGATAAAAATTATTTTACTCTTTGCGCAATCAACTTATAAAAGCGAACTGCCTTTTGAATTAAAAACTAGCCACATATTGAGTCACTTCTTTGTCCAGTATTCCGCGCAGGAAAGTGCAATTGCCATCGGACAGAGCAGAAGTGGCATCGACTGTCTCTGAGGCCAGGCCGTATCCACCTATATTGTGCAGTTCATCGCCGATCGTTCCTTTGTTATGCATCAACTCGTGGAAAATAAGGTTGGCATAGGCCCCTGCTACATCGCTGGCTGTTGCATTGACGACATCGGCATAAACTTCAGAAGCAGACTTCCATGGTTCACTATCCGTGTAGGCAGTGAGGCCTCCATCAGTGCCGTTGTATGTCGATTTGGTGCTCCACAGTTTTACCTTTGACTTGGTGAAGTTAGGCACGATATAACACAGCAGGTCGGTCTTTCTCACACTGATCCCGCTATTGTGCTTGACCACTTTGACTCCGGTCAGGTTGTAATCCGTGCTCCACAGCACACTGTTCCAATACCCCGAGAGGAGATTGCTCACATTGGTCATGGTGTCATCATCTACTCCTGCGAGGTTGGCTATGTATATTGTTATATCTGCCATGGGAAGGTGTTTTGTATTTTAAAGTTAATGAATTGGGCTATTTCTAGTATAAATGTCAGGGCAGCTTTTCTTTTAGTAAATCACTCTAAACCTACATTTAATTATCTGACAGACAAATTTATATTGGGTACTAAAACGATTGCGGTACAAGGATAAAGTATATATAAAGGCAAAAGATTACAAGTAATTGACCTTTGTGAGCGAAAAGTAAAACGTTGTCCCCCTATACTATTTATATTCAGTTGATTAAATGCCTTTTTACTCCACCTGCCAATCCAGTTCATCATTTTTCACGGATAGATGCGCTTTAGCACCTTTGGCTATTTGCCCCGCCACTATCATTCGGCTCAGCGGCCTGCGCAGCCTGTTTCTGATCACGCCCGTGAGTGGCCGCACACCATAGCGGGGAGAGTAGCCTTCCATCGCCAGCTTCTTGCGTGCTTCATCAGTGATGGTGAGTGTGATGCCCATGCGGTCGAGGGTTTTCAGCAGTGACTTGTAGTGAATGTCAAAGATCATGGCGATGGTGTTCTCATTGACCGGAGCAAAAGGTATGATCTCTGTGATACGCGTCAGGAACTCAGGCCTGAAATGCTTCTGCATGATCTCCATCAGCTCATTTGACTTTGGTATGTTGCCCTTTTCAAACTCTTTGACAATGGTATCTGCCCCTATATTAGATGTGAAGATGATGATGGCATTAGAGAAGTCGCCTTCTTTGCCCAGGCGGTCGTGCATCTTGCCCTCGTCGAGTATCTGGAGGAAGATGTCAAACACTGACGGGTGGGCTTTTTCTATTTCATCAAAAAGCACCACGGCGTATGGCTGTTGGCGGATCTTGTTTACGAGTACACCACCTTCTTCATAGCCCACATACCCCGGAGGAGCACCGTAGAGAAGTGCCGCAGAGTGTTCTTCTTTGAACTCGCTCATGTCGAAACGGATCATTGCGGTTTCCTGGCCGAATAGAAATTCAGCGATACTTTTTGCCAGCTCCGTTTTACCTGTACCAGTCGATCCGAGAAAGAAAAAAGATCCGATAGGTTGTCCGGGTTTGCCGAGGCCGGAGCGATTTTCCAGCACTGCTTCTGCTATAGATTTGAGGGCATGGTCTTGTCCTATCACACGGCCTTTGAGGGCTGTGTCCATGGTGAGCAGGCGTTCTTTTTCACCTGTCTGTACTTTGCCGATAGGGATGCCGGTCTTGTGGGCTACGACAGTGGCGAGGTCTTGCTTATCTACTTCTGCTTTCTTATTGTCAGCGAGGACAGCGAGGCGATCAAGTATAGACGTCAGATGCGCGGTCAGCTCTTCATGGCTCTCCAGCGTTTCTATTTTGGTATTGTCATCGAGCTGCCCGATGAGGACATGGCTGAGCTTATTACTCACCTGTGCATGGAGCCACCTGAGGTTTTTGAGCAAAACGGCATCATCTATGCCATCTTCCGCCAGGATTGTTTTCAGGCTTTCCTGCAGTTCTACGATTTCAGACTGGGATGTTTCGCTCATGAGGCGCACTACCGACATGGTGCGGTCTATAAGGTCTATAGCGGAATCCGGCAGCCTTCTTTCTTTAAGGTATCTTTTAGCTAATCGTACAGCTTCCTGTGGTGCATCTGCTGAGAGCGCTAGGTTGTGGTGCTTCTCATAGAGCGGCATGATGTGCTGGAGCATCTTCACTGTGATCTGCTCGTCGGGTTCATTGACCACCACTACTTCAAACCTGCGGCTGAAGGCCTCATCTTTCTCTATATTCTTTCTGTATTCATCCAGCGTCGTAGCCCCGATGAGTGTGAGGTCGCCACGGGCCAGCTCCGGTTTGAGTATATTGGCTATGCCGGGATTGGCGCCTTTGCTATCTACGAGGGCATGTATCTCATCTATAAAAAGGATCGCTTTCTCAAATTGCTTGATCTCGGTGATAATGCCTTTGAGCCTTTCTTCTACTTCACCTTTATACGCTGCTCCGGCCACGAGCGAGCCGAAGTCCAGTTCAAATACCCTTGCATTTTTGAGCACATCAGGTACTTTGCCTGCCTGGATACTTAGCACGAAACCATCTACCAATGCCGTCTTACCTACTCCCGGCTCGCCGATGATCATCACGTTAGGCTTGGTACGGCGGCAGAGTACCTCGGCTACCATGCGTGTTTCTTTGTCCCGGCCTATGATCGGATCGAGTTTGCCTTCTTTGGCCAAGGCAGATTTATCACGGCAATATTTGAGTAGCGCGTTTTGTGTGGTGGCTTTATCAGGACTACCTGCTTTAGGTGCGAAGACAGCATTTTGAATTGACGCATTTTCTGCCTGTGCGCTCACCAGTTCAGCTTGCGTGACTGGGAAAGATTTCAATTGCTCATAAGTGAAAGCAACACCCGGAGTGACCAGAGATGCCAGGACGCAGATCGGATCTATTGCATCCTTATTGAGTTTGATACGGATATTGTCCGCTTCGAGCATCACTGCACCTACCTTCTCATCGCCCAGCGGATTATCGACAGGTTTTGCTGCTTTGGGCGTTTCTTCTATACGCACATCCGCCCAATCCTGCATGTAAAAGAAATCCTTACCCATGCCTTCCAGCAAAGGGATGAGTTCTATATCCTTGTGCAAAAGTGCGCGAAGCAAATGCGCTCCTGAGAATTTAGGATGCATATTCTCTTTGGCGAGGGCCTGTGCTATTTGTATTGATCTTTTGAGCGTGTCGGAGTAGGCGGTATCAGCTGACATGGGTCGGGTTGGTTTATGTTAGGAAAAGGCCCCCAAACCCCCTAAGGGGGCTTAATACAAAGGTTACTTAGCTTTCATCTTTAGTCGCACATCATTCACACAGTCTTTTGCATCATCAAAAGTCACTGTCTGCTCGGTGATATTGTATGCATCTTTATTGTGCATGACCTCTACACAAAAGTCATCAAAGGTCATATTCTTATTCTTCTTGAGCCACGGAGTGATCCATAGTACATGTATCTGGGGGCTGCACACCAGTTCACGCATTTCGTTGTGGAGTTTTTGGCGTGCGCCGATGTCATTGGCAGTGAGAAATGCAGTCAATTTGGTTTCAAACAACTTTTTCTTGGCGGCACCGGTAGGTTTCATCGCTCCTGCGATATCTTTTGGCGTGAGCATTTGCGCCTTCGTGCCGACATCCCGGTTTTTGATATTGACCGTATATGTACCGCTCAATTTGCCCGAAGGAGTGGTCACAAAAACGCTTATCTTTTTATATCCTGTAGTAGTATATATATGAGAGACATCTTTAGTCTTGGCATCGACCTTGCCGCTTTCACCGAAAGCCCATTCCCACTCAGTGCCATCAGGCGTGAGTTCAGTAAGCGAGATCCTGTCACCGGCATAAACATCTCCTGCTGGGCCCTGTATCTGTGCGAGCTGTATCTGGAGTGCGGGTTTGGGGACGATCTCTATCTGCTGCAGGTCCTTGCATGTACCGTTGATCGTGAGGGATACTATATATTTACCGGGGCGTTTGTATCTGTGGGTAGTAGTGCCCTCTGTGGCTGTACTGCTATCACCGAAATCCCACAATCTTGATACGCTTCTCACAGGTGTACTATCTACAAAAGACAAAAGCTCATCTACGCGGCCCGATAGCGGCACTGCAAAATTTAGCCCGGCACACTTCGGCGTACGAACCTTGATGACAATAAATACAACAGAGGAAATAAGTGCAATGATCAATAAGGGGATGTACGCGAGTCTTTGCATATTTTCTACGATGGATATGGCGCTTCACAATTAGTTAATACTGTTCAGCTTTTTTGGCACAGGGCTAAAAGTATTAAAAACAAAGTGAAACCAAAAAGTATTTTCTGAAATATGCGGAGTCGCATAGTACCTTAAGGCAGCTTCCATATTTTTTTCCTAATCAAATTGGCGTTTTTAAGTATTATAATTATAGTTTTGAAGAAGTAAACCAAAAACCAGCGGAGTATATATTATGGAAACACCCATGCCACAGGCGGGACAGGTGCAGGGATTTGCAGCGCAGGGCGCAGGAGCGGTGAATGACTCCAAGATGTCTGCTGAAACCAAGCGTAAGATATTTTATACGGTCTTTGCCTTTCTTATACTTTCCCTCTGCGGAGCCGTGGGTCGCTGGGTCGATCAGGCAGCTCCTGTATTTTATTGGGGCTTCAGCCTTTTATTTTTGGCGTTGGGAGTTTTACACCTTTTCCTGATCCGGTGGCTTAAACTTTTTGGCACGAATAAAGCCTTTGCACCCAAGATACTCTTCAGTATCATCATCGTATTGCTTTCGATGATAGGCTATTTCCTCGTGTTTTATTTCCTGAGCCATAAGAGTGGATTTACGATGTACTTTATGCTGTCCCTGTGGTACCTGCTGGTGCCTATCGCTGCAGTGCGGTGTTTTGATCTGGCGCTGGCCATTCCTCCCAAGGCGTATAAGGAATGGTACTATCCTACTAAACCTATCGTAGCCGATATGGACCGGATCGACCTCAGCAATTTTGCTATTATCACTTATGTTTTTTCAAAAAAGCATGGTGATAAAGAGATGTCAAACTTTCAATCCAAAGCTCCTTATGACCTGAAGCTTGGGGACCTGTTTTACTTCTTCATACAGGAGTGGAACTACAAATATCCTCAGGCAAATATCGAGTATGCCGATGCGACTAAAAATACATTTGGCTGGTTATTTTATGTAAAAGATAAATGGTACCAGCCTAAACGCTTTCTGGATCCGGATATCACTATCCGCGAAAACAAGATACTCGTGAACCAGATCATCCAGACAGTCAGAGTACCTCAATCTAACCCAGAAACCAAGGAATGAAAAAATACGAACTGAAACCCATCAGCCACTATCCGGTCAACTGGATAGACGGCATGAAAATATCCAAACAGCATTTCATTCAGACGGAATATGCGCTGCAGGACCATTTTCGTGATTCCGTGGCTATCACGGTCAATAATCATAATTACGGATTGCTATCTCCGGCCCCTGATATGGCGAGTAGCCTCGAGGTAGACATACAGATAGATCCGCAAAATATCATCCACGTATCGCTCAAAACATGCCGGGCTATAGCACCCAATGGCGCGCGTATAGAGATACTCAAAGGCAGCAAAGTGTATAACTATTCAGGAAAGCGGCTCTCAGCAGAGCACAAGCACGATGGCGGCAAAGCAACTCAGACCTATGCGATCATAGCCCAGGTCAATCCATATCAGCGTGTCCCATCGGGTGAGCCAGATGCCAGCGAGCAGCCTGCACGTCATCCGTTCTCTGTGCCCGAGGTGTCTGTCTCGATACTGCCGGTAGAGCAGCTCCAGCCTACAGAAGGCAACTACCTCATCCTGGCCAAACTGACCAATGACAAGGGAGAGTGGATGAAAGACGATCAGTTTATTCCGGCCTGTGTGGCAGTGCAGAACTACAGGAAACTTCATGAGGCATATGCCGCCCTGGGAGGACAGTTTGAAGAGTTGGTGTCATCATGCACGCAGATCATCCAGAAAGTAAAAGGAGAGAAGCAAAAGACCAATCTCTCACTGAATATACAATATGTCGCTGAGCAGCTTATGTCATTTATGGTGGACAAGGTCATGCGCTATAGGTGGTTATATTCACAGGAATCACCAGTGCATACAGTAGAGGTTTTTGTGAGCCTGACCTATTGCCTCAAGACGGGCTTTGATTGCCTCACAGAGCGTGACAGGGAGGAGATGTTCACCTACTTTGAGCAGTGGTCACTGCTCAAACCTGTAGAATTTGAAATGCTGATCCAGGATATACTCTCTATAGCATACGATCACAATGATACGAGCGCATCGCTGACAGGTGTCAGGAGGTTTATGGATGTGATGGTCCTGTTGTTTGGCAAGTTGAGCAAACTTAAATTCATCGGAGAGCAACATGATACGGGTATCGTCCTGGGCGAAACGATAGAACCCAAGAAGCAGGAGAAGAAGCCCGGAGGCTGGAGTTTTTTGGCTGATTGATTTAAAAGAATTAACTTTAATATATGGGACAACCCGCAGCAACAGTTGGCAGTATGCACGTCTGCCCGATGGTCACAGGAATAGTGCCTCATGTGGGTGGCCCTGTGCTACCGGCCGGAGCGGTGGTCACAGTCCTCATCGGAGGCATGCCGGCTGCGACAGTAGGTACTATGTGTACCTGCACAGGCCCTCCTGATTCTATCATGATGGGTTCTGCTACTGTACTTATAGGCGGCAAGCCTGCTGCCCGCATGGGAGACACCACGGCTCACGGAGGCTCGATAATTCTCGGAGTAGCTACTGTCCTGATAGGATGATAAATCTCAAATCTTTTATAGCTTTATGTCCTTAGCAATATTCATTCATCTGTAAAAAAGTAAAAATGGCTAATCCTCAAACCCCTGGTGACGCAACCGATAACGCAAAGACAGATGCCTCCAATACAGCTGACAGCCAGAAGGCTGGTGCGGAGAAAGATGCGGGTGATACCAAAGACAAAGCTGAGAGTGATGCTGCCGATAGTGCCAATAATGTGGCCAAGGGTGGTAATGTGAAGGATGCTGCCAAAGACCTGGCTGCAAAGGAACTGGAGCAGGCAAAAGCTAAGGCGGAACAAAGAAAGGAAGAGGCAAAACAGGCAGCTATAGCCATGGCCATGAAGAACGCCGATATAGCAAAGCAAATGGCGATCGCTGCAGCCATGGGCATGGCCCAGGAGCAGCTGGGTAGCCTGATGAATAGCGTGCCCGGTATGGACAGCCCCGGTGGCCTGGGCCAGAAGGGACCGGACCCGGCCTCAAATGACCTCAAAAATGATCCGCAAAAACTAACTGATATCAAACCATCAGAACCATCTGTATAAGACTTAAATCCGTATCGTCGTATGAGCATGAAACCCTTAAATCAACAAGAAAGAAATAACACATTCATCAGGTATATATTGGCGCTGATTGTCTCTATGCTGCTTTTTGGTGCTTTGTTTTTCACCGGTAGCCGGCTGCCGCAGAAAGAGCTGGATGTACTCCGTACCCAGAATGCCGAGTACAAGAGTGCTATAGATAAGCAAGCTAAAATGCTCTCCCTGATGGACTCCATCGAGGCCAATCTGGCCGTATTGGATAAAGCCGGTGCAGATGCGTCATATGGTGAAACAGAAGTAAGCAACCTGCTCGTGCAAATGAAAAGCAACATCGCAGACACATCAGGGATCAACCTGATATATAAAAAGATCGCATCAAACTATCAGCGCGCTATGCAGGACAAACATATGATCCGTGACATGCGCAAGGACTCAGAGGCAGGTACTGAGTGTGCAAAGGACCTGGAGAAAGCCAACAAGCAAATAATGGATTACCAGATGATGCTGGTGTCGATGGGTGCTAATGTCCCGAAATAATACTCTCACCTCCGGACATAAAAAAAGCGCCCGGTTAAGGCGCCTTACGTTTTTCATTGATTGGAATTTGTTCAAAGAAGTCATTTCGTTTCTTCTTCATGATGCTAATGTATGGTAATCCACTTTAATGGGTTTGAAAAATGTATAAGCGTGTCGTTTTTTGTATGAGCGTGTATTTTGCTGTATGAGCATCCTTTCTATTGTCTTTTTTAAGCGATTTGTGTTACAATATTTTATTTTAGATGGCACTTCAATTGTGCTCTTTTGAAAAGTATATGGCTCGTTATTAGTTTGTTTCTATTTGCGCCGTTCATCCTGAACGGCCAGTTTTCTAATGCCATACATTATACAGTCAAGGACGGATTGCCGTCATCTACTGTTTACGCCATCGAGCAGGATTCCAGGGGATTTATGTGGATAGGTACGGAGGCCGGATTAGTGAGGTTTGATGGGGCAAATTTCAAGACGTATAATACACAGGATGGCCTGCCGGATAATGAAGTGCTGGGTTTGATGTTTGATGGGCGTACTCATAGATTGTGGGTACTTACCTATAGCAAGGCGCCATGCTATTATCTGGATGACAGAATATACAATGTCAAAAACGATTCATCATTGCTAGCTATATCTTGTGTGCAGGGTGAGTTTATACGAGGAAACAAGCAGTCGGATAATGGTGTTTTTTTATATAATGGTGCGAATATTTTTAAGTGCGCACAAGGTACAATCGAGAAGATGTCCATTGGCCTTAGGGATATCAATCAGGTCATGCAGTGGTCCGATTCATGTGTGGACGTAGCATTAAACTCAACTTTCGTGACATTTGTAAATGGGAAGGCTATAAAAAATGAAGTACTAAGCCTAGATTCCATGACCTATGGAGGGAAATGGATAGGAAACTCTCTTTTTATCTATCGAATCGGCAAGATCGATGTATACAAAAGAGGTACTAATGGACGATACAAGGCCTTTAATAGCATCATTCTTAATGTCAACAGGAATTTTACAAATGTTCTTTCATTGGGGGATAAATATTTTTTTTCTGTAGAAGGAATGGGTGTGTATACAATCGATACAGCATTCGGCACTTCTGTCAGGAAGGTATGGTCAGGCAGAGTAAATGGTATATCTGCAGATAAAGAGGGGAATGTATGGATTGGGACAAACGATGATGGTATATATGTGATAAAATATAAAGAAGTGCGTAGTTTCTCGTCGGGAAATGGTTTGCTTCATGATAATATTACTGCCGTCTATGCGGAGAAAAATGGTGCCGTCTATCTGGGTAATAGTTATGGTGAAGTATTTACCCTTAGAAATGACAGTATCAAAACTCTTCTTGCAGATCATTCGCAAGTAAGTGAAATGATCAGGGCAATAACCTCATATGATGATGAGCTCTTTTTATTGGTGAATAATATGATAGTATATTTCAAACCGGGGAGTAAAAACATCAAAATTATTCCCCATAAATCAGGCGGTCCCAAATCACTGCTTAAGGTAAAGGATGGGAAAACGATCATTGTCGGCCTTTTGTCTTCTATCGTGGAGTATAAAGTGCAATCAGAAAAATATAATGAGGCGCCTACCGGCAAGCGGTTGATCGCTATTGCTCAGCATCCCGATGGCAGGGTTTTCTGCGCATCAATCGATGGCATATATTTATACACGAATGGCGGCCGCTTGATTCACCAGGAGATAAGCGATCCCCGCCTCATGGGCAGGATCACCTCGATGTGCTTTACGGATGAAGGCTTATTGTGGATAGGCACGCCATCCAGCGGTATCCTTATATATGATGGCAAAAAAGTTTTAGGCCATATTACTACGACTTCCGATCTGGGCTATCATGGTGCGATGTGCAGGCGTGTGGTCACTGGTCGCAAAAATGAGATATGGGTTGCTACGAACTCTGGGGTCAATAAGATAAGATATCATCTGGCGGATAGTTTATATATAGATAATATCACTCCACTCAATGTGACTGATGGCCTGCTCAGCGATGACGTTAATGACATCGCTGTCAATGACAGCCTCGTTTTTGTAGCCACATCCCGCGGGTTGACAGTCATGAATGAAAATCACATGATGGCAACTGCACGGGTACCTATATATATATCTTCCATCCGGATCAATGACAAGGACAGTCTGATACACGACTATGTCTATGAACTCAACTATACTCAGAACAATGTAAAAATAGAATACGTAGGGGTCTTACTTCCAGCTGCTGGGTATCTCAGGTATGAGTACCGGCTTTTAGGGGCTGGCAATGATAAATGGGTGACCACTGCCAATACCTCTATTGAGTTTCGTTCATTGTCTCCGGGTAGCTACATTTTTGAAGCCGTTGTACTTGATAAATTTGGAAAGCATTCTCAGAGTATCGCAAGGGTCCAGTTCCGGATCACACCTGCATATTATATGACTGTTTGGTTCTGGGCACTAATGGTCGTGATAGTCTTGACAGTGGGCTTCTATATCATCAGAGCGCGCTTCAGAAGGCAGCAAAGGCAATTTGAAAAAGAGCAAAACCTTAATAATAAGATTATAGAGCTGGAGCAGCAGGCGCTCAAGGCCCAAATGAACCCCCATTTTATATTCAATTGCCTCACTGCCGTTCAGCATTTTGTCAATAAAGAGGATCTTTATTCGGCCAATATGTATCTCTCTAATTTCGCAAAGCTGATCCGGAAAACTCTGGACCTTTCGGGGGAGCAGTATATCTCATTGGACAAGGAGGTGTCCTACCTGGATAACTATATCCAGATGGAGAAAATGAGGTTTCAGGAGAAATTTCAGTATACTATAAAGGTGGCTGAAGATGTGGATCAATACGCTGTAGAGGTTCCGCCTATGCTGATGCAGCCTATCATAGAAAATGCGATCAGGCATGGACTGAGAAATTTGGAAACTGATACAGGAATGCTGGCAATTAGTTTCACCATGGACAATACCAGGCTGGTCTGCAACATCGAGGACAATGGCATCGGACGAAAAAAGGCTGGTGAGATAAAAACGGCCATGCATATGGAATATCAATCCAAGGGCTTGTCGCTGACATTGTCACGGATAAATGCTATCAATATGATCAGCCCCAATAAAATATCGATACAGGTCCGAGATAAGTATAATAGCCAGGAAGAAGCTACAGGTACTCTTGTAACATTAACCTTCGAGCAATAGATGAACCCCCAATACCTCATATCTATTGCTTTTGTATTCTTCTCATTTATTGCGATGGGGCAAATGGTCAATACCCTGCACTATACAGTAAAAGATGGGCTGCCTTCATCTACTGTTTATGCCGCCACGCAAGACAAAAGGGGATTTATGTGGATAGGTACAGAGGCTGGATTAGTAAGATTTGATGGGGTAAATTTCAAGACGTATACTACACAGGATGGCCTGCCGGACAATGAAATTTTGGCTGTTGCTTACGATTCACTGACCGACCGCCTTTGGATAATATCCTATAGCAAATCTGCGTGTTATTATAGAAACGGGAAGTTTTATACCAGCCATGAAGACCCATCACTGACAGCCATCAAATGTGAGTACGGTGAATTTGTAAACGGTAATATTCAGCCGGGCGTAGGTATGTTCTTATACAATGCATTTACCTTGTATAAATGTACAGATACGATTACTAAAAGTGTTATGGCTGGGGAAGGAATACTATGCGTGAAACAATGGAGTGACTCTGTTACCGATATTATATTTGTACGCGGTGTCCTGAGGTATACTCCATCATCCAAAAAATTTTACAAAGGGTTTGGTCTTGACTCCTTCAATGCAAAAGGTAAATGGATAGGAAATAAACTTTTCTTATACAGAATCGGGAAGATCAGTGTTTATAACCACCTTCATAATGGAAATTATATTCCGCTTGGTGAGATCGACCTGAAAGTGGAGAAAGAGCCTACAAACATTGTTCTGGCCGGCAATAAATACGTCATAGGGATGCCCGGCACAAGGGCATATATGATAGATACTTCTTTGAATGATACTGTCAGGACCATTTGGAACGGAAGTTTAAATAATATCAATGCTGACCATCATGGTAATATTTGGATAATGACCAGTGATGCCGGCCTTTATGTCATAAGCAACAACGGATTTGTAAACTACAATTCCCAAAATGGCCTTTTTTACGATAATCTCACGTGCCTATATCCCGATAAAGCAGGTAGTATTTATCTCGGTAATACTCACGGTGAATTATTCGAGATCAACAGGGGGGCTTTGGCACATGTCAAAACGACCTATCATGGTAATATGGAAAAGATCAGAGCCATCACCAGAAAAGGAAACAAGCTTTATGTTATATCTAACTATGTTATTTCTTACTTTGACCTGCATAGCGGATTGGTGAAATTATTCCCGCATATATCCGGAGGACCTAAATCGCTTTTGGTAACTGATAGTGGCAACACGATCCTTGTCGGCCTTTTGGCTACGATCCTGAAGATCGATACAAAAACAGATGATTTCAAGGAGCTGGCTTTTCACAAGAGGATAATCGATATAGTGCAGCATCCCGATGGAAGGATAGTCTGTGCCTCATTGGATGGACTATATTTCTTTAAGAGTGATACATTGCAGCATATAGATAACCCGGATGCCCGGCTAAACGGCCGTATCACTTCTTTGTGTTTTACAAAAGACAGTTTACTATGGATCGGCACCCGGCCAATGGGGTTCTGGTATATGACGGTACCAGGGTGGTGACCAATATCAGTCAAGCTAAATACCTCGGATACAGAGGAGCTATATGCCGCAAAGTAGTACGGGGGAAACCCAACGAAATATGGGTAGCAACCAACTATGGCATAGATAAAATAAAATACCATCTCGGTGATAGCCTGGTCATAGATAATATCACGCCCCTCAATATGGCTGATGGCCTCTGCAGTGATGACGTGAATGATATTTTGATAGCTGATAGTTTGATATATGTAGCTACCTCTCAGGGCCTAACGATATTCAATGAGAATCAAATGATCGCCGCTGCAGCGGTACCCATATATATATCGGCTATCCGCATCAATGATAAAGATAGTATGATACGGGAGGGAGAATATAACCTGACCTATCAGCAAAACAATCTGAGGATAGAATATATAGGTATTTCTCTGCCCTCTGCAGGATATCTCAGATACCAGTACCGGCTCCTTGGATCGGGTAATGACAAATGGACCACTACTACCAATACTTCTATCGAGTTTCGCTCGCTATCCCCGGGTAGTTATACCTTTGAGGCAGCCGTTCTTGATAAATTTGGGAATCAGTCGAAGAGCCTGGCTAGTGTGAAATTCCGGATCACCCCCGCCTTTTACATGACAATATGGTTTTGGGCGCTTATGGTGATAATTATACTGACAATTGGATTTTACATTATCAGGGCCCGCTTCAGAAGGCAACAAAGGCAATTTGAAAAGGAGCAAAACCTTAATAATAAGATCATAGAGTTGGAGCAGCAGGCGCTCAAAGCACAAATGAATCCCCATTTTATATTCAATTGCCTCACTGCTGTTCAGCATTTTGTCAATAAGGAGGATCTTTATTCGGCCAATATGTATCTCTCCAATTTCGCAAAGCTGATCCGTAAAACCCTGGACCTTTCGGGAGAGCAGTATATCTCATTGGACAAAGAGGTATCTTATCTCCAGAACTATGTCCAGCTGGAGAAAATGAGGTTTCAGGAGAAGTTTCAATATGTCATAAGCGTGGATCCTGATATCGATCAGTATGCTGTGGAGATACCGCCTATGCTGCTGCAGCCGATCATAGAGAATGCTATCCGCCATGGATTGAGGAATATGCATACGAATACAGGCATGCTGATAATAGATTTCTCTCAAACCGGCAATAAGATCATATGCAATGTAGATGACAATGGCGTAGGCATGAAAAGAGCAAAAGAGCTAAAGACTACTATGCATGTGGAATATCAATCCAAAGGGATGTCACTGACCATGTCGCGGATACAGGCCATCAACATGATAAGCGATAAGAAGATCACATTAGAGATCAAAGATAAGTATGATAATAATAATGAAGCGTCAGGAACGTTATTTACTTTGAGTTTTGAGCAATAAATAATAAAATATGAAGTCAGTTATAGTCGACGATGAACTTTTAGTAGCGCAAAATTTGCAAATGCTATTGAACCGCTATTGCCCCGAGGTAGAAGTAGCTGCGATAGTACACTCCGCAGATGACGCGGAGAAAGTGATCAAGGATATCGACCCTGATCTGGTATTCCTGGATGTGGAGATGCCTCATGGCAATGGCTTTGACCTGTTGAAAAAATTTAACCAGATCAGGTTTGGATTGATCTTTGTCACTGCCTTTGACCACTATGCTGTGAGGGCTATCAAGTATTCTGCCATAGATTACTTATTGAAACCGATTGATATCGATGAACTGGTCAGCGCTGTAAATAAGGCTGAAATGCAGCTGAAAAGTAAAAGCATAAATCAGAGCCTGAATATCCTGTTGCACAATATGGCGCAACCTGCCACCAAGCTACAAAAGCTGTCACTGCCCACCATTGACGGAATGATCTTTATCAATATCAATGACATCCTCTACTGCAGGAGTGATGGCAACTATACTACCTTCTATCTGGAGAATGGCCAGTCTCCACTGATCACGAGGCAAATAGGTGTATATGAGGAACTGCTACCGGAGCCGCTATTCTGCCGGATACACAGGCAGTATATCATCAATGTGAATAAGGTAACCAGATATGTCAAAGGCAGGGGAGGACATGTAGTGATGAGTGATGGAAAAATGATAGATGTTTCGGCGCGAAAGAAGGATGATTTCCTTAGCGCATATGAACTGATATAGTTAGCCCAATATGGTGACAGCTTTTTCTATACCTGCTATGAGCGCATCGATCTCTTCTTCCGTATTGTAGAAAGCAAAAGAAGCACGACAGGTGCCCTCTATCCCAAACCTATCCATCAGCGGCTGGCAGCAATGATGGCCGGTGCGTATGGCTATTCCCTGCTCATTGAGCAGTACGCCGAGATCATATGGATGTATATCTCCTACGAGAAATGAAATAACGGAAGATTTATGTTCAGCTGTACCGATGATCCTCAGGCCATCGATCTCTGAGAGCCTTATGGTACCGTACCTGAGCAGTTCGTCCTCGTAGGCACTGATCTTGTCCAGACCGATATCGTTTATGTAGTTGATAGCCTCGCCAAGTACGATGCCGCCCTCTATATGTGGCGTTCCTGCTTCAAACTTGTATGGCAGGTCATTGTATACAGTGCCTTTGAAAGATACAGTTTTGATCATCTCACCTCCACCCATGAATGGGGGCATGTCGGCGAGTATCTCTTCTTTGCCATAAAGGACGCCAATACCTGTAGGTCCGAAAACCTTATGCCCAGAAAAGCCTAAGAAGTCGCAGTCAATATCCTGTACGTCGACTTTTTTGTGTGGCAGGGCCTGTGCTGCATCTATGAAAACTTTGGCTCCGACCTCATGTGCACGGGCTATGATCTCCTTGACGGGATTGATCGTGCCAAGCGAATTAGAAACGTATGAAGTAGAAACCAGCTTTGTTTTCTTTGTGAGCAGTTTGAGGTATTCCAGCATGATGATCTCACCTTTGTCATTGATGGGAATGACCTTCAGTGTTGCACCGACTTCTTCGCAGAGCATCTGCCATGGGACTATATTGGAGTGGTGCTCCAGCTCTGATACGATGATCTCATCGCCGGCTTTGATATACTTGCGCCCGTAGGTTTTGGCTACGAGGTTGATGGCCTCTGTGGTACCGCGAACGAAGTTGATCTCGCGCTCAGAGTTGGCATTGATGTGTACCGCTATGGTCTTGCGTGAGTTCTCATAGGCTTCTGTAGCCTTATTGGCCAGGTAGTGAGCTCCACGGTGTATATTGGAGTTGGTCTGCTCGTAGTATTCTTTGATCGCGTTTATGACTCGCAGTGGCTTCTGAGAGGTTGCTGCATTATCAAGGTAGATCAACGGTTTACCTTTGACTTTGAGGTCGAGTATGGGGAAGTTCTTTCTTATTTCTGTGACAGGGAAGCTCATGTATAGTTTCTTAAATATTACCCTTACTTTTTTCAGTAATATATGGATGTTCAATAAATGGGATAACAGATATTAGCGGGCACCTACATAGATCTTCCCAAAAAGAAATAAATTCTGTGAAAAGGAATTCAAAGTCCTCATCAAATAGCTTAAGAGCTCCAGGCTGTAAATCGTAAGTCTTTCCTTTATAAGTAATAGGAGTAGTGATATCTGTAATAATTCCCCCGTTGTGCATAGCATTTCTACTATAGGAAATTATCTTAAATAGATTTAAATAATCCGGGTGCAGCTTTGTTTTACTCAAGATATTGCTCGTTAGCCTCAAGATTTGCTCGTCAGTAAGGCCAATGCTGCTTCCGATGCTTCTCAAACCGGTTTCAAAGCATACTGTGGATGACGTAAAAAAGCTAGATCTCAAATCTACATCAATATTATCTGTAAAGGCAGGTATAGCTTCCTTTGCAATTTTCAAAATGGAACCAGGTGTTTCTAATCCATAATTTCTTGTTTCTGAAATCGGATTATTGTCCAGTAAATCCTGTTGAATCAAATGAGAAATTGTGATATCACTGTAAGCTTTTAATACAACAAATCGAGTGTCATGATTGTAGCTGCTTGGGTCTAAAGATTTTTGAACGGTTACAGCTACCGCATTGTCGGAGGATAGAATTTTTATTAGCACACTTTTTTTCATGAGATGCTTTTTAAAAGGCAATATTCAATCGTTCTTTCAGCTTAGTGTACAGATAGTCTTTCAGCTCCGGTAACGTGATCGCATCAATGATACTGCTTCCGTATGCGTACGTAAGAATACCCCTTGCAGTCGCCTCATCTATACCCCTGGCACGGAGGTAGAAAAGCTCGTTCTTATTGATCTGGCCTATCGCTGCACCGTGGCTGCACTTGACATCATCGGCAAATATCTCGAGCTGTGGCTTGGAGTTTACGCTGGCATCTTCTGACAGGAGAATGGCTTTGCTGCTTTGAAAGGCATTAGTCTTCTGTGCATCCTTGCGGACAAAGATCTTTCCGTTAAACACCCCGGTAGATTCATCATCCAGTACACCTTTGTACACCTGATGGCTGTCGCAGTGCGGTACTCTGTGATCTACGAGAATGTGGCTGTCGATATGAGCGGTTTCTTTGCCAAGGTAGAGGCCATTGAGCGTTGCAATTGCATTCTCTCCCTCCATGTAGGCGTTTACATTATTGCGGACTGTTTGTCCTTCAAAGGTCAATGTGGAGATATGATAGCGTGCATCCTTCTCCAGTTTGGCTTCGATAGAGTTGATAGAGGTTGTCTGTTTGTTCTCTATCTGGAGGTAGGTATAGTTGACCTCGGCATTTTTGCCGATGAAGATCTCCGCGACATGGTTGTAAGTCTTTTCTCCACCAGTATTCTGGAAGTCCTCTACAATATTTACTTCCGCTCCATCCTCAGCTACGATGAGGTTCCTTGTCTGTGTGAAAACATCGGAAGAAGCTGCGTCATAGACATTAATGATGAATATGGGCTGTGTGGCCTTAATGTTTTTCTGGATGTAGATGAAAGCTCCGTCCTGTGCAAAGGCGGTATTGAGTGCAGCGAAGTTCTCGGTAGTGCTATCAGTGGCTTTATTAAAGTACTTGGCGAAAACCTCAGTGTACTGACTTCTCAATTCTTTCAGGCTGCCTGATACAACGCCGGACTGAGGTGTGATAGTAGACTGAGCTGGGGAGAAGTAGCCATTGATGAAAACAAGCTTCGTTCCTTCGATAGCTTTGAAGACATTGATCTTCGCCTTGCCTGCGACTTGCGACTCAGCACTTGCGACTAACTTCAGGTTCTCTTTCAGCTTCGTCTTGATATTGGTATACTTCCACTCTTCGTGACGGGCAGAGGGGATGCCGAGCGTCTTGAAGTTCTCCAGCGCAGTCTTCCTTACCTCCGACAGGTTGTCCTTGCCGATAGTTTCAAAAGCCGATTCTATATTATCTGTAAATGCCATTATGCGCCCACTTCTTCTTTGATCCAATCGTATCCTCTTTCTTCCATCTTCAGCGCGAGGTTCTTATCGCCGGTCTTGACAATGCGCCCGTCATACATCACGTGGACGAAGTCCGGCACGATGTAGTTCAGCAGGCGCTGGTAGTGGGTGATGATGAGGAAGGCATTATCTTTTGTCTTGAGCTTATTGACACCATCTGCGACGATGCGGAGTGCGTCGATGTCCAAGCCTGAGTCCGTCTCATCCATGATAGACAGCATCGGATCGAGCATAGCCATCTGGAATATCTCATTCCTCTTTTTCTCTCCTCCGGAGAAACCCTCATTGATAGAACGCGACAGATATGATTTGTCCAGCTCCACCAGTTGGCGCTTCTCATTCATCATCTTGAGGAAGTCCTTTGCCACTATAGGCTCCAGTCCCTGATGCTTGCGCTTAGCATTGACGGCGGCCTTCATGAAGTTGGTCGTGCTGACGCCCGGTATCTCTACCGGATACTGGAATGCAAGAAAGACCCCCTCACGAGCCCTCTCATCTGCAGACATCTCGAGGATGTTCTTGCCATTGAATGTGACCTCCCCGGCTGTGACCTCGTATTCTTCCTTGCCGGCGATGATAGATGCGAGCGTACTTTTGCCGGTGCCGTTTGGCCCCATGATAGCGTGTACTTCGCCTGCGTTGACTGTGAGTGTGAGTCCCTTGAGTATCTCTTTGTCACCTACTCTCGCGTGTAAATTCTTTATCTGTAGCATTGCTGATATCCTTCTGTTATTGCTTTCCAGCTTTATTGGTTAAATTGTATGTATTCATCTAAGGTGTCATGCACCAACTCCAGCGATCCGGTGAAGTCGAACTTCGTCTCCGCCTCGTCCAGGTAGTGCGCATTTTCATAGTCCAGTTCATAGATTGCTTCATCACTCATATTGATGAAATAGTAGCCTCCGTCTCCGTCTTCTCCTATGGCGATGATGGCCAGGTCACCGATCCATTTCTCCCATTTCTCATTGAGCGCTATCAGTTGCTTCTTGTCGTTGATCAGTATTTTCTCGTCCAGTTTCAGGTCTATCAGTTCCTGAGGATAGTTGAGTAGGACCGCCTTGTATCCCTTCGGGAAGGGTTTGCCTAATTCTGATTCGAGTTCTTTTATTTCTTTCTCTGTCATTTTAAATCCCCCTAACCCCCTTTTCAAGGGGGAATCTGCCCCAAGTGTCCTTTTGCTTTTAAAATTGCTCTACGCAGTTTTAATTTATCAATATTCTTTTATCCTCGCTAATATATCAAACTCCAATCTCAACTCCCAAGCGCACATGGCTGACATTCCCCCTTGAAAAGGGGGCCAGGGGGATTTCCTCTGCGCTAAGGCAGATTCTCCTTCTCCCAGTCATCGATGAAGTTATTGATCTCATCCAATACAGCGTGCATCTTTCGCTTCACCTGTATATCTTTTATCCTCATCACCGTCAAGCCATATTTCTTCATCGCCTCATCCCGCTTCTTGTCTTTCTCCACCGCTTCTGCGGAGCTATGGGAGATACCATCTATCTCTATCACCAGATCAAGCTTCTTGCAGTAAAAATCAGCTATGTAATTGTCCAGGGGCTTTTGCCTGTTGAAATCATAACCTCTATATTGACCTGCTCTCAGCTCTTTCCAGAGCAAAACTTCCGAGAGGGTCGACTCGTTTCTCAAGTCGCGTGAAAATTGCTTTAGTCCCTTGTTGTAAGGTATAAAAGATCCTTTCATGCCTGTTTTTTTAATCCCCCTGGCCCCCTTTTTAAGGGGGAATTTGCCCCAGTGGTCTTTTTATTATTAACTCTGCGCTACGCTGCCTTTAATTATCTTATTTCCTATAAACCCAAGTCCTCTTTAAACATCAAACTCCTGCATTCCCTCACAAAGCACTCATGGTTGACAATCCTCCTTACCTCCTTACAAAGGGGGCCAGGGGGATTTCCTCTGGCGTCAGCCCACACTCCCCTCTAAACTAATACTCAACAACTTCTGTGCCTCTACGGCAAACTCCATCGGCAGTTGCTTGAACACTTCTTTGCAATAGCCATTGACGATCATATCTACGGCTTCTTCATTGCTGAGTCCGCGCTGATTGCAGTAGAAAAGAAGGTCTTCACCAATCTTTGACGTGGTCGCTTCGTGCTCTACTTGTGCTGATTTATTCTTGATCTCGAGATATGGGAAGGTATGTGCACCGCACTTGTCACCCAGCAGGAGAGAGTCGCACTGGGAGAAGTTATAGGCATCCTGCGCCGTCTTGTGCACCTGCACGAGGCCACGGTAGCTGTTCTGGCTCTTGCCGCCGCTGATGCCTTTGGAGACGATGCGGCTGCGGGTGTTCTTGCCGATGTGTATCATCTTGGTGCCGGTGTCGGCCTGCTGATAGTTGTTGGTCACGGCTACGGAGTAGAACTCGCCGATAGAATTATCACCCTTCAGGATGCAGCTTGGATATTTCCAGGTAATGGCGCTGCCGGTCTCGACCTGCGTCCAACTGATCTTGGAGTTGTGGCCCTTGCAGAGGCCGCGCTTGGTCACGAAGTTGTAGATACCGCCTTTGCCTTCTTTATCGCCGGGATACCAGTTTTGGACCGTTGAGTATTTGATCTCGGCATTGTCCATGGTGATGAGCTCGACGACTGCGGCGTGAAGCTGGTTCTCGTCGCGCATAGGGGCTGTGCAGCCCTCGAGGTAGCTTACGTAGCTGCCTTCCTCTGCGATGATCAGCGTGCGCTCAAACTGCCCCGTATTCTGCGCATTGATGCGGAAGTAGGTCGACAGCTCCATAGGGCAGCGGACACCCTTTGGAATATATACAAACGACCCGTCGGAAAATACCGCCGAGTTGAGTGCTGAATAGTAATTATCCCTTGGCGGCACAACACTGCCGAGGTACTGCTTAACGAGGTCTGGATACTCCCTGATAGCCTCTGATATGGCGCAGAAGATAATGCCCTTTTCTTTCAGGGTTTCCTTGTAGGTAGTGATGACGCTCTCGCTGTCCATGACGAAGTCTACGGCGACACCAGCGAGGAGCTTTTGCTCTTCTTTGGGCAAGCCGAGTTTGTCATAAACGGCAAGGAGCTCCGGGTCTACCTGGTCGAGGGATTCGTATTGCGGCTTCTTTTTAGCGGCAGCGTAGTAGATGATGTCCTGGAAATTGATCTCCGGAAAGTGGACATTCTGCCATTTGGGCTGCTTCATCTTCAGCCACTGGCGATAGGCCGTGAGGCGCCACTCGAGCATCCATTCAGGCTCTTTCTTCTTGGCCGAGATGAAGCGAACGGTGTCCTCCGATAGGCCAATAGCCGCCGTATCTGTCTCTATATCAGTGGTAAAGCCATACTTGTACTCACTGTCTATATGTTCACCCAATATGGTATCCTGGTCGCTCATTTACTGTATCCCGCACATATCATACCACCCACTGGGCAATACAAATTCTAGTCAAATAATGGTTTTGGAACTGGTCTTATGTTAGATTTGTTCTAATTTCGATGCAAATATAAGGCTTATTTAGATTCCGTCTAAACAATGTTAAGTATAAAAGAACCCACAGCTGCGGATAAGATGCGGCAGAAGCTCAAATACCACCCGATCCGTGTGTTCACCTACCTTATCATAGTCGGGATCACGTCGGCTTTCCTTACGCTTGTATTTGGGTATTTCGCCACTACGGCGGGCACGGTCTGGAACCAATTCCTCCTCCCGCAGATCTTCCATGCTAATACGGTCATCATCCTCGTGTCCAGCTATACCGTCATGCAGATGCGACAAGCCAATCTCCGCGACGACCACAAAGCCTATAAACAGGCCTTGCTCATGACAGCTGCACTGGGCATGGCGTTTACTGTGTTCCAGTTCATCGGCTGGAGGGAACTGCTGTCTCATGGGATTAGCTTCCGGCACAATATCTCAGGGACCTATCTTTATTTGATCTCTGGCCTTCACCTCGCGCACCTGTTGGTCGGTGTGGCCTTCCTGCTCTGGTATCTATACAAGGCCTACGTCGTGGACCGCGACGCATACGAGGCGCTCATATTTGAAACAGACCCGACGACCAAGCTCAAAATAGAAATGCTGGGCATATACTGGCACTTTGTCGATGTGCTTTGGCTATTTGTGTATATCAGTTTCCTGATCGGTTTATATGCCCTACCGAGAAGTATAGAGGGCTGGTTTACGAGGCCATTCTAAGCCGGAGAATAGATAACAGAGAGGGAGAGAATAGTGGAAATATAATGCGAAGCCATTTGGCTACATACATTGATATTCCTGTAATATAACTAAATGGTTGGTGTGTTGTTCAGGTGTTAGGAGCGTTAGCCTAGTAAGAGTACCGGGACTAAAACTCAGTCGTGCAGATCGCACTTGAGATGTGTCATGGTCCTGCGACTACCATTGCAGCCAGAGCAGGATTCCTCGTTGTATCCACGCTCACAGCTATTGCACCGCTGTGTGCCACCACCCTGACAAGAGCCGCAGGGGATAGGACCGTTTGGCGAGGGCAGGGAACCCTTGCCCATACATGTGCTACATGCTACTATTGCCCTACCCTGGCACCGGGAACAGGGTTTTCTGATCTGGCCTGCACCTCCGCAGCTCATGCAGCTCATCTCCGTGTACACTGTATCTGTACCATTGCATTTGGGGCAGTCTTTGATACGTATCAGTTTGGCCTTCCAGGCCAGGATACGCTTTTCCTCTTTATCTACTATGAATGCCAGCCTCTGCGTGGCGGCTGAGTCTTTGACCAGGTCCAGGTATCTATTATAGTATTTGATCGCAGAGGCATAGCGCTTCAGCGAGTCGAGCGCAAGTGCCATGTTTTTATTGTATGGTGCCGTAGCCTTTTCCTCCTTTGGTAGCCGCTCCAGCAGGTCGATCATGTCGTAATAATCTTTTTTGTCGAGGGCCTTTTGGACCTTACTGTAGATCTTGGAGGATTTCTGAGCAGATGTCGACGATGAGACAAGGCAAAGGAGAAGTAGTGCAAAAACACTGATGGCAGTTTTCAAAGGAAATTCGTTTAAATAGTGATCAATAATAAATCGGGACGCGAACATAGGACTATTCATGGGAATATAAAATGCGGGTTGCAGACTGCTGATGGGAGCAGGCAGGCGAATGGATCGCAGTATAGATATGACACTATTATGACCGGGTAGATAAAAGGTTTTTCACCGGCCGGCGTTTACCTATGGAAAATCGCTTTTGTCCGTCTGATCTGCGTGCTATACATTGAGTACATTGATTTTTATGTAAAAGGGTTAATTTTGGCATCTTAGTTCTCAAAATCTCCTGAATGGCTTCTTTCCGCAATATTCTTTCGAGCCCGATGGCTATCCTGAAAATAACGATCGCCCTGTGCTACATGGGGCTCGGTATCTACCTGCTGGTCAATACGCAGCTGTTGTACTTCATAGATATGACGTACAGGAAAGTGCTGGCCTGGGGTTTTGTCGTGTACGGTGCATTCAGGTTAGTGAGGGCTTTGACAGATTCGCCAAATAAAACCACCCTTTGACAGTGCAGTATTGTAAGTTGTGTCTCGTCAGTATTATCGGATCGGTCCTTTTGTCCTGCAGCCGTCCTGCTCCGCAGATGGACGCCGGAACCGGCCAGCCCACTCATATAGACTCTATCACGGTCTATAGTGATGAGGCTTTCCGCTACCTGATGGATCAGGAGGTGGCGATCTATGAGTCGCAGCAGCCTGAGCAACATTTACACATGATCTATAAACCAGAGGCTGAGGTACTGAAAATATTGATGACAGATAGTTTCTCTACCGTAGTACTGGGACGCAAGCTGACAGAGAAGGAGAGAGCGGACCTGCTAAAGAGGACGGGCCTGCAAACTGATGAGCGCAGCTTTGCCCAGGATGCCATCGCGATCGTGGTGCATCCGGACTTCGCACCGGATACACTGGCCTACTCGCAGATAGCAAGCCTGATCTCCAATACCACGGGTGAGTACAAGCTGGTATTTGAGGGCAATGGATCGGGAGTGTTGAGCTATATGTTCACCCAGTTTGCTAAAGGGGCGAAGCCTTCTGCCTTCGCGGTCGGCAGTACGGAAGCACTGATAGACTATGTGCAGAAAGATAAGAAGACGATAGGATTCATCCCCTTTGCCCGTATAAGCGATGACGAGGATACCGTATCCAGCCATCTCTTAAAGAAAGTTAAGCTGCTGGCTGTGTCCAGGCCGGACTCTATGGGTACAATACGGGTGTCGACCGCCTCGCAGAGCGAGATAGCCGATGGTTCATATCCTTTTGCCAGGCCGGTCACCTTTATCTCTCATAGCCTGGAGGATAAGGTCGGCACGGGCTTTGTCAACTTCCTGTATAAAGAACAGTCAGGGAGGATCGTATTGAAATCGGGTTTGGTACCTGCTATCATGCCCCAGAGGGTCATACATGTGAATACTGACGCGGTCAAATAAAACTGAAAAAATGCTATCATTGCAAATCTTAAATTCAACCATAAAAATGAAAAGTATCAAAATTTTTGCGGCGCTGCTTTTGCTCTCATCACAGGTCATGGGGCAGTCCGTGCTCGACGAGGCCAAAAAAGAAATAGACAAGGAGAACTACGCCAAGGCAAAGAACCTGCTCAAGAAAACGCTGGCCGACGGAAGTACCGACAGGATACAGACAGCATACTACCTGGGCAATGCCTACCTGAAACTGGACGACGCAGACTCTGCCAAGATATGCTACCGCATACCGGGTTTTGAGAATAAGACCGTGTACGGACAGCTATCCAATGGCCGCCTGTGGTTGCTGAATGGCGACAAGGCAAAAGCTAAGACCGCGTTTGAAAATGCGGCTGTGACATCTAAGATGAAGAACTCCGAGGTGCTCTACCAGATAGGTGATGCATGGTTCAGGCCTACGATAACTGATCTCTCTGAAGCAATCAAAAACTTCGAAGATGCCTACAAACTCGATAGCAAGAACACTACTAATATGCTCGAACTCGGCGATGCTTACCTCGAGAATAATGAAGGCGGAAAGGCGATGAGCAAATATGAAAGTGCCGCAGAAGTGAACCCAAAGCTGACGCTGGCCTTCATCAAAATAGGCCGTCTCAATGAGCGTGCACGTACCTATGATGATGCTGTAATAGCTCTCAAGAAAGCGATCGCCCTGGAGCCAGACTATCCGGTACCGCACTACGACCTGTTTGAGGCATACTTCCTCGGACATAAATATGACCTCGCCAAGGCTGAGATCAGGAAATATATCGAGCTCAATAAGGATGATGCTGACGCTAAGACCAGGTTCCTGAACTTTATCTTTGCCAATAAAGAATATGACCAGGTAGCATCTGAAGCTGCAAAGATGATCGACGCAGACCCGACCAACTTTGTAATCTTGCGTGCGCTATTCTACTCAAATTACGAGTTGAAGCACTATAAAGAAGCAGGGGATTTTGCGACCAGATTCTGGGTAGCGGCTCCTACGTCTAAGGTGAAGCCACTGGACTATGTATACAGCGCTAAGATCGCAAGCAAGAACAATGATACCGCACAGGCCCTGAAATACTTCACCATCGCGCTGGCTACTGATAGTGCTAATGGAGACCTCCTCAGCGATTATGCGTTGCTCATGTACAATACCAAAAGGTATCCTGAAGCGATAGACAACTATAACAAAAGGATCGCTAAATTCCCCAATCCTACTTTCTATGACTATTACTATCTGGGCAGGGCCAACTATAGTGTGGCTTTGAAATTTAAGGACCAAAAGGATAAGGACTCAGCTACGGCCTACTTTACAGCAGCTGACTCTGCTTTCAATATCATCACACAGAAATATCCTACTGTACCAGATGGCTGGCAGTGGAGGGCCAAAGCCAATAACAACCTGGAAGGCGAGGTGCAGTCAGGGAGGTCTAAGCCATACTATGAGCAGTTCGTGAAAGTAGTGGAGGCTGGCACAGATCAGGCGAGGTACAAGAACTTCCTCGTAGAGTCATACCAGTATCTCGGTGCGAACTATATTATTGCCAAGGATAAGGTAACTGCCAAGGCATTCCTCGAAAAGGCCAAGGAACTCGATCCTGCTAATGACTTTACCAAGGAACTGCTGAAACAAGTGCAGTAAGAAAATAAGGAAAGGCTTCTCGGATGAGAGGCCTTTTTTAGCGCCTATCGTCATTGCGAAATCTTTTCTACTTTTAAAAATAGAAGCGAGGAAAAGTTGACGCAATCTATAGCGAAATGAAAAGAGGCGGATGCGTATATATAATGGCCAACCCTGCTAATACTGCCACATACATAGGTGTAACTTCTGAACTGTATGCAAGGGTAGGAAAGCATAAAGCCAAAGAGTATAAGGATTCACATACTGCAAAGTATAACATCACAAAGCTAGTCTACTATATAGGTTTTCATCACATAGAGGATGCTATAGCGGAGGAAAAAAGAATCAAAGGGATGAGCCGCAAGAAGAAATACCTGCTGGTCAGCTCTATGAATCCCGGATGGAGAGATCTCACGGAGGATGTCGCGGATTGGTAGTTTAAATGTAAAAATCCAGGAAACAACGTCATTGCGAGGAGGCTCTGCGACGAAGCAATCTGTAACGTACTGATCAAGCACACTCTTCCTTCGGTACTGTATATCTTCTATGTATTTAGATACGGATTGCTTCGTCGTGCCTCCTCGCAATGACGGTACGGCGGAAGCGGTAATTATCTCTCCCAAATAGCTTTTATGATCCTGGTAGCATTGGCCCTGTTGGAGAACTCGTGATCCAGTACTTGTTTGCGCTTATTGATGTGATGCTGGTCAAACTCAAGGGCCATCATGTCTTCGATCAGCCGCTTGGTGGCATTGGGATTGTCTTCTATCACGCAGAGCGATTCGAGGCCGGTGTTATTGACCATCTTAGAGTTGACCAGGCAGAAGCGGCCGCGGTAGAGGGAGTTGAGCAGCTTGAGCTTGATGCCCGTATTCTGGAATGTGGTCAGGAAATTGATCTGCGCATTGCTCAGCAGGTCTGCTACCTGCTCGAAGCTAGGGTTCTCTATCAGCGTAATGTGGCTATGTTTCTTGGCTTCTTTTTTCAGCGCATCTGTTGGATTCTTGCCTGCTATTATAAAAGGAACCTTGAGGTCAGCCGCTATTTTTTTGACTATGAAAAGGGCGGCCTGATTGTTTTCTACTACACCGAGATTGCCATGATAGAGGATGTAGGTGCCCCTGCCTGTCTGGGAGGTCACGGTTTCATTTGAGTGAAAGGCGGAGACGAAGTCTATATTTTCGTAAGATTGGCGCAGGTACTCGTAATCACTCTTGCTGATGGCAAAGATGCGGTCGGCATACTTGAGTTCTTC
>JAOQAO010000232.1 GCA_025963485.1 Bacteroidota bacterium | reverse complement strand
CAAGCTGCGCGCCAATCAGTCCATAGATACAGTCACGTTTGAAGAGGCTATGGAGTTGTTTAAGCTTCCACGTGTAGTTGGTGAGTTCGAGGAGAAAGAGATCAAAGTTAGTATAGGCCGCTTCGGTCCATATGTGCAGCACGATAGTAAATTTGTCTCACTCAAAAAAGAGCAGGATCCGTATACTATCTCTCTCGACGACTCGATAGAGCTCATCAAAGCCAAGCGCGAATCTGATGCCAATAAATTTATCATGGAGTTCAAAGAACATGATATACAGGTACTCAATGGTCGCTTCGGTGCATACATCAAGAAGGGCAAAGACAACTATAAGATACCAAAGGATAAAAAAGCCGAAACGCTGACAGAGGCAGAAGTGCTGGAGATCGTGGCCGCTGGTCCCTCCAAGAAAGCACCGAGAAAAGGGTTTGCAAAGAAAAAGTAAAACCAATGCTGCCTGAGTCAGAGATACATGCACTGGTCCATCTGCTGGACGATAACGATAAGGAGGTCCAAAAGCATGTATATACGCGCATCAAGGATCTCGGCCCTGACGTGATACCTACGCTGGAAGGGGCATGGACATCCGAGCTCAATGCCCTGCAGCATGACAGGCTCGAAGAACTCATACACGATATACAGTTTCAGATAGTATGTGATGAGCTAGAATCATGGGTGGTGTCGGAGGATCAGGACCTGCTTCTCGGGTACTATATTCTCTCCAAGTATTTCACACCCGATCTCAACTATGATGTGGTACAGAAACAGGTATTCAAAATAAGACAGTCAATCTGGCTGGAGCTAAACTACAATCAGACCCCGCTCGAACAGATACAGATATTCAACCAGGTTTTTTATGGCTATCATGGATTTAGCGGTATACAGCTTTCAGAAAGGTTTGACAACTATACACTAAATGGACTGCTGGACACAAAGTATGGGGCGTCTATAGCGCTGGGCATCCTGTATCAGATCGTCGCCCGTGATTTGAATCTACCCGTATATGGAGTACCACTTGTCAAATTTTATGTCGCCTGTTTTTGCAAAAAAACGATCTCTGATTTCAGTGATCCCGGGATGCTGGAGCGCGAGATCATGTTTTATATCAATCCTGTCAATCGTGGTTCCCTCTTTTCGCGCAATGAAGTGAAGGAATACCTGGATAAAATGAAGATGGACCCGGATCCGAAATTCTTCAGCCCGGCCAATAATAAAACGATCATTGCAGAGCTGACCTCTTATTTCATAGAACTGTCGGTTTTCAAAGCGGATGCCACAAAAGAGGCAGACTTCAGCAAACTATTTCAAATCGTGACAAGCTAAGCGCCTCCTTCAACTAATACCAATAAAAAAGCCCTCCGATTGTCGAAGGGCTTTTCTGTATCTGATCGTTTGATTATTTCTTTTCTGCCGGAGCTGGAGTCGTGGTAGCCGGTGCACCTTGTCCCTGGCGCTTAGCTTTCATTTCCTCTCTCTTGGCTTTCATAGCGGCATCGTATTTAGTATAGAGGTCTTTGCCCATCGCTGTTTCGAGGTCTTTTTTGTGCTGCTCATTGAGCTCTCTTCTTTTAGTTTGCATCTCTTTTTTCTGATCGTCTGTTGCATCTTTAGAAGCAGTAGACCTCAGGTCTATCAGTTTAGTAGCATAGGCTGTGTTGGCAGCGAGTACTTTATCATACTTGTCTCCGAGAGCTACCAGTGTGTTCATCTGGTCTGTCTCACGCTTAGCGCGCTGTCCGGGATCGGCAGCCTTGGGCTGTGTGCTAGAGACTTTGCCGGTGGTAGGAGCAGGACTTTCTTTAGATGTGGCGGTTTGTGCGAAAGTAGCTGCTGACATAAGCAATGCTGCTACTACAGGGATCATTTTTTTCATTGTGCTTGTTTTTTTTATTTGATGGTATGATTTCAATTATACTGCCAAGTTTAAATATACGAAAGGACTTTAACATTTATATACTTTTTAAATAACATGCAGATGTGGATACTAAATGCCTGTCTGCCCGCATCTACGCATTGTTATAGCTATAGAATCCGACTTGTATTTCTTATCAATATGTACCAGTTCTATTGCGAGATAGTTGAGCAGATTGGCCATTTCCACCTGGGTCATCATGATCGGATACATAGGTTGATCATATTTTTTACCGTTTACGGTGATCGGGCCGTTCATCCCATTTATGATCCAGCAGGGGAGGGAGTCGTAATTCTGATGAGCCATATCAGATGCTGCGAGTGGCGGTACGAGTTCCTGGGTACCTTCGCCATTGTCGCCATGGCAAGAGGCGCAGTTGACCTTATATACATATTTCCCCGGATGGTCATAGGCGGCATTGTAGAATGTCATATAGAGGAAGACCCCGATACAAAAGATGGGAACGGCAATGAGGAGGACTTTGAAGAGCTTATTTCTCATTAAGCAGTTTATCTATATCATCCATTAATTTTTGTACTCCCTCATCCGTGGTCCCGTCATAGTAGCCGCGTATCCTGCGCTGCTTATCTATGAGGATGAAGTTGCCATCATGGATAAATCCCCCGGCCGCATCTTTGTCTTCTTTGGCGTAGGCCAGGTAATGATCGGCGATGGCATAGATGCTGTCTTTATTGCCTGTGAGAAAACGCCATTTGTTATTGTCGATATTGAGTTTGTCAGCGTAGTTTTTGAGCACCGCTGCAGAGTCGCGTTCAGGGTCTATGCTGTGAGAGAGGATCAATACGTCTTTATCATTATACTTTTCGTAGACTTTATGCATTTCTGCTTTCATCTTGGGGCAGATGGACGGGCAGTGCGTAAAGAAAAAATCCACGACGTATAATTTGCCATGAACGGTATTGGTATCTACCTGATGTCCGTCCTGATCCATAAAACTAAACGGAGGTATAATAGCGGTCACTGTGTCATTGACCACCTGGCCGTTGACGGTTTTTCTATGGACTACCCTTTCTCCGAGCACTTTGAGTACAGGTGGAGGACTATTTTCGCAGCTACTAAAAAGCAGGCAAGCGAATATTGATAGGGCGACTAACCATTTCATGGCCCAAATGTATATGAAAATGAGGAGGGAAAGCGTAGTTCATTATCCATTATTTAGTTTAATTACATATTGTACTGACCTATAATCAGTAGGTTCTTCCCTCTCCTGCGGGAGAGGGAAGATGCCGAAGGCAGATGGGTGAGGCCGCAGTTTATCATATTTTTTGAAAGCTATGTGGTTTTAGTATAGTTTTGCCCCTGAAAGGAATATCCATGTCAGACACTATCATACAGCCTCTGGAGAGCAAAAGGGTACCAAAACCCGAATGGCTCAAGATCAAGCTGCCATCAGGAGTAGAGTACTCAGAGGTCAAAAAAAATGTCAAGGAGCATCGCCTCCATACTATATGTGAAAGCGGCCAGTGCCCCAACCAGACCGAGTGCTGGGGAGCAGGCACAGCCACGCTGATGATCCTCGGCAATGTATGCACGAGGTCTTGCATGTTCTGTAGTGTGGCTACCGGCAAACCGGAGAATGTCGACATCACCGAACCACTGCGTGTCGCAGAATCGATTAAACTCATGGGGTTGAAACACGTGGTAATCACCTCAGTGGATCGTGATGACCTCACTGATGGCGGCTCTAAGATATGGGCTGCCACGATCCGTGCTATCCGCAGGCATGCGCCGGGAGTGACGCTGGAGACGCTGATACCGGATTTCGCCGGGAAGTGGGAGAACCTGCAACAAGTCATAGATGTAAAACCGGAAGTCGTATCGCACAATATAGAAACAGTCAAGCGCCTCACGCGCGAAGTACGTATACAGGCACGCTACGAGCGTAGTATAGAAGTACTCCTGCGCCTCAAAGAAGGCGGCATAGAGCGCACCAAGTCTGGTATCATGCTTGGCCTCGGAGAAACTGAAGAAGAATTATACGAGGCAATGGATGACCTCCGTGCATCGAAAGTAGATATACTTACTCTAGGCCAATACCTGCAACCCACACGCGAGCATTTGCCCGTAGCAAAATATGTTAGTCCCGATGAGTTTGCTAAATATAAGGAAGTGGCACTGAGCAAGGGCTTCCGCTATGTGGAGTCGGGGCCTATGGTGCGGTCATCGTATCATGCAGAGAAACATATGATATAGGAGACAGTGTATCTGTACTTCCCCACAAGTAGGGAATTCATTATCTTTACACAAAAGAAGTATTATGAAATTTATGACCCTTCAGGTTCCTGATAGTAGCTATGAGTTCTTCAAAGAACTTATGGCAAAACTGAATGTGAAAATATCGGCAGATGATAATATGGTCATATCAGAAGAACAAAAAGAATTAGTAAGAGAACGTATAAAAACATCTAAGCCAGAAAATCTTTTAGATATTGATATAGCCTTAAGTCAAATAAAATTTGATGAAGAAGTATAGGGTTAAAATCGATGCACGAGCAAATTTGGATATTGCGGATGCCGCTTATTATTATGAAAAGCTATCCAAGGGGGTGGGAAAGAAATTTGTGACTAACGTCCATGACGCTTCTAATACTTTGAAATTAAATCCTCACTTTCAAGTCAGATACGATGAAGTTCGCTGTTTAAAGATAAAATCGTTTCCTTATACGATTCACTACACAATAAACGAGGATACGGCTGTTGTAATTATTCAAGCAGTGATACATACAGCTTCGGATCCGGAAAAGGCATGGTTGTGGAAAGATGAGTAGGCTGGGCTGTTATTATACAGCCAGTATCTCATTGATCCGAAACATCTCCAGACTGATAGATTTTTTCGTTTTTACTACTTCTGCAAATGATGTGATCGCTATTTCATTATTGATAATGCCGACCATGACGCCTGTTTTGCTGCTCAGGATGGCCTCTACGGCTCCTACGCCCATCCGGCCTGCTATTTCCCTGTCCAGACATGACGGAGTGCCTCCACGCTGTACGTGACCGAGTACTGTGACCTTAGTATCGTAATATGAGAACTGCTCGTCGACCTTTTGAGCTATTTCCATAGCGTTTCCACTCTTGCCACCTTCGGCTACGATGACGAGGCTGGATGATTTCTTATTCTTCGCGCCGGTCTCGAGTTTTTTGATGAGTTCATCTGTAGTGATCATATGCTCTGGGATCAGGACCGCCTCCACACCGCCGGCGATAGCTGCCCTGAGGGCTATAAAACCCGCATCGCGTCCCATGACCTCTATGAAAAATAGCCTGTGATGAGAAGAAGCTGTGTCCCGTATGGCGTCGATGGCGGTGATCACGGTATTGCACGCGGTATCATAGCCGATGGTATAGTCTGTCCCTGCGAGGTCATTGTCTATCGTACCGGGTATCCCCGCGACACAGATGCCATGCTCCTCATACAGCGCAGTAGCCCCCCTGAATGTACCGTCGCCACCTATCACTATGAGCGCATCAATATCATGGGCACGGAGGTTTTCTGCTGCTTTCGCTCTTCCCTCTGCATGGAAGAATCCTTTGCACCGGGCTGTTTTGAGTATGGTGCCTCCACGCTGGATGATATTGCTGACGGAGCGCGCCGTCAACGTCTCGAAGTCTCCTTCTATCAACCCGTCGTATCCGCGGTATACCGCGATGGATTCCTTACCATAAAAATTTGTAGCCCTGACCACAGCTCTGATTGCAGCGTTCATACCGGGTGCATCACCTCCTGAGGTGAGCACGGCTATCTTCCTGATATTCGGATTTTCGTAAAGCATGATACGCAAAGATACCCCTAATAAGTCAGGAGAGAATGAGGAAGCTTAGAGAAGGGGCTGATTAATATCATTTAGGCCGGGAAAACCGTACCAATGATCTTGGTGTCATCGACCTTGATCCATCTTACTTTGAGATCACCGGCGGTATAGGATTTATGGGCGAAGGTCACTTCATTCACCGTGGAAGTGGCAAAAGAAGCTCTGGCATCTTCTATGATCCTGGCGACATCTACTATGTATGCCATAGTTTCTTCTATGGTCTGGTATTCTTTATCAGGAGAGAGGTTTAGTAGTTTGAGCAGGTGAGGCGACTGATATATCAGCTTTTTGGAGATATCTACTTCTATATAGCCGGAGTTGAAAAGCATCTGAATATTAGAGAAGCGCTCTTCGCCTTTATTGAGTTCGGAAGATACGCTGGACAATTCTTTATTGAGGTTGAACCTTTCAAAGGCAAACATGATAGAAGATATAAGCACCTTACCATCAAATTTTCCTTTGACAAGGAAATCCTGTGCGCCATAACGTACCGTCTCAAGGCCTACCTTCTCGTCTACCAGGCCCGTGAGTACTATGACGAGATTGGTAGGATACTTTTCCAGGAGTTTTTTGATAGTATCCAGACCTACGCTATCAGGTAGGTTGAGGTCCATGAGTATGATGTCGAAGCTATTAGAAGCGAGCAATTCATTAGCGGTCTTCATGTTCTCAGCATGAAAGAAATTGAACCTTGGATTTACAGATTCACCAAGATAGAACTTGATGAGAAATGCATCTCCCGCGTTGTCTTCGATCAGTAATACTTTGAGTTCCTTGGTATCCATTATTATTGCACTAATCTATCGATAGTTTGACTGTCTTAAACCAAAAAGCATCCATCTGCTGTATCACCCGCGTGAAATCATCAAAATCCACCGGCTTAAGGATATATGCGTTTGCATGGGTATCATATGCTTTGAAAATATCATGGTCCGCCTCTGAGGTGGTCACTGCGATGACCGGTATCCTTTTTAGCTTTGGAGAGCTTTTGATCTCCCTTAGTATCTCTATTCCATTTCTCTTGGGTAGGTTCAGGTCTAGCATGATGATGTCCGGACGTTCAGCATTTTGAAATTCACCCTCTTTATTGAGAAAGCTCATTACTTTGTCTCCATCTGATACCACATCCATGTCTATCTCTATCTTGCATTCCCTGATGGCCTCAAGCGTGAGCCTGATATCGCCGGGGTTATCTTCTACGAGAAGCAGTCTTTTCCTTTTTTTGCCCTTGTGCGGGATTATTTCAGTCATTGGGTCTTTTTCTTCTACCATTTAAACGCAATCAGGCGATTAATGTTCCAAAGCTAAATTGAGCTTTTTATATCAATATAAAAATAAAATCGCCCCGATTTTCGCCTGCAAACTAACCATTCTGACGTCAAATCATCTAAATCTTACTTGGTGGGCATTACTTTCTCGATCATGATCCCGTTGGCACCTATATTCAGAGCAGGATTGCTCTGTGCGGGGAGCTGGTTGAAGAAGTCCTTGTAAGTATTGCCGATAATGGTGTATCCACCGGTATTTAGGTCAAAGAATATGTTATTAAGCAGATTGATATTTGCACCTGTCCCGGCGTTTTTGTAGTAAGCCTGGTTAGTAGCGTTTTGTTTGCTGGGTGTGAGTTTCACACGGTTGAAGTTGAAAACCACA
>JAOQAO010000201.1 GCA_025963485.1 Bacteroidota bacterium | reverse complement strand
CCAAATTTTAAAGTAGATTTTGACGAACAGAAAAAGCAGATTTTTGATTCATGACCTTTAAATAACCTCTAAGCTAAGCCTACCATAGCTTTCAAGAGATTTTAACAACACAAATGTCCATTAACCCCCTTTTTCTATTCTGCCTATGATGCCGGCAATAAAGGGAGAAAGCCGGATGAGGTCTATCATCAGATCATTAAAAATATTAACGGGGAAAGGGTAGGACCGTTTAAAGTCCACAAAAAGGACCACTCTTATTTCGTCGCTATTGTTCCACGCCTCGTGTGTCACTGTATCATCGAAGATAAGGCTGCACCCTGCCTGCCAGTGGTATGTATCACTGCCTATCCTGATCCCGCAGATGTCAGGTGGTGAAGGGATCATGAGGCCAAGGTGGTACCTGAGCACACCTTTGTAGGGGCCCCTGTGTGGAGTGATGGAGGTATGCGGCTCTAGTATAGAGAAGAATGCCGAGGTCATGCCCGGTATCGTCTGCAGGAGCCTTTCGGTATCCGGGCAGCGCATCAGATTATTCCCGATGGGTTTGCCATACATATATAGCACGAAGCTCTTCCACCGTTTTTCGCCGGCTACGATCCTTTTCTGCTCGGGAGACAGGTCATCAAAATTGGGGATAGAAGAGTAGTCCAGGAGAATGTTATGGAGATCTTTGATGATCAGGCCTGCATTTTGTTCCAATCCGCTGGTCCAATAAAAGCTTTTCGGATCCAGTACGGCTCCTTTTTCCCTGATAAAAGTACTTAATATCCCCTCTACAACTTTTATAACCTGTTGTCCTGTGAATGAAATAATTTTGTAAAGAGTAGAGTTGTTGCGCATGACTGTGATGTAGCGAAATCAGCCGGTTATCATTTCAAATTTATTAATACTTTTATTGGCATAAGCATATTTCTAAATGGATGGTATGATGAAAAGTATTCAGTTCAATATAAACCAGGGTATAGCGCGGTTTTCAGCTGGTAGCGCAGCTAAGCTTCTGTGCATCGCTCTTATTTCGGTTTGGGCTCTTGGCATCTCTGCATGTACGAGGCATCTTGCTCCTGTTGCCAATGGGCAGCATACAGCTCCTCCATCCATAGCAGCCACCCCGATCCAACCGGATACACTTAAATCCGTCAACCTGACCGACAGCCTGATAGGTACGTGGAAGATCAAGACGACGGAGATTGAAAAGTCACTGGAAAAAATGACGACCTATGGTTCGCAGACCGAAAGGGATGAGATGATCAAAAAGCAGCAAAAGTACCAGGCAGCATTTTTAGGTCTTACTACTACTTTCAAAAAAGACATGACATTTGAATCCGTATTCAATGGACAAAGCGATATCGGTACATGGCGTGTCAATCGCATGGGCGAGATAGAAACCGTCGGCCGTGCATCTGGCAATACCTCAAACTTTCAAATACATTCATTGATCGGAAATGTGCTTGTTGTAAAATATGAAGTAGAAGGAAGTACAATGCTTCTTACCTTCGTCAAGCAACAGTAATTCTAGAAACGCACTCCGCATATGATATGGGACCAGAATAACCAGGTTATTTTAAATTTGTTAATACTTTTAGCCGTATGATAGAATTTTCTGAGCGCGAGAGCCGGTTATTTGATCTTAGGTTTGGCAGGGCTACTATCGATTCGGATTTCAATCAGTGGAATGAGGTGCGGAAAGCAGCCAGCGATTTGGATCTCGACTATTTGCGGCTGAAAATAGTAAACCCCGACAGCGATTTTCTGGCAGGCTTTAGCGAGATGGCACCGAAGGCTGACCTGACCGGCATCATCCGGCTCTACAAGATCATTATTACTGCGGAGCAGGCTCAGTACAATGCCCCTGTAGCCGAATTTAGAAAGGCATCTATCGGTGACAAACAGCTGCTCAAAGAGCTCCTGATGGAAACCTACACCGATGTACCATTTGGATATTATCAATATCCCCGCCTGACCAAAAGTTTCCCGATAGATATCCAGATGGAGAATATAGGCTCATATATTGCAGACCATTTTTCGGGTACTGAAGAAGGTAAGGAAGCCTATATAGGGTACATCGATGGCAAACCGGTGGAGTGCTTCGCATCTGACTTTCGGGATGGCCTTACAGCTACTACTTTATACGCAGGTATAGTCAGGGAATACAGGGATAATGACCTCTTCAAAGACATGATCCGGTTTTTCAAAAACCTGTGCTTTAAGAAAGGCATGACCAAAGCTATATGCGGGGCACGCCTCGAAAATTTATCCAGTCAATATGCTATGGAAAAAGAAGGATCGATCTGTTATGGCTATGAATGGGTATACATGATCGGATTTGATAAATAATTTAATCACCGCATATCTGTGGCTAGGGATCTGAAAAATATTTTTGTGCTGGATAGGCTGAGAGCAAAGCTTTTGCTCATCATATGTTGCATAGTATGCTATGTCAATGTACTGCACAATGAATATTCCATGGATGACGATTTTGCCTTTTATACCAATCAGTATGTACAAAAAGGGGTAAGCGGCATACCGGATATACTCACCCACCCATACTATAGTGATGGCACGCTTTCATTTGACTACCGCCCGGTGGCCAGTATTACGTTTGCTATAGAGAAGGAGTTGTTTGGCAATAATCCGCACATCAGTCACGGCGTCAATCTGCTATTGTATATTTTCTGTGTCTTGCTTTTATTGGGCGTGCTGACCGAGGTTTTTGGATTAAGCATCGTCCCGGCCTTTTTGACGGCGTTGCTTTTTGCTATACATCCGGTGCATACGGAAGTAGTAGCTTCCATCAAGAACCGCGAGGAACTACTTAGTTTTATTTTCTGCCTGTTGGCTTTTTTTGCGGTTTACCGCTTCTTCCTGCAGAAGTCAATGGGTGGCTGGATCAGGTATGCATTATTCACTATTATTTGCCTCTTGCTCTCTTTTGCTTCTAAGCTGACCAGCATCCCGATGTTCGGTATAATGCTGGCAATGCTTTTTTTCAAAGGATGGTACCGGAAACCAAAATTGTTTTTTCCGCTGGTCAGTCTTGTCGGGGTGCTGTCCGTACTATATCTCCTTGTCATACTCAGGATGGCAAACAGGCCGGTCTACGATCTCGAAAATCCATTGGTCTCCTATAGCGACTATTCTGCCAAGATAGGTACCACTGCGGCATCACTCTTTTTTTATTTCCGCTTCATGTGGGTTCCACATCCATTCTCTTTTTTCTATGGATACAATACCATACCTGTGGTCAGGATGGACGATCCGGTCGCGACGCTTTCTATCTTGCTTCATTTGCTGCTTTTGATCTATGGCGTATACCTTTTTTTTCGAAAGGATATCACCGGGCTTTTTATCACTTCCTATTTTATGGCGATATCGATATATAGCAACATAGTAATGCCTTATACCGGGATCGTATCGGAGCGGGCTTTGTTTTTCCCTAGCTTATGGTTTCTAGCGGCCATCTGTAGTTGGATCTATACCAGAGTGTCAGGAGCAACGGTGAGTAATGCTATCAGGATCGCCCTGATGTCCTTCATGGCTGTACTTTTGCTTGTTTTTGGCGCAATGGATATAAACAGGGTGAGGCAGTGGCACGATCAGATTTCCCTGATGAGCGCCGATATAGATCATCTGGGCAACTCGACACTCGCAAATTATTTCTATGCCTGCGTACTGAAAAACAAAGCGGAGGCACAGACAGATACATCTGCGTACCGGCAGTACATGACAGTATCCAAAAAGCATTTCCATCAAACTATTGATCTTAGTCCCACCTATCCATACGGGTACTACCGGTTGGGCCTTATCTACCGTTATGATGAGTATAATGAAGATTCATCTTTTTATTACTTTAATAAAGCCTATTCGCTCAATCAGGCACTGACGGATGTGCAGTATCAATACGGGCGCACACAGTACGAGTTTGGTGATATGAAGAAATCTGCCGATGCATTTGCACTATTATATCAGAAGCTTCCCGACGATACTTTTACTGTCTTCTATCATGCGCTCTTGCAGATGAAAACCGGAAACCTGGCAGAAGGCAAAAAAGCAGCCGATCGCTTTATGCAGATGGCGTCGGGATATTATCAGTCTCATTTCGACATGGGTGTATATTATGAGTTGTCTAATGAGCCTGACAATGCCGCGCGGGAATATGAGGCTGCCATACGGCTGGGTTGCACAGATCAGGCGGTCTACAGGTATTTGATCAATTATTACAATAGTCATGGCCGTCCGCAAGAAGCCGCTAATCTGAGCCGCCTGCTGAGATAATGCCTTGCACAAGCCTCAAGTCTTACTTTTGTTTTAGTTTAGCCGGGTGAAGGTATCTGTCATCATGCCCGTATACAATGAAGCCGCAACTATACGCGAAATAGTCGCTAAAGTATTGGCCGTGCCGCTCGATATAGAGCTGGTCATAATAGATGATGCTTCATCAGATGCTACAGGCGATATCCTACGCGATGAAATAAGCGTGATCTCTGACAGGATAAAGATCCTGCATCATACCGTCAATCAGGGCAAGGCTGCAGCGATCAGGACGGGTATTCCACACACTACAGGCGATATTATCACGATACAGGATGGTGACCTGGAGACCGAGCCCAATGATCTCATACATCTCACAGAGCCGATCAGGAATGGAGAGGCATCTGTGGTCTATGGCTCCCGGTATCTCAATCCTAAAGAGCCACATCTCTACAGGTTCTACCAGATAGGAGGGAGGCTGCTGTCATGGACAGTCAACCTGCTCTATGGCCAGCATATCACAGATGAGCCGGCTTGCTATAAGGTTTTCAGAGCGGATATACTCCGGTCGGTCACATTGGAGTATGACCGGTTTGAGTTTTGCCCGGAGGTGACTGCCAAGGTCTCAAAGATGGGCTACAAGATCAAAGAGCTGCCAATGAATTACTATCCGCGCAGTTTTGCCGAAGGCAAGAAATTAAATTGGAAAGACGGCGTTAAGGCTATATGGGTGCTGTGGAAATACAGGTTTGTAAAATGAGTGTAGACAAGTCTGTTTTGAGAGTGGTAAATTATTGTCAAATTTGATCAGCCAAATGACAGATACACCAAAGCATAAACCATTTTCGGATACACAGGTACTGCGCAGAAACCTGCTCGTTTCCTTTGTATTGGTGATATTGCTCATAGCGCTATATGCCACCGTACCGGGATACAACTATGTGGTGAAAGACGTCGCCATCCACAATAAGGAACTGATGGACCACATACAGACCCAGAAGCTGAACCTCAATCTGCCAGAGATCACTACTGAGCTCAAGCGGGAATTCAGAATGGAAGATTACTTTCTCATCAAGACAATGATGGAGACTCCCGAAAATTCGGTGATCCTTCTTCCTCCTGTTTCGGCTGTAGATACATCCGCCATTTTTAAAGAACTGTCTGAGCCCGAAGTGATGGAGTACTATCTCTACCCCAGGCTCTGTATCTCAGAAGATGAAAAGGATAAGAAAAAAGACCTTTACGCTAAAGTCACCCATGTGGCTATAGTCAATGGTTGGGGCTATGACAAATTGCACTATACTCCCCCGGCCAGGCCATCAGAAGCTGTGCTGTCTATAGAGCAGCCAAGGGCAAATACAGCTAAGAAGCCTGAGCAAAACATCAAACCGTTCTATCTGAAAGACTCAGCTAACAATAACCCTAAAAATATGGATCAACACTAATGATGGTATTCGTAGGATTATTAATGGTGTACCTGATCGGTGCAGGCATACTGACCCGGATCAGTATCGAATGGACATGGAAGGAACTTCTTGGATACTCCTTCCTGCTGGGCATAGCAGCAGAGACATTTTTCATGTTTACGTGCGATGTGATCGGATTCCGGTTTACTAAGTATGTGCTTTTCTTTGCTGGCTTTGCTGTTATCATTTTATGTTATGACACGCTGTATGCCTACTGGACCGCTAAGCGGAAAGACATTAATCTCGGCTCCTGGTCGCTCAAGACCCTAAACTATCCTGCTCTTATATTGGGATCTGTGATCTTCTATATGTTCTATCTCATCACAGCCAAGAACCTATTCTGGCCTACGTTTGAGCATGATGCCATAGGCACATTTGATAAGCTCGGCCGCGTCATGGCTGTCGAAGGAGTATTCAAGGTTAGCCTGTTCCAATATGGACTGGAAGGAGCCGGCGGCATCTATCCGCCACTATTTGATGGCGGCATCGCCTATCTGCATCTGTATGGTGATATGGATCACAAGATCATCACCACGCTTTTTTATATCTCACTGCTCCTCAGTTTTTATGCTATTTGCCGTAAGTATGTCAGCGTGATCAATGCCCTTTTCTTCACGCTCATGCTGGAGATGGTACCGGAGTTATTCTCGCACGCCGCACTCCTGTTAGGTAATCTTCCTACTACAGCTTATGTAGGAACAGCTTCTCTTGCTCTTTTCGTATGGCTTCAGTCTCGGGAGCGGAGGTACTTTATCCTCACCTGTATACTGAGTGCCCTGTGCCTTTGGATCAGGAATGACACGATCGGATTTGCTCTGGCAGGAGCTTTTATTATAGCGCTATTTGCAGATAAGGCGAAGAGATGGAAGCAGGCAGCCATTTACCTGGGCTCGGCGTTACTGCCATTTATCATCTGGACACTATATCTCAAACTTAAGATACACAGCACTCAGGGGGGCAGATTTGTAGATCACTTTGGTTTTGATGCACATAAGATGAAGCTCATGCTGAGTTATGTGTTTAGCTATTTCACTTGGGTACAGGTAGGAGCTATGGTCCCGGGCATACAGCTCTATGGTCTCTCCTTCATGCTTGCTTTCCTGGTCATCCTGCTCAATATCCGCAATATCAAAAAGGATAAGCCATATGTGCTGGTCTTTACTTTGGTCTCCTTTGCAGTTTACTTCATGATCTTCTATCTCATCGACGAGAAGAAGCAAAGCGCACCCATATCAAGTCTGATGGAGAGCTCATTCAAACGCGGGATGTTCTGCTTTATTCCAGCCCTGCTTTTCTATGTGTCTACCTCTCAGGTAGTGCAGCGCTTCTCCACTTGGCTGGAGTCATTCCGTACGGGCAAGGCAACCGCCTAATTAATTTTCCGTTTACAAGCCATTGCTGTCAATAGCTTTACAACAAAGGCTGTTAGCTCCCCTGTTTTAGGATGTAGTAGGGTCAAAATATAGGGCATAAAAAAACCCGCTCTTGCGAGCAGGTCTGTATTTGTAGGGTTTGGCCGTGCTTTACCTCGGCCGAGG
>JAOQAO010000182.1 GCA_025963485.1 Bacteroidota bacterium | reverse complement strand
GATCACCTCCTTGATGAAGATATAGATGGCAATTGCCATCATCACATAGCCGAATATTTCCCTCAGTTTTTTATTGTTGATCTTACTGGCAATACCTATACCTAAGATCACACCTGCCACCGAGAAGCCCATAAAGATCATTAAGAATGACCAATCCATCTGGATGTTGGACTGTATGTCTCCTATGAATCCCATAAAGGAATTGAGCATGACCACGGCGAGAGAGGTTGCGGTAGCATTCCTGAATTCCATGGGTTCTGCCGAGAGTATCAATGGTATCAGCAGGAAACCACCACCCGCACCTACCGTACCGGTAAAAAAACCGATCAATACAGACAATAGAAATATTACGATATACGGTTTTGGTTTGTGCTCTTCTTTACGTTGCGGGGCAGGCCATATCATGCTTTTCGCTACAAAGGCCATGAAAAATGAAAGCAGTACCAGTATGAAGGCATCTTTCGTAAGCGTGAAGTTTTTGCTAGAATAGAAAACAGATGGGATCGAGTGGACGATATACCGACGCATGATGTAGGTAGCGGCCAGCGCAGGCAGTCCGCATTTCAGCAGCGCTGACCAGCGGATCAGTTGTCCTCTGATGTTTTGTATCGTGCCGAATAGTGCAGTGACAGAAACGATCAGCAGTGAATATCCCGTAGCGACAGATGATGGTAGCTTGAATGCATAAACAAGTATCGGAATGGATACTGCTGCACCGCCACCACCTAGCAGACCGAGGACCAGTCCCGTGAGCAACGCACCTAAAAAGCCAAGTATTTGTATTGTTCCCATCAAAAGCGGTGCAAACTACAAAACATTAAACAACCTTATGATCTCAATTTGTCGATGGAGGTATTGTTTTTTTTCTACCTTTATTCTAAACCAAGTCTAGACCTAGTGTAGTATGAGTTATAGAGTTTTCACACCACAGGATTATCCCTTACCATATATTATAGAAGATGTCGGTGAGTGGCCCATAGCCAAGCTCACGACAGATGTCGATGCCTTCACCGCCGCCGTGCAGAAGTCTGTAGTGGACAAGCTGATGAAGCGTTTTGAGCATGACCACAATCTCAAAAATGAACTGGAGAAGGTCCTCTATCAGGAACGTATCCGCCTCACACAAACGCCGTGGAAGGCCGACCCGAAAGATGAGCGGCAGTTCTGGAATAATATCAAGAGCCGTATCGTCAGGCTCGATGCCGCGCAGGGAGATGCGCTGACCACAGAAGAAGATATCCTCAATGAGATCGTAAACCGCTATACGCATGAGATCGTAGGCCGTTTTGATAAGGGGGCCTTTAAATTTGCAGGCAATATCCTTCCATTATTTTTCGGCAGGATACTCAATGCCGCTCCGGGCAAATGGTTCAAGACGCTCAGCGCAAATGCGAAAACAATACATGAGAAGATACCTATCACCGGTGATGTAGAGCATATCCGCTCTCTGGCTAAGAAAGGAACGATCATCGTAGTCCCCACGCACTTTAGCAATATGGACTCCATCATGGTGGGCTGGGTGCTGAATGAATTAGGCCTGCCAGCCTTCACCTATGGCGCGGGCCTCAATCTTTTTTCGATCAAATTACTTTCCTACTTTATGAGCAACCTCGGTGCATATAAGGTAGACAGGAGGAAAAAGAACGGCGTCTATCTCGAAACACTGAAAACATATTCCCGCGAGGCTATCGAACGGGGCGCGCATTCTATATTTTTTCCGGGTGGTACCAGGTCACGCTCTGGTGCTTTGGAGCGTAAGCTCAAGCTCGGCTTGCTGGGTACGGCGGTGGAGGCACAGAAAAACAATTTTAAGAAATTTCATAATGATACAGCCCCGCGGATATATGTGGTGCCGCTTATTATCAATTATCACTTTGTCCTCGAGGCAGAGTCGCTGATCAATGACTATCTCAAAGAAACTGGTAAGGAGAAATTTATCAGGGAAAATGACGACTACTCCACTTCGTTTGGTATGGTCAAGTTCATTTTCAAATTCCTGTCTGCGAGCTCATCCCTGGCGATGTCCTTTGGTACACCGATGGATGTGCTGGGCAATCATGTCGATGCCGATGGTGACAGTTATAATCACCTCGGCCAGAAGATCAGCCTGAAGAATTACTTCATGAATAATGGCGAGCTGACCGATAATCAGCAGCGCGAAGAGGAGTATACCAAAATACTCGGCGAGCGCATCGTCAATCAATACTTCAAACACAATGTCGTGCTGACATCGCATCTGGTCTGCTTCTGCGCTTTTGAGCTGATACGCAAAAAGTATAGGCACGGCGATATTTTCACCCTGCTGCGTACACCGGCGGAAGATGTGCGCATAGAGGAGAAAGACCTCCTCGCTGCCATAGAGCGTGTGAAAGAGCAGCTGAAAGAAATGAATAAAAATAATGAAGTGCTGATCTCCCTGGAGCTGCGCTTTACCAATGATAAGGTGATCGAGCATGGTATGAATAATATCAATCTGTATCATTCGCGCTCGCCATTGCTGCGGTCGGGCGATGGTTATTATTATAGCGAGGACCTCAAGCTGTTGTACTATTACCACAATAGACTCGAGGGTTATAAACTGGAAAAATATGTCTGAGAAAAGAACAGTCGGTGTCATAGGTGCGGGCAGCTTTGGGTCTGCTATAGCCAATCTGCTCGCGGAGAATTGCAAGGTGCTCCTCTACGAGCGCAACCCCGCCGTGCGCGAGGCGATCATGCGCGACGGCAAGAACCGTAACCATATCATGCATCAGGATATTGAGGTGACCGATTCGCTGGAAGAGGTGGCATCAAGGTGCTATCTGCTTTTCCCTGTCATTCCATCGCAGTATTTCAAGAGCATGATACTGGACTTCTCCAAATACCTGCGGCCGGATCATATCGTGATACATGCTACGAAGGGATTCCACTGCGAGTTTGATATAGATACGATGAAAGCGCAGGACCTCAAGCTGAAGCAGATCAAAACCATGAGTGAACTGATCAGGGAGGAAACAGGTGTGGTGCGAATAGGCTGCCTCGCGGGTCCGAATCTCTCCGCAGAGCTTGCCGAGCATCAGCCTGCAGCGACCGTGATCGCGAGCCGTTTTGATGAAGTGATACATGAAGGCCAGCATGCGCTGCGTAGTGACCGTTTCCAGGTATATGGCAATAAGGACCTGCTCGGTATCGAGCTGGCCGGAGTATTAAAGAACTATGTCGCGCTTGCATCCGGTGCACTCAGCGGGCTGGGTTACGGTGAGAATGCTCGTGCACTACTCATCACGCGCGGTATGGGTGAGATGATCTATATTGGCAAGGCGCTCGGTGCTGATAAACGCTCCTTCCTCGGGATGGCGGGCATCGGTGATCTGATCGCCACCTGCTCATCGCCTAAGTCGCGCAACTACTCTGTCGGCTATCGCCTGGCGAAAGGGGAGAAGCTGGAAGATGTACTTGGTTCTATGACTGAGGTGGCGGAAGGTATCCGTACGCTCAAGATCGCAAAACTCATAGTCGATAATACGGGCGCCAATGCCCCATTGCTACAGATGATGAATAAGGTCTTCTTTGAGGGCTTTGACTTTGACCGGGCCATCAAGATGCTGATGCGGGTGCATGTGTCTTCTGATGCAGAATACCTGGATCTGTAAATAGTTTGACGTTTATTCCTATGTAAGTCTAAGGATCAAATCCTCGATGTTTTGTTTCCATGCAGGATAGTCTTCCTCATTCTCTGCCCACAGATCATTCAATTCAGATTTATCGCTGAGTACTATATGGAGAGCCTTGACAGCATCGACCTTTAGATCAGATACACTTATATCATGCTTTTCTCCAAATGTATTTACAACTTCCTGATCAGCATACTGCGTGCCGTTCACCATATTGTCTATGCATGCCGCAGATACAGTCACCGCATGGCAATCATCATACTCCAGGTAATCTGCGTTGATCGCTGTGCCAAATGCCGTTTTGAAGATTTCTTGTGGAGCATCGGAACCTCCGACTGTATCTAAAAAATCCCAAGCTGAATCGTCATCAAAAATTCCTGAATCCCATGCGCCCATTGTAAAATGTTTTAATTATTAAGATATGTTTATCCACTGTTTAAAGCTAAAATTGATCAAGGTGTGAAAAACACCTCATATTCATAAGTCACGGTTTTCTTCTGATTGGCAGAGAGCTTGACATCCCATTTGATCTGTGTATAGGGATTGAGGTTGGCGTATGTTTTCTGTTTCGTTATTTTACCATTGTCAGATGCTACAGATACATCGCCGCTCACATCTTTGGTCACAGCTACGGTTACTTCTTTCGCCTGGAAATTTTCTACTGTTATCGTTCCCTTTAGTTTGACAGATGAATATATCACCTTGCCTATCTTTTTTGCATTATCGGTCCGTGTAGATTCTTCCTCGGTGTTTTTCATGATGATGTCTACTGCCTTTGACAGGCGTATATTGGAGGAAGATCCTACCGGAGTATATTTGATCTCATCCTGTGCGAGAAATTGCTCTTTCTCATTCACTATCGTCACGGGCGCTGTAGTGAGCGGCACAGTCGCACTATTTTTGATCTCCAGCGAGTGAAATACATCGATAGGTGTTTCATCATTATTGGCTATTCTGGTATTGACATAATTCGTTTTGTCATAGACCTGGCCTTCGTATTTGTCTTTGTATTCTATATTACCTGCAAAGATCGGATAGATGCCTTTTGAGTTTCTGCCCAGGCTTACTTTCCCGATCTTGTATATGTACATATCGTTATTCTTTTCCCCTGATGTGGAGAAGGAATTATCGAATGGCACTTCCTCCATTGTGACAGGATTAAGATTGTATGCTTTTGTTTGTGTCGAATTTGACCATGCATGTGTATATGCCGGTGTGCCACCGGTAGCAGTACCGTCCAGCGTCTGGTAGTCATAGGTCATGGGATCAGGTCTGCCACTATTTATCATTTGCGGAGAACCTACGATCAGTTCCGTTTCCGCATCGGTGATGCCATCGGAGAAGTTTTCTATCATGGCTTTCATCTCGAGTCTTGCAACCTTATCATCTTTTAGTTTCAGGAAATAAGAAGGCATCCAGTTCATACCGGTCTGCAGGTATATTTCTTCGAGGTTTATATTTTCAGCTGCATTCTGCGGTGTCAATATCAGGCTGCGCTGGATACTATCGGCCATATAGGTCTTGTTTTCTTCTTCATTGAATTCCACGAGGTACAGATCTGTGGAATGCAGGGCTGCTATTTTGCCATTATCCTCCTGGACCCTGATGAGGCCCGTTTGCTGATTATAGCCCAGTATTTTTCCTGTTACGGATTTGTCCAGTTTTTGAGCTGGAGAGAAACTGATAGTCACCTTCTTCCCCACATTGCCGGCTATGAGCTGCCAGATAGCTTGCGCCTTCTCCTGTTTTTTGATCGTATCGTTTTTGACAGTCATATTTTTGATCGGGTTGTCTTTGCCGGTACCGAGAAAGTACGTGCCATATATAGTGTGCGAAGGCACAGGTATAGAGGCTTTGCCGCCTGTGACTGGTGTAGCACCTTCTTTGACTATCATAGCCGTTCCGTTTTTGAAGATACTGATCTTTTTGACCGGAAGGCCCGACTGCGCCAGGGATGCGAGGCTGATCATCAGTGTAAGGAATATGACGAGTAGCTGTTTCATAATTTATGGTATTTGTGGTTTAAAGGTCGAAACAAGGCCAGGGCCGCAAATTATTTCTTCAATCCCCACGAGGTCATATAGGCATTGAAGGCCACGAGGAGGCCGGAGATGAACAGGCTGAAATACCCGAGCAGGCTCGCGAAAGAAAATTCACCCTGCCAGAGCTGGTTCATTTTTTTGAAATGGAAGAAAGTATCCTCAAGAAAGAAATTGTCGATCACGGCAAAGGAAGCATAGACCCCAAAGGTGAAGAAATAAAAACGCCAGCTTATTTTTTTGGAGGCCATAGAATGGACATTGGCAAGGATGATCATAAGTATGAAGCCAAGGTTGAGGAAGTAGATCAGCATATTCTGGTAGTCTTCAAATATATGCGCCTTGTCTTCGGCCATTCCTATTTCCGAAAAAGCATGTATGGATTTATAGCTAAGGAACAAGCATATGCCCACTCCGAGGACCGTTAGTATAGTGTATATCCGTGCGATCTTTGCGGGATTGAAGCGCAGTATTTCCATATTGGAAAACGACCGCTTGTAGATCGTGCCCATCATCAGCCCTATGAGACCGACTATGATATATGTGAGAAAGGATAGCAATTTCTTATAATTAAAAGCTTGCTAAAATAAAAAAACAGGGGAGAAAAGGTCAATTATATAAGTTTATTTAACCTCTGTCTGCGAGAAGGTAGAGCGCAGCCATTCTGATAGCGACTCCGTTTTCTACTTGCTGTAGTATGATAGACTGTTTGGAGTCGGCGACATCAGAGTTGAGCTCCACGCCTCTATTGATCGGGCCGGGGTGCATGATGGTGATGTCTTTTTTGATGGAGTCGAGCAGGTCTTTGTTGACACCGTAGAAGATCGAATATTCGCGGAGCGATGGTATGAATTTGATATCCATCCGTTCGAGTTGGATACGCAAAACATTTGCGACGTCACACCATTCGAGCGCTTTTTTCAGGTTGGGTTCATAGGTCGCACCCATCTCTTCTATATATTTCGGTATAAGCGTAGGAGGCCCGCAGACCTTGACTTTCGCTCCCATCTTTGTCATGAGGGGGATGTCAGAACCAGCCACGCGCGAATGCTTGATATCTCCGATGATGAGGTAGTTGAGCCCCTTGAGTGAGCCGAATTTTTCTCTCACCGAGTAGCCGTCGAGTAGTCCCTGTGTAGGATGCTCATGCGTACCATCACCGGCATTGATGATATTGGCTTTGATATGATTGGACAGGAATGACTGCGCGCCGCTCGATGAGTGGCGCATGACTATCATATCGACCTTCATGGCGAGTATGTTATTGACCGTATCGAGTAGTGTTTCGCCTTTTTTGACTGACGACCCCGATGCGGAGAAATTTATCGTATCTGCAGAGAGCCTTTTCTCTGCCAGTTCAAATGATATACGTGTGCGGGTAGAGTCTTCGAAAAATAAATTGGCGATGGTGATATCCCGCAGGGAGGGCACTTTTTTGATAGGCCGCTGGAGAACTTCCTTGAATGTATCGGCAGTTTGAAAAATAAGTTCTATGTCAGATTTCTGAAGATCCTTGATGGCGATGAGATGTTTCTGACTTAGTGCGCTCATTTTAGTAGTGAGTATTTAGTAGTGAGTATTGAGATAATACATTGTTCCATTACTTATTCGTTGTTTTCTGATACGATCCAGACCTTATCCTGTCCATCGGTTTCTTTCCATTCGACCTTTACTTTTTCCGTCGTGATAGAGTCTATTACCTTACCTACGTATTTAGCCTGTATAGGCAGGTGCCTTTGCAGCCTGCGGTCTATGAGCACGAGTAGCTCCACATCCTTTGGCCTGCCGAAATCGAGCATGGCATCCAGCGCCGCCCTGATCGTCCGGCCTGTGTAGAGCACATCATCTACGAGGATCACGTTTTTATCTTCCAGCGGGAACTTGATATCCGTTTCATTGGTGGTCATAGGTTTGCCCTTCTGGCGAAAGTCATCGCGGTAGAGGGTGATATCCAGTTTGCCGTAGTTGATGTCTTTCTTCCGCAGAATAGCCTGCAGCCTGCTGTGTATCCGCTCCGCGAGAAATATGCCGCGCGGCTGGACACCGATGATACATGACTGGGAGAAATCCTGATGTTGTTCTATTAACTGATGACAGAGCCGGTCTATGGTGAGGGCGAATTTGCTGCTGTCTAATATGATACGTGGCTTCATCGTATTGTGATGGCGAATATAGGAAAAAATGAGATACCTGATGTCAGGAGTGCTTTATGCAGAGCAAATATGCAGGCAATTAATTTTTCCAAAAGGTAATGAGCAGCCCCCCAGCCACTATTAATGACCCGCCTGCCATAATCGGTATGCTCGGTACTGTCCGGAATGCAATAAAATTGATCACCTGCCAAACAATGAACAAAGTGGCTATATATAGTCCAACCACTTGTCCAAACTCGACCGGAGCCAAATTGAGAGAAAATCCATATCCGAATAATAACATAGCCCCGGCGAGCATGAGTGCCAGTCTGATGGATCCTGTATGATTATAGATGGCCATCCTGACTATTGCATCTCCACTGACTTCCAAAATCGTAGCTATAAGCACAAAAATGATCGGGTGCAGGTTTTGTATACTCTTTATCATACTTTTATTTCCTGCTAAACTAACGATTCATCTGATCGAAGCATTGTTAGTCATGTACTATATTGGTCATATCGCTTCCGGAAGGAATATCTCCAGTTATGGAGGCACGGGTAATAATTGTTATCTTCGCGCCGAAACAGGCTCGCTTATTGGGTTTCTGTCAGTCAATAAAAGTAAATAAAATGGGTTTCACCGTAGCGATAGTAGGCCGGCCAAATGTGGGTAAGAGTACCCTTTTCAATCGATTGATAGGGGAGAAGAAGGCCATCGTGGATGATTTCAGCGGTGTGACCCGTGACCGTATATACGGCGAGTGCGATTGGAACGGCAAAGAGTTCAACGTCATTGATACCGGCGGTTTCGTAGCTCACTCCAATGATATATTTGAAAAAAGTATCCGCGAACAGGTGCTGATAGCACTGGATGAGGCCTCCCTTATCCTGTTTATGGTAGATGCTGCCACGGGTATCACCAGCCTGGATGCTGATATGGCCCAGATCTTACGCAAACACCAGGATAATGTCATGGTGGTCGTCAATAAAGTGGACAATCAGGAGCGTATGTACATGGCCAATGAGTTTTATAGCCTGGGCATGGAGCATATATTCTTTATACAGGCGGTCAGTGGCAGCGGTACAGGCGAGCTACTCGATGCCGTCGTGATGCGCATCCCGGAAGATATGGAGCAGACGCCGGAAGATGAGAATATACCCAAGGTGTGTATCATCGGCCAGCCCAATGTAGGGAAATCATCTATAGTCAATGCCCTGCTGGGTGAGGAGAGGAATATAGTAACAGACATAGCCGGGACGACCCGCGATAGTGTACATAGCCATTACCTGAAGTTCGGCAAGGAGATGGTGCTGATAGATACAGCAGGTATCCGTCGCAAGACCAAAGTACATGAGAATCTGGAGTTTTACTCAGTGATACGCGCGATCAATGCCCTCGATGAGGCAGATATCGCGGTGATCGTACTGGACGCGACACAGGGTGTAGGCCAGCAGGACCTCGCTATCTACCGCCTGGCAGTCAAGAAAAAGCGCGGAATAGTAGTAGTCATCAATAAATGGGACCTTGTCGAGAAATCGACCAATACGGCCAAGGAGTTTGAAGAAAATATCAAATCGAAGCTGGCTCCATTCAATGATGTACCCATACTATTCACCTCCGCATTGGAGAAACAGCGTATTTTCAAGATCGTGGAGACCATCGAGCAGGTATTTGCCAATATGCGGACGAAGATCTCTACTTCAGAACTTAATGAAGTGATGCTCAAAGAGATAGAGCGATATACGCCTCCCGCAGTTTCTGGTAAACTGGTGAAAATAAAATATGTGACGCAATTGCCTACCAGGACCCCTGCTTTTGCTTTTTTTGCCAATCATCCCAAATATATAAGAGAGCCATATAGGCTATATCTGGAGAAGGCCCTTCGCAAGCATTTTAGCTTTAAAGGCGTACCGTTGAACATATTTTTCAGAGAGAAATAAAAAAATTTTCTCAGAAATTTGGTTAAATCATATAAAAATTATTATTTTTGCACGTCAATTAATTAACCAAAAACTATAAACAAGAAAAAAATGAAAAAAGTATTTTTCGCGTTCGCAGTTGTAGCTGGTATCGCAATGACAGCTTGCAACAACAAGCCTGCTGATGCAGAAGCTCCAAAGGCAGACACTACAGCAGCTAGCACTACGACTACGACTACAACTACTGCTACTACAGTGGACACAGCAGCTAAGGCAGCTCCAGTTGATACTACAGCTAAGGCTAAAACAACTGAAACTACTACTAAGACTACTGACACTAAGAAGACTGAAACTAAAATGGAAAAGAAAGAAGAAGTTAAGAAGAAATAATTTCTTAGTTCTGTCAAAAATAAAAAGCCCTCCCCTCAACGGAGGGTTTTTTATTTTTAGCCCCAGCCTTCAAATATGAAAGATATTACCACGCATACAGACGTAGAGCACCTGCTCCGTACCTTTTATGATAAACTGCTAAAAGATGAGCTGATGAGCCCTCATTTTGCCAATATCAACCTGGAGGAGCACTTGCCACGGATCATTGCCTTTTGGGCATTTATATTGATCGATGAGGAGGGATATAAAGGGAATGTTTTTGATAAACACAGGCATCTCGATATCGGAGAGGTGCATTTCACCCGTTGGGTGAAATTATTTAGTGAAACGGTCGATGAACTCTTTGCCGGAGAAAAGGCCGGTCTCGCTAAACAACGTGCTCAGTTGCTGGGATATACATTCCAGAGCAAAATGGCAAAGGATAAGTAGGGACGCTAGCTTATTGCGGCCGGAACTGCTCTATGATGGACTGTACTGTTTCATCATTGGCCAGGCGCTCATCCATTTCGAATATAGTTTTATGTTCATCAAAATTGATAAGAAGCCCTTTCTGCAGGCTCACTAATGCTTCATTCTTATTGCCTATCTGATTATAGAAAACAAATTTGATGTAGTAGATATCCGCAGGATTTTCAAATTTCTCCCCTGCTGTAGTGAGCGTGTCAAAACAAGAGCGGAAATTCTCCATCCCGTAGTAGGCTGTTGCGAGATTGATATAGTGTTGCTTGATTGTAGGATTGATTGCCAGCACGCGCTCAAATACCAGCACGGCACTTTCGATCTCGTCATTCATGATACAGGAGTCACCCAGTGCATTCAGGTAGTCTACATTCTCAGGGCTGATCTTTGCAGCACGCTCGAATGCCTCTGCTGCTTTAGTGAAATTGCCTTCTGCCCTGTATGTCTCACCTATTAAAAAGAATTCCTCGTCATATTTGGGATCTACTGCCTGTGCCTTGCGTAAATATCCTC
>JAOQAO010000134.1 GCA_025963485.1 Bacteroidota bacterium | reverse complement strand
AGGTGTCGCAGATGCGCAAGAGCATAGCCAAGAGACTGCTCCAATCCAAGAATGACAATCCGCACTTCTACCTCACGGTGGATATCAATATGGACAAGGCCGTCGCGCTCCGCACAGAGCTCAATGGCATCCTCCCGGCTAAAGTATCTTTCAATGACTTTGTGATCAAGGCTTCCGCCCTTGCATTGCACCAGCATCCCGCAGTCAACTCTTCATGGCTGGGAGATACGATACGCCGGTACAACCATATCCATATAGGTATGGCCGTCGCTGTCGATGAAGGACTGCTGGTACCCGTGATCAAGTTTGCGGATAATAAGACGATATCGGATATATCCGTCGAAGCAAAGACATGGGGCGAAAAAGCTAAAAACAAAAAATTGCTACCAACCGATATGGAGGGCAGCACCTTTACTATATCCAATCTCGGTATGTTCGGTATTGAGGAATTCACAGCTATCATCAATGAGCCCAACGCCTGCATATTGGCAGTAGGCGCTATCAGGCAGGTACCTATCGTCGCTAATAACGAGATCAAAATAGGCAACATGATGAAAGTCACGCTCTCCTGCGATCACCGTGCAGTAGACGGAGCCGTAGGCGCACGGTTCGTACAAACACTAAAACAGCTCCTCGAGGAGCCGCTTAGATTATTCTTTTAAAATTACCGATTTGTATTTGTATCGGCTGTTCCGGATTACCTGTGTCCCAGATCGCCTGATCGACTTATTATTAGTCGAGGATAATATCTATCACTGAGTTGATAGGTATGAAGACACCACCACGAAGCACGATAAACTGGTCAGTCCTCGCCCATATGCGGGATACGATCTCATTTTCACCTTCTTCGGTGTTGAATATAATGCGGACATTATTGTAATAATTGTTTCCCATCAGCATCGCCATATATAGTTTTTGATCTTTCATTTTGATTTGTTCTTGTACGTAGAAATTGTTATCGTTTTTAAAAGCTACGGTCATAAGTTCTTTCTGGTCTACTTTCTTTGCTGCACCCATTTTACATATACGTTTACCAGCCGGTTAGGCCTTCATTTACTAATATTCTTCTGTCAAGGGGTATAAAAGCGGGTAGGAATCGGGGGTATGGTTGATTATACGGCTGCGGAGGGAAAAAGTTTTAACATCATACAAAAAAAAATTGTAAGCCATTGCTGTCATTAGCTTTGAACCCGATACATATATCTGTCCGGAAATTATTTAGTTTCATGCCCGATGGTTTTCAACTCCATAGTATTTGCGCTGTTCCTGCCACTGGTATTCCTTGCCTATTGGTTCATCTTCAATAGGAATGTACGCCTGCAGAATCTCTTTCTCATCGCTGCCAGTTATTTTTTCTATGGCTGGTGGGATTGGCGGTTCTTATTACTACTTGCATTCACATCGCTGGTAGACTTCGGCGTAGGGTATGGATTGAATAAGACTGATGACAAAGGCAAGAGGAAAATGCTGCTCGGTATTACATTAGTATCCAATCTGTCTGTGCTTTTCTTTTTTAAGTATTTCAATTTCTTTGCTGACTCTACCCGCGAGATGATGTCGATGCTGGGCTGGCAAGCAGATTTTGTCACGATCAAAGTGTTGCTTCCGGTAGGCATTAGCTTTTACACTTTCCAGTCCCTGAGCTATACCATAGATGTATACCAACGTAAACTACGCGGATCAGAGGATATCATTTCCTTTCTTGCCTTTGTAAGCTTTTTCCCTCAACTCGTAGCCGGACCTATCGAGCGGGCGCCACATATGTTGCCTCAGTTTGCTGTCCGCAGAACATTTGACTACAGGCTGGCCGTACTCGGTATGCGGCGTATCCTCTTTGGCCTTTTCAAAAAAATGGTCATCGCCGATAACCTGGCACTCCTTGCAGACGCCGTCTTTGATAAGGCCGGCACTTCATCCATGCTCACTACGGTGGTGGGTATTCTCGCCTTTACATTTCAGATCTATTGCGACTTCTCCGGCTACTCTGACATTGCACTTGGTACAGCGAGGCTCTTTGGCTTTGATCTGATGGAAAATTTCCGAACACCATACTTCTCCGTCACCCTTCGGGAATTCTGGAGGCGTTGGCACATTTCACTTTCTACATGGTTTCGCGATTATGTATATATCCCGCTCGGCGGAAACAAAGTAACGGCACCTCGCCGCATAGCTAATCTCTTTATCACCTTCATCCTCTCCGGCCTATGGCATGGCGCGCAGTGGACCTTTGTGATCTGGGGGTTTATTCATTGGCTATTTCTGGCTATAGAGGAAGCCTTGCCCTCCGTGCACAAGACAGCGCTTGCCACACATCTGCGCAGGCTGATCACTTTTGCTATCGTTTGCCTGGCATGGGTATTCTTCCGGGCTCGAACATTTCATGATGCGATTGCGGTGCTGCGCTCATTATCCGTATTTTCGGCTTCCCCACTTCAAGAGCTCCGGCATGTGCTCATCGCGACTTATTCCACAGATCTTTTTGCCATATACCTCGCTGTCGTGTTCCTTTTCTTTTGTGCCACGGAGTATGCCCTGCGCCACGATACCTTTGACAAAGTAATAGATCATGTGTCTATGCCACTCAGGAGGAGCTTTTATTTTATGCTTGTTTTCCTGATCATATTTTTTGGCTTCAAAGAGGGAGCACCGGTATTTATCTATTTCAAATTCTGACGATGCGTAGTTTTTTGTTTAGGACAGTTGCTTTTATGATAGCAGGATTGATCATCCCGGCGATCATATTGCTATTGCCCATAGACAAAAAATATCAGTATACTTTCGTGAAAAATGCCTGTAGCCTGAAGTCCAGCTATATTTATCACAGGACCTACGAAGATTCATTGCCGGTAGATGTGGCCTTCATGGGTTCATCTCATACCATGTGCGGCATCAGTGATACCATAGTACAGCGAGTACTGACAGATCAGGGGAAATCAGCCCGCGTCGCCAATATGGGCTTCTGCCGCCTGGGCCGGGATATGGAGTACCTGATCTTCAAAGACCTGGTGACACACAAAAAGCCAAAGGTATTGGTACTCGAAGTGAGGCAGGAAGAAGCAGAGATGAGCCATCATGACTTTGGCTATATGGCAGATATGGGAGATGTACTCGCCCCGCCGATGATAGTCAATCAAAGCTATTTCACCGATCTGGCCAATGCATTTACTGTCAGGCTAAATTATGTGCGGGATATTCTTTCGCATAAAGAATACAACCTGCCATATACAGCCGCTGACCTGGCTGAAGTACACATAAATACAATAGCGGATACAGCTATGCTATATGGCGGTGCCAGATGGCGCTGGGACCGGTATTACAGCCATCCCCGGGCAGCATGGGCAGACGACATGATGACCCGCTACCCAAAGAGCTACGTGGGCAAGATCATGGCTCTCGCCAAAGAACATAATGTCAAAGTGATCTTTCTGTACATCCCCAACTTCGGCTATCCCAATCATTCGCCTAAGGAGCAGAAATACTACAGGCAACTCTCAGAGTTGGTTATGATGCCTGATAGTTTTTATGATGCTACTAAGAACTGGAGGGATGATGAGCACTTCAATACTCCGGCGGCTATGGTGCTAAGCGATACCATCGCACATCATGTCGCTAAATACCTTCGTTAAAATTCGCGCATCAATACCTGTATGGTCTGACGGGAGATCTGGCGGAGCAGTATATCTTTGTCCTTGGTGAGGCGGTCTATGATGCCGGTATTATAATGGCGTATAGACAGCAGCGTGAGATTTTCATTCTTCACGATATGAAAGTCATCATGCAGTTCCTCCATGATATTTTCCATCTTTTCCTTCTTGGTATCGATACATATCGAGAAGCTGATCGCTGCATTCTGCATCATATTGATACGGAGGCGGTGTGTCGCGAATACTGAGAACACTTTTGATAAATGGTCTTCTGCGATAAAGGAGAAATCCTTTGCAGAAAAAGAAAGCAGGGTCTGTTGCCTTTTTAAAATGATAATCGGCGGGAGGAAGCTGGTATTGGCCGTAGCGGCTATCACACTACCACGTTTGTTTGAATCCACGAATGACCTTACTTCCAGCGGTATATTCTTATTCTGGAGGGGCTTGATGGTTTTGGGGTGTATCACGCTCGCACCGTAGTAGGTCATTTCTATCGCTTCCAGGTAGCTGATCTCACTGAGAAACTGAGCCTCAGGAAACTCCTTTGGGTCCGCATTCATCACACCGGCTACGTCCTTCCATACAGTCATGCGCTCGGCATCCAGGCAATATGAAAATATAGCAGCGGTATAATCCGACCCTTCCCTACCCAGCGTGGTAGTGAAGCCCTCCGGAGTGCAGCCGATAAAACCCTGGGTGATCACAAAACCGTCTTTGACCAAAGCCGAGATAGTTGCGACAACGGCTTTCTCTGTTTTCTTCCAGTCTATCTTTCCTTCCGTATAGGCATTGTCCGTATGGATGCACTCCTTCGCATCGAGATAGTTATTGACGATACCCTGGCTATTGCAGTAGTGGCTGACGATGGTTGTTGAGATGTATTCGCCTGCTGATACCACCTGATCGTAGATGAAGTTATAATTGTGCGTTTGGTTCTGCAGCAGAAAGGTTTTTACTTTTTCTATAATAGCACTAACCGCCTCTGCCGCCAGGTCACCTTTGCCATCAAATAAGTCATTGATGATCGGCAAGTGTTTTTCATAGACACTATCGAGCGCTGCCTGCCATGCGGCATCTTTGGCTGTATAAAGATTCACTACTTTCTCCAGCTCATTGGTGGTTTTGCCCATCGCAGAGATGACCACTACTTTATCCTTGTGGTTATTCTCCCGGAGTATGGCCGCTACATTCCTGACTGCGGGAGCATCTTTGACCGATGCACCGCCAAATTTATATACCTGCATGGCGCGTAATTAGAAATTAAAGCTGAAAAATTTTAATACCGATTTTTAAAATATGTTATGAACGTATTTCCCTAAGGTTTGGGATAGTATATTTTGCAATCTATCCATTCATTATCAAAGGTCACGTCATATTTTTTGTAAAATTGTATCGCTGGTTCGTTCCAGTTGAGCACTTGCCACTTCACGAGGTTTGCACCCTGCTCCTGCGCATATTGGAGAAAGGCCTCCAGCAGCATTTTGCCGACACTTTGACCGCGCATTTTTTCTTTGACGTACAGATCGTCGAGGTACATATACTTGCCCTTCCAGGTGGAGTATGCCCAGTGAAACAATGAGACTCCCACGACCTCTCCTGTATCTTTGACCTCAGCTACGAATGCCTCAAAACTTGGTTGCTCGCCAAATCCGTCGCGGAGCATTTCTTCTTCTGTATTAAGCACGGCATCCGGTGCGCGCTCGAAGGCCGCCAGTTCGCGTATCAATAACATAATGTCAGCCACATCCCGGGCCTCAGCTTTTCTGATAAGAATATCCATTCGGTGAAAATAGGAGCAGAATCCACAGAATTAAAGAATTTGATAAAATTAATGCAGCTGCCTGACGACTACTGAGATTATTTCAGCAAACGCCGTAAAACAAAAACGCTCCGGACCATATAGGATCCGGAGCGCGATATTATCTATACCATTATTTAAGCTGCTTTCAGCCTGCCGATGTTTGTCTTGTTTATTTTCTCCTCGCAGTATTCGAGTGTGACTTCAAATTCCTTATCGTCTGTGAGCGACGGCACCTCAAACATGGCATCCGTCATGATCGCCTCGCAGATAGAGCGAAGACCACGCGCACCGAGCTGGAACTCCAGTGCCTTGGTGACGATGAAATCCATAGCGTCATCTGTGAAAGTCAGGGTCACTCCCTCGGACTTGAATATCTTATTGTATTGCTTGACGAGCGCATTCTTGGGCTCTGTGAGTATCGACAACAGGGTTTCCTTATCCAGCGGATCGAGATGCACCAGCACAGGCAGACGGCCTATGAGCTCCGGTATCAATCCAAATGTCCTCAGATCACTCGGGCTAAGATACTTGAGGAAGTTCTCCTTCTCGACCTTATCTTTATCCTTGCCTTTCTTAAATCCTATCTTAGCCTGATTGAGGCGTTGTGCTATCAGCTTGTCTATCCCCTCGAATGCTCCGCCGCAGATGAACAGGATATTGGATGTATCCACTTTCACCATTTTGGCCTCAGGGTGCTTCCTGCCTCCCTGTGGTGGTACGAGCACCTCCGAACCTTCCAGTAGTTTCAGCATAGCCTGTTGCACTCCTTCGCCTGATACATCGCGAGTGATAGATGGATTATCGCTCTTGCGGGATATCTTATCTATTTCATCTATGTATATGATACCATGCTCGGCTGCCTTTACGTCATAGTTGCAGACCTGGAGGAGGCGAGAAAGGATGCTTTCCACATCTTCGCCTACATAGCCGGCCTCGGTAAACACCGTCGCATCTACGATAGCGAATGGTACATTCAGGAATTTAGCGATCGTGCGTGCAAGGAGCGTCTTGCCGGTACCGGTCTGGCCAGCCATCAGGATGTTTGATTTTTCTATCTCGACATCATCATCTTTACGCTGGTTGAGCCTCTTATAGTGATTGTATACTGCTACGGAGAGGTATTTTTTAGCTTCATCCTGTCCTATGACATATTGGTCCAGAAACTTGGATATATCGCGCGGTTTGACCGAGCTAGGCAGCGAATACTGGAATTTTTTGGTCTTTTGGAATAACTCCTCGTCTATGATCTGCTGGGCCTGGGCCACACACTGGTCACATATCTGCCCCTCAATGCCTGATATCAATATTTGGGTTTCGCGTTTCTTCCTTCCACAGAAAGAACACGACTGTTCAGCGTCTTTTTTCATATAATACTACAAATATACGGAAATGTGCCCTCAAAGTTAGGCCAGAGCCCCTAAATCCTCCAATGGGGACTTATAATGCTAATTTTAGTCCTTTTTAGTGTTGCGTATCAGTACTTCATCGATCATGCCATAATCCTTGGCCTCCTGGGCCCGCATCCAGTAATCGCGGTCGCTGTCTTTCATTACTTTGTCCAGCGGCTGCCCTGAGTGCTCGGAGATGATGTCATATAGCTCCGACTTGATCTTCTTCATTTCATTGACCGATATGAGGATATCTGCCGTTTTGCCACCTATACCGCCGAGTGGCTGGTGTATCATGACCCGTGCATGCCTGAGTGCGGTACGTTTGCCTTTCTCACCTGCGCAGAGCAGCACAGCTGCCATAGAGGCAGCCATGCCCGTACAGATCGTAGCTACGTCCATATTGACGTACTGCATAGTGTCATATATACCAAGGCCCGAATATACCTCTCCACCCGGAGAGTGGATATATATCTGCACATCAGAGCGGGAGTCAGAACTCTCAAGGAATAGTAATTGTGCCTGTACGATGCTGGCTATATAGTCGTTGATCTCTGTGCCGAGAAATATGATCCTGTCCATCATCAGACGGCTGAATACGTCTACCTCGCGAAAAGGCATCTGCCTCTCCTCTATCACCGTACGGGTCAGGTTGCTGATACCGCTCTGCGCTGTGGCATTCATATACTTCTCGAGGTGCATACTGCTCATGCCGTGGTGTTTGACCGCGTAGTTCTTAAAGTCCTGTGCTTCTTTTAAATTCATATAGATGTATCCTGATTTTTGTCAAAGTTTGATAAATAATTCCAATAAAACCAAATCTCCTCTCCACATGACCACATAGCGCCTATGGAGTGTACATATGGACGGACTAAAGGCGTTTTTATTGTCTGAAAAGAATGTGCCAATGTGTGAGGCATGCCATTCTGTCCATTCTCATGACATTCATTGGTTTTCGCCACTCTTATTCTATCCCTAAATTCATACCTTTGCCATCACTAAAAAACTAAGATCATGGAAAATAACAACGTAAATGAACTCATAGAAGAAGGCAAAAAACATCTCGCCGCGCTGGAAGTAGAACTGACCAAACTGGTCGACACGGCAGAGAAAGTAGCTGGCGTCAAGACGGAAGAACTGACTCAAAAGGCTCAAACACTGATCAGTGAAACCAAAACAGAGATAGAAGCTCAGAAGAAAAAGATCATGGAGTCCGAAGATTTCAAAAATTTTGAGGCAGAAGGCAAAAAGGCCCTGGACGATTTCGGTGCGCAGGTAGAGACCATCACGCAAGATGTCAGTGCAAGGCTAAAGAACCTTTTCGGGAGCAAATAATTTCCCTCACATTTTCCCTCCACTATGAAACGTTATAGACATATTTTGTCTTTTCTATTATGCCTTGCGCCTTTCACAGCTTCTGCACAGCATCCCACCGCTCATTGGGCAAGGGCTTCTTCTGCAGCGGAGCTTGCCGAAGGAGAAGCCGTCGCTGCTGATATCAGCGGCAATGTATATGTGACAGGAGAATTTAACGATTCAATAATAGCATTCGGAAATATTGTTTTATACGATTCGCTTGATTTCCAATTTTTTTCCAAATACAATTCAGCTCCTTTTCTGGTGAAATATTCCTCAACCGGATCAGTTTTATGGGCAAATTCTTTTTCTACATTATCTACATATGATCCGCGATGCAGCGACGTAGCGACTGATCAGAAGGGATATGTATATTGGGCGCTTAGTACATCAATAGGCTATCAACTGGAAAAAGCTGTAGTTTTAAAATACGATAGCCTGGGTATATTACTTTGGCAAATCGAAACCCGAACAGACAGTTCTTTTTATTGCTCCGCCCCAAAATTAGCTTTGGACAAAAGCGGTAATATCTATATGACCGGATATTTTGGTGGCGATTCCATGGTATTGGGTTCACACGTTTTGAGAAATTGTGTGCCGGGTGCT
>JAOQAO010000112.1 GCA_025963485.1 Bacteroidota bacterium | reverse complement strand
ATCCTGCGCCTCGCGCCTGCTACCAGTGGGGAGGTGATCTTTGACGGAAGGAATATACTCGACATGCCGCAGAATGAGCTCAAGGATATGCGCCGCCATATGCAGATCATATTCCAGGATCCATATTCGTCTCTCAACCCCCGTATGACCATCGGAGCCGCTATACAGGAGCCAATGAGTGTACACGGTATCCACTCCAACGAAGACCAGCGCAAAGAGAAAGTGATGGACCTGCTGTCTAAGGTCAATATGAAACCGGAGCATTATCATCGCTATCCGCATGAGTTCTCAGGTGGTCAGCGCCAGCGTATCTGTATCGCACGTGCGCTATCGCTCAATCCTAAGTTTATCATCTGCGATGAGTCTGTGTCAGCCCTCGATGTGTCGGTGCAGGCGCAGGTACTCAATCTGCTTATCCAACTGCGCGAGGAGTTCAAGTTCACCTATATCTTCATCTCGCATGACCTGTCTGTGGTCAAGTTTATGAGCGACCGGATGGTCGTGATGAACAAAGGAAAGATCGAAGAGATGGGCGCCTCAGATGACATCTACAACCATCCCCAGAGGGAATACACCCGCAAGCTGATCAACGCGATACCAAAGGGTGAGATCGAAGACATCCGCAAGCGCATCAGCATGACTGCTACTGCTGGATAATTAAGTACTTAGCTTAAACTTGTAGCGAATAGGAATAATCCATTAAATCCGTTTTATCCGTATCATCCGTGTGCTTTCATTTTGTATTAAAAGCCGTGCCCAAATCTACAACCCAACGGCTACTTTATACAAGCGATATCCATTTCACAGTTTGTATATTTGTGTATTAGCTTACCTTATCCACGAGCCATGCACACATCTACCATACTCAAAAGAACCTTTGCCCTCATCACCGGTTGCCTGCTATTCGCGCAAATATCATCCGCGCAGTTTGTCACTATACCAGATTCTAACTTTGTCAGTTGGCTGCACAATAGCAGCTACGCCAGTTGCATGAATGGAAACCAGATGGATACCACCTGCACTGCGCTGGTCACAGATACCTTTTTTGACATACACTTCTCATGGATACATGACATCACGGGCGTGCAATATCTCAAGAACGTGACCTACATGGATTGCGATGAAGCCCAGCTAACTTACATACAGGCTTTCCCGCCGGCGCTCAGGGAGTTTCACTGTTTTGTCAATCACCTCACTGGCCTGCCGCCGTTTCCGGCCACGGTCACCGCTTTATATTGCTCACACAATCAGCTCACGAGCTTGCCCGCTTTGCCTGCAGGACTTACCTACCTGGACGTCTCGTCCAACTATCACATGACGGCGCTGCCTGCATTACCCGCATCCCTGACACACCTCGATTGTAAATACGACCAGATACCGGGTGCTATGCCTGCACTGCCCGCGTCGCTGGTCTATCTGGATTGCAGTCTCAACCGCTTCACCAGCCTGCCGGCTTTGCCATTTTCATTGCAGTTTTTGTTCTGTTATTACGACTCGCTATCCAGCCTGCCTACACTGCCCACATCGCTGCTCGACCTGGAGTGCGAGTACAACCAGTTAACGGCCTTACCCTCTATACCGGCATCACTAAATACGCTGGCTTGCGACTATAATAAACTTACAGTATTACCCTTCATGCCCAATAGCGTCACGTACCTCTCTTGTGGTTATAATGACATTGCGACTATCCCCAACCTCCCGGACAGCATGGACCTCTTTTATTGCAGGCACAATCTCCACCTTACCTGCCTGCCTCAGCTGGGAAAGATCGGCTCACTTAACTTCGACAGCACAGCCATCACTTGCCTGGGCAACTATCCCGTGCCTGATAGCAACACGATCTCCAACAGCAGCCCGCCACTTAGCAGTGTCTCCCTCTGTACTGCGGGCAATGCCAATGGTTGCGCCGTATTCACAGGAGTGCGGGATATTAAAACTATCAGCAGTCTCGCTATCTATCCCAATCCTGTCAATGATGTATTGACCATATCAGGCGCCACAGGTGCACCAATACAAATAGCCATCTACAGTGTACAGGGACAATGCGTGCGCACGATCACCACAGAGTCGCAGACTACAGAGATAAAGACCTCAGGCCTCGCACCGGGGATGTATGTGCTGCGACTGTCTGCTCATGGTGGTGTGGTGAATAGGAGTTTTGTAAAAGAGTAAGACTAAGAGGCCCGTCATTCAGAGGTTTTTCTATTCAATAAAAATAAGCGAGATAGAACCGAAGCCTGCCCGACTGATTGACATCAGTCTATTCAGGTGGGGAATCCCAAACCCCAACAGGGCTGATATAACCACGCTCAAACTTACAATCCAACGGCCTCTTTATACAACCTTGTCCATTGAGCCATCCGTACATTTACCACACATAAATGATACGCCATGCGCACATCTCCTATATTCAAAAGGACCATCGCCCTCTTTGCCGGCAGCCTGCTATTAGCTCAGCTGTCATCAGCGCAGTTTGTCACCATACCGGATTCCACCTTCGTCACCTGGCTGCATGGTAGCAACTACGCCAGCTGTATGAATGGTAACCAGATGGACACCACCTGTACTGCACTCGTGACAGATACACTCTTTGACATACGTTACTCCCAGATACACGACATCACCGGTGTACAATACCTCAGGAACGTCACCTATTTGTATTGCGACGAGGCGAGGCTGACATATATACCGGCCTTCCCTCCGGCGCTCAGGGAGCTGCATTGCTACTTCAATCGCCTCACTGCACTGCCGCCACTTCCTGCTACCCTCACTACCTTGGATTGCTCGAGCAATAAGCTCACCAGCTTGCCCGCTTTCCCAGCAGGGTTGAGCTATATCGACTGCTCTTACAATCATCCTATGGCGACCTTCACGTCGCTCCCTCCGTCGCTGACGCACCTCGACATGCATCAGGACCAGATGCCCGGCACTATGCCTTCATTGCCCCTAGGGCTTACATTCCTGAATGTATCGGGCAACAGTTTTTACAGCCTGCCCGCGCTTCCTGCATCATTGCTCACCCTCCTCTGTCTGTATGATTCGCTCACTGTGCTTCCGGCCTTGCCCGCAGGGCTCATAGAACTACAGTGCGATGGCAATCAGATCACTGCGCTACCGACTATACCCTTCGGCCTGCAGGACCTCAGCGCGAACGAAAACCTGCTCACCACCACACCATTTCTACCCAATAGTCTCACGTCTGTAGCCGTGGTTCGCAATCGGCTAACCTCCATACCCAATCTGCCGGACAGTATGATGGTCCTCTATTGCTCCTTCAATCCGGATCTTACCTGCCTGCCGCGACTGGGTAAGATCGGCTCTCTTAATTTCGATAACACCGCCATCACCTGCCTCGGCAACTATCCCATACCAGACAGCATCATGGGCTCAATCCGCAACCCACCGCTCAGCACCATCCCCATCTGCACTGCCGTCAATGCCAATGGCTGCAACGTATTCACCGGAGTGAGGGATGTTAACACGCTCAGCACACTCTCTATCTATCCCAATCCTGTCAATGATCTCCTTAACATATCAGGCAGTACAACTACGTCGCTGCAAATAGCGATCTGCAATCTACAAGGACAATCCCTGCGCACGATCACCACAGACTCGCACACCACAGAGATACAAATCTCCGGCCTCGCACCGGGTATGTATGTGCTGCGACTGTCTGCTGATGGTGATGTGGAGAATAGGACTTTTGTAAAGGAATAAAACTAGGAGGCCGTCATTACGAGGTTTTGCAACCAATAAATATAAGTGAGATAAAACCGAAGGAATCCCAAACTTCAGTTGGGCAGTGCAATCTCAATTGAACAAAATCTGCGCTTATCTGAATATTACTTTTTAGTAGTGTAATTATTTATATCAAACATTGGATCGATTTCAATTATTCGGTCTGGCAGAACTTTCATTTTTTCAATCGTTTCTTTTTTGACATCCATAACTAACAAGGATAAATATCCTGCATAAAAAATATGGAAAGAAGAATGCACTAGTTTATCAAAGTCATGCTCGGCTGGCATTTCTAAAAAGCCTTTACTTAATACGCCATAATGTTCATATTTTGAGTAGAAATCATACAATTTATAAGCTTCAAAAAACCAACTGAACTGATTGTTTTTTCTTATTTCTTCAGCCATTTGTCTTGGAAGTAAAATTTTCACGGAGGTTAAGACGGGTATTGCATCTTTAGTGAAATTGTCATCAAAGTTAAACTCAGATATATACCTACTGAAAGTCGGGAGGTCTATTTGCCCTTCGAGATAATTTCGGTTTAACTCAGTTGCTCGATAAAGGTTGAGCCTTGCCAATTGTGAGCGAAAACGGGTTTGATCGTTTTTATCAATAAATAAGATAAGATATAGAATTGTTATAGAGTCTAATAGACAAGAACGTGCTTGCAATGCAATAGGAAACTTATAGTATTGATTCCTTTTAAACTCATTTATCAATACGTCAATCGCGCTAATGCTTATATAAAGTCTTTGTAAGAGATTTTGATAAATAATCTGATGACCTTCTGGGTTTTGTTTTGAATTGTATTCAAGAAGTGAATCCCTGGAAATAGTTAAAAACTCCTTTAATAACTCTTGAAGTTTTTCTGTGCTTCCTCTTTTTTTAAGTTCGTGCTGTGCAAAGTCCATGTTGTATTAATTTTATCAAGTAAGCTCTGTTACATATGACAAGGCTTTTGAAAGAATGGAGGATAAATGCTTGTAGCATTCGTTGTATGAGTTTAAAACATCCTTATTTAGTATGTGATAGCCTGATTGAGAATGGAGAACCGTTTGATATCCTTCGGTTGTTTTGAAGTAAAGAAGTTCACCATGAATAAAATTGTTTCGCTGTTTAATAATATCATCGAATAACCGACAAAATGGTTTTCTGTCAAAAGGTAATGCCTTAATTTTTGCTTTTTCTTTTAGCAATACACATAATAAGTCCTTGTGGCTAATGAAATCTAAGAATTCATATGTTATTGGAGGAGTCCTTGTTTTATTCTTTTCATCGATAAAATCTGTAATAATTTGAGCACTTGCAGGTTTGTCTTTTTCAATATCGTTTAGTGTTCTTAGCTTAACGAATAACGATTCTCCTAGCCAAGCGCAATGATAAGTCATCATCTTTATATCATAATATCGCTGGTGTAAATCTGGATTTAGGTAATCTGGGTCAATGGGGTCGGTGCTATTTGGCGCATCTTTAGATAAAAGAGCAAACGTAATAGGCAATGATAGATGTATTCCTAGTTGATTTATCTGAAAAATATCTGTGCTCCACCTTTGAAGTATCAGTTTGTTAGGAACATTTAATTCTTCCGGCTTTTTAAAATCAAGGTTCATAATTTATATTTATTAGCAATGTAACTAAAAGATATTTTACTTGTTCAGCTTTTGTTCAATTTCTTATTCGATTGAATTGAAAACGGATAGAATAATTATGTCATCACATTAAATCCGTTTTATCCGTGTCATCCGCGTGCTTTCATTTGTATTGAAAACCGCCGCATAAGTCATTTCCCCAAAATACCCTAGCTTCATCCCACAAAATGAGCAAGATAAAATTTAGCCTCCGCGGTCAGAGCAGGGCGATCAGGGACCAGAAGAAGGTATTGCAGAAGCTATTGTCTACGGCCTTTGCGACGGAGTTTGGGGTGAAGTATGGTTTCTTTGATATCCTGAATGAAGCTGATATGAAGGAGGCCTTCCGCCATCGGGTGCCGGTGCACACCTATAATGACATGGCCGTCTGGTGGGAGGAGGCGCGCAAGGGTAAGCGAGATGTGACCTGGAAGGGGATCATCAGGCACTTCGCACTCAGCTCGGGCACCTCGGAGGGCGCGAGCAAATACATACCCGTCTCCAAACAAATGATCCGCGCCATACAGCGCTCCAGCCTGAAGCAATATGCATCCATACTGAAAGACAAAGATGTTCCGGCATCGGTCTTTAGCCACAGCTCCCTGATGATGGGCAGCAGCACCAATCTGAAATACAGCAACGGCCACCTCGAGGGCGACCTTAGTGGCATCGTTACCTCGCGCATCCCGCTTTGGTTCGAGGCCTTCGCCAAACCGGGTGTACAGACGCGCAAGATGCCCTGGCGAGACAAGATCATGGCCATAGCCGGGCAGGCTAAAGAATGGGACATATCGATGATAGGAGGGGTGCCCGCCTGGATCATCATGCTCTTTGAAGAGATCAATGAGCGCTATGGAGTCAAGTCGATCCACGAGATATGGCCTAACCTAAAGGTATACTTTCACGGTGGTGTGGCTATTGCCCCTTATTTGAGTTCGCTGCGGTCGTATTTTACGGAGGAGGTTTTTCTGTTTGAGACCTATCTTGCGTCTGAGGGGTTCTTTGCCTATCAGAGCAGGCTCCACGCCGAGGGCATGAAGCTGATCGCCAATAATGGCATCTACTTTGAGTTCATCCCTTTCACAGAGGAGAACTTTGACGAGGATGGCAATCTGCGTTCGCGCTTCCCACAGACACATCATGTAGAGGAGATCGTAGAAGGGCAGGAGTACGCCATGCTTATCTCTACCTGCGCCGGTGCCTGGCGCTACCTGATAGGGGATACGGTGCGATTTCAGTCGCTGAAGCACATGGAGATCAATATCACCGGCCGCACCAAGCACTACCTGAGTCTCTGCCAGGAGCATCTCTCGGTAGATAACATGAATCAGGCACTCAGCGAGACGGCGGCGGCCTTTGGCGTACACTGCCAGGAGTATTGTGTGGCAGGGCGCAAGCTCGACAGCGGCTTTGCACATGAGTGGTATGTGGGTATAGACCGGGAGGTCAGTGTGGTACAATTCACAGCCACGCTGGACGAAAAGCTCAAAGAGATCAACGATGACTACAAGACCGAGCGCGACTATGCGCTGAAACAGGTGACTGTCAGGCTACTGCCCAATGAAGTGTTTGTTGACTTCCTCGAATCGCAGGGTAAACAGGGGGCGCAGGTTAAATTTCCCCGTGTACTAAAAGGTGAACAATATAACAGGTGGAACCAATTCCTTGCCAAAAGAGAAATTTGAACATTATTTCTTTATTATTTCTTTGACTATTAGTATCTAATACTTAACTTAGACCTGACCATTGAGACCTATTTTTGTGAAAGCAAAAAATGATGCTTATGCGTACGATCTACCCCAAACTCATTACCACACTGTTCTTGTTACTGCTTGTCGCTGTTATTGTTAGATTCTCGGATTCACATGGCCATGTCGGCCCTGTGACCAAAACAGCCCAACTGGACAAAAAGTGACGCCAGGCAGTAAGTGAGATTGTCTTTACACAAGTAAACTTGCGATCATTCTGTAGATTCGTGAGGAGTAGAAAACCTTGTGCCCTTCCATACCGTATATATCGTTACCCTGATTTACTGTGACCTTTTAGCTTTATAAATATTATAAATGCTCTTGAAGACACTTTGTATAACGATATGGAAAAACTCGCTCACTCTTTTAAAGCCTTTTGGTTTTGCCTCACTTCGGTCGGCGTCGTAGACAGCATCAGCGATTACGAAAAGAAGTATATCCGCTTTACCAATGTGATCGCGGTCCTTACAGCCATGGCTGTAGTCACTTATATCCCGCTCTCCATGTTTCAGGGCAATTATCCACTGGCTATTTTGCAGGTAGCAGATGCTATGTTTATCCTGGCAGTGCTCTGGCTAAATCATAAAAATTACCACACACTGTCGCGCTATACCTACCTCGTAGTGGTCAACGCCTTTGTGTTCATCAACTCCTGTTTTATCGGCTTTGAGAGCCATGTGCATGATTTCTTTTATATCACTTATATAGTGCCTTTCCTGCTGTTTAGCGTGCGCGATTATAAGAACATCATCTTCGGCGTGCTGATCGCTATCGGCTTTTTCTATGCCTACAATCATTTATACCAGTTCTTTACGGCATATAATCTCAACCTTGCCGCACAGCACGGCATAGACGCCATCAACCTCTGGATGAAGTTCGTGCTGTTTGGCCTAGCCATCTATTTATTGTCTTATTACAACTATATCACCGAGTCCAAGCTCGCAAAATCGAACCAGATGCTGCAGGCCCAGGCGCAGGAACTCAAACGCTCTAATCAGGACCTGGAGGAGTTCGCCTCTGTGATCTCACACGACCTGAGGGCGCCGGTGCGCAGCATCAGCAGCTTTATGACATTGCTCAAAAGGCGATATGCAGACAAGCTCGATGGACCTGCGATGGAGTTTATCGATATGTCGCAAAATAGTGCAGAGCGTATGTCCCGCCAGATAGAGGATATGCTATCCTATAGCAAAGTGGGCCGCAACCTGCCCATGTCTGTCTCTGTGGATGTCAATGCCACGATCAGGGTGATAGAGGTGGAACTGGGAGAGAAATTTCGCGAACGAAATGCTAAGATCATCATCGCTCAGGAGCTGCCTAAGCTCCGGGCGGTCCACCAGAGCATGATACATCACATCTTTCAGAACCTGATAGCGAATGGTATCAAGTTCAATAATAGTGCTGCTCCGGAGGTGCTTATCAGCTACACTGCAGAGCAGGACAGGTATGTCTTCCAGATCAAAGACAATGGTATAGGTATCGGGAGTCAATACAAGGATAAGCTCTTCCAGATGTTCAAGCGCCTGCATAAAGATGCGGAGTTTGAAGGCACGGGCATCGGCCTGGCAGTCTGCAAAAAGATCGTCAATTTCTACGGAGGTGAAATATGGTTTGAGAGTGAAACCGGCAAAGGCACTTCATTCTTTTTCTCCATGCCCAACAGGCAATCCATGGCCGTCATCTATAACGCTAACCGCAATAAGCCTCTGTCAGCCTCCATGGCAGCTTCTGCGGGATAGCTGCTTTTGATCTCATTAGATGCATTACCTTATTCCCCTCTCCATAGCATGGCATACGCGTCAACTTAAGCTGACAAAAATGTTCCGCAAACCTACGTCGGGATTAGTTTTAGGCTAAAAATGACAGATTTAGCCAGGCAATGCTATTGTTACCCTCTCCAATTATTTGGAGCGGGG
>JAOQAO010000103.1 GCA_025963485.1 Bacteroidota bacterium | reverse complement strand
GTAGATAAGGATGAAAAGGAAACTCCGCTGGGAGAAGAGGCCCGGTTTAGAAATGCAAAATTGTCATACTACAGGGGTGACTTCGAGTGGGCGCAGGAGCAGCTGAAGGTGCTAAAGGCCTCTACCTCGGAGTTGATCTCCAATGATGCGATCAACCTGTCGGTCTTCATCATCGACAACCTGGGCATGGATACAGATACACGTGCGATGAGCATGTTTGCCAGCGCGGAGTTGGAGCTATTTCAGAATAAAGATGAGGCGGCGGGTAAAGAGCTGGATAGCATTATACTCCTCTATCCCGGGCATGCACTGTTTGATGACATAGAATATACCAAAGCGCAGATATGGGTGAGGAAAAGGGAATATGCCAAGGCCGTGCCACTGCTGGAAGACATTATCAAAAACTACGGCAAGGACCTGAAGGGCGATGATGCCACATTCATGCTCGCAGAGATCAATGAAAAGGAACTGAAAAATATAGAGAAAGCCAAGGAGCTTTATAAATCTATCATTACGGACTATAACAGTTCGCTGCTGGTGATAGAGGCGCGGAAGAGGTATAGGGCGCTCCGGGGGGATAAGTTGGAATAATTGGTATTGAGTAGTGCGTATTGGGTATTGAGATGAATACAAGATTTAGCCCTGGCTTTGAGTCGGGGTTTTGTTTTTGTGGACGAACCAGCAAAAACCTTGAATCCATTAGAAGTGGTTATATTTGCCGCGGAAATAACTGATACGATTCAATGATAGTATATAATGTGACTGTAAAGGTGGACCTGAATATAGCCGATATATGGGTGCAGTGGATGAAGCAAGACCATATCCCGAAAGTGCTGGAGACGGGCTGCTTTACGGACCACAAGTTCTACAGGATCATGGAGGAGAACCAGGCGGATGGGATGACCTATGCGATACAGTATTTCACCACAGATGTGACAAGGTACTTTGACTATCAGAATAATCATGCGCCGGCGCTGCAGAAAGAAATGAAAGAGGTGTGGCAGGATAAGTATGCAGCCTTCCGGACCTTGCTCAAGGAGATCTAACCTCTAAATCCAACACATTGACAATATTAATTCTTGGCGCCTCCGGACTGGTGGGGGGAAAATGTTTACAACATTCGTTGTCTGATCCTCGTATTGATAAAGTAACCGCCGTCGTGCGTCGCGAGCTGGATATCAGGCATCCGAAACTGACGCAGTTGGTGGTGGATTTTGATAAGTTGGACGACTATGCATCTGATATCAGGGCTGACGCCGTCTTATCTGCACTGGGTACGACTCGTAAGCAGGCGGGCAGTGCAGCGAACTTCAGAAAAGTGGATTATGACTACCAGCTTCGCGCAGCGGAAATAGCAAGACGGAACGGGACCAGAACATTTGTACTGCTATCGTCAGGCGCAGCCAACAAAAAATCACTGACGCTATACCTGAAAGTGAAGGGGGAAATAGAAGATGCTATATCAAAGTTGGGATTTGAGAAAATGGCGATACTACGGCCATCGGTGCTGCTGGGTGAGCGCAAGGACTCCCGGTCGGCAGAGGCAGTGGCGCAGTGGGCAGTAAAGTCACTGCTCTTCGTATTCTCCGGTCCGCTGGCTAAGTATAAAGGAATAGAGGCGGATACAGTGGCGCTGGCCATGGTAAATGCTGTACAAAAACCCTACAAGGGCGTAAGGATTGTTGAAAATTTAGAAATATTTGAGTGGGCAAAAAGCTAATTTCGAGGACGATGTCAAACAATCAGATCAGCCTCCGGTGGCAAAAGTTAAGCTTGCTGCTGGTCGTTTTATTTTTTGCATGCGATGCATTTTCGCAGGCGCGTGTGCGCACTATGGAATACGACGATGAAAGGCCAGAGGTCGTGGATTCATTCCGCGTACTGCACCTGATGATCGCCGGCAATATTTATCAATCGGAATATCAGATCCAGCATGCCTTTGTGCCAAGCCAGAAAAAATACGACTTCAGCGCCGAGCTGAGGTATATCAATCCGATCCTGAACCTGGGAGATGTGGTGATCGCAAATCTCAAGACGGGATTTACGGGAGACAACACCAATCCATTTTCTGCGCCGGACGAACTCGCCCTGAGCCTGAAATACTCCGGTATCAACCAGGCTATGATGGCCAACCTTAATACAGCCTATCTCGATAAAAAAGGGATGCTGCGTACAAAGAAGGCGCTGGAGATATTTGATATACGGTCTACCGGGGCCTTCCCGGATAATATCATGCGCAATGGCAACTATCCGATGATCATCAACCGGAAAGGATTTAAGATCGCGATACTCAACTATACCAGCATATCACAGCGCCCCGGCATATCGCGTGACTATATCATCAATCAGATAGACCATACTCAGATAGAGCGCGATATGAAAATGGCAAGGCAAATGGAGCCGGACTTTATCATCGTGTACCTCGACTGGGGTGGTAACTATCAGGAGTATCCGGCATATTCTCAGGAGGCGCTTGGGAAATTTATCCTGGAGCAAGGCGCGAATATAGTGGTAGGCACTTTTCCCAATACAGTGCAGCGCATCGATATCATGAACTACTACTACCAGCAAAAGGAAAAGCAGGGACTCATCTGCTACTCGCTGGGTAACCTGCTATCGAGCAGTACTGAGCAGCGCACCAAGGCGGGCATCATCATGGACATAGACCTGAAGAAGAATAACTTCACCGGTGAGGTGCATATGGGCGACTATGGATTCATACCGCTGTGGAGCTACTACGATACAGTGTCTGAGAAAAAGAGAGTGTATGTAGTACCGGCTGCTGCGGTGGAGCAAGACCTTCTCTTCAATAACCTGCCAAAAGATGAGCGCCGCAAAATGTCGAGTGATATCATGGATGTACGCAAGATGCTGGGCCGGTCGAGCGATGAGATACAATATAACCTCAGTGAAATAGTGGTCGAGAACGTGGAGCAGTCCACGATGCTGACCAACGCGCCACTGAATAACAGGTTCAATCCATTTGACGAAAAAGGACTGGACCGTACCGGGGCACCGACCCCGAAACTGACTATACCTGTGCAGGAAGATACTGTGTATAGGGTGCAGTTCTATGAATTGAAGAAGCTGATACCGATAGACACTTCCTACTACGAGCACCTCAAAGGGTATGAGGTCATGTATGAAGAGGGCAATTATCGCTATCTGATCGGTAGCTCCAATAAACTGGAGGAGATAAAGAAGCTATACTTTGACATCATGAAGCCAAGGTATAAGTCGTGCTTCATAGCTGTATACTACCAGGGCAGAAGGGTGCGGACACTGATCCCTAAGTAGTAACGGCCCGGTAGTTTTTGTACAAAGGCACGTCTCTCAGAATTTACCTGTAAGTTTGCATTCTTAACGTAGACCCCAAAAGAGAAATCATGGATAGCAGAAGGCAACAGAAGGTAGCATCCCTTATCAAAGAGGAGTTTGCAGAAATACTGCTCCGCGAGGGCAGAGGTATATATGGAAAGGCATTTGTCACTGTGACCGGTGTCAAGGTCACACCGGACCTGGCTATAGCCCGATTCTCACTCAGTGTCATGAGCGGTGATAAAGATGAGGTGATAAAGGCTTTCCAGAACAAAAAGTCGGAACTCAAAAAAACGCTTGGCGCTAAATTGCGCTTCAACCTCCGCATTGTGCCGGATCTGGAATTTTATCTGGATGATTCCCTGGATGATGTATTTAAGATGGAGGAGCTTTTCAAAAAAATAAAAGAAGACGACAAGGAGATCAAATCCTGAGCAGCCTAACCTACGAGCCCAAGTATGCTAGCTTTCAAAATAGCCTTACGCTACCTCTTCTCAAAAAAATCTACCAATGCGATCAACATCATCGCCATTGTATCCATGGTGGGAATGGGTGTTGGCGCCTTTGCACTGATAGTAGTACTGAGCACATTCAATGGATTTGAAAGCCTCGCTAAGACGCTATACAATTCCTTCTATGCAGACATCACTGTCACTGCGGTCAAGGGGAAGACCTTCGCATACGATAAAGTAATGCACGACAGGCTGCAAACCGTCGCGAACGTCGAGGCTATATCCAGTACTATAGAGGAGAATGCCTATATCAAATACATAGACAAGGATTATATCTGCACGATCAAGGGTGTGGATGAAAACTATAATAATGTCGCTGATATCAAAAGCCACGTCAAGATAGGCAGCTTTGAGCTTAGTGATTCTATGAATCAGTATGCGGTCGTCGGAGCAAATATCTATGCTGCGCTGAATATAGACGTCGAGAAGTCACTCTATCCGATACAGGTCACAGTGCCTAAGAAAGGAAAGGGTACGGCCATACTGCCTGAAGATGCTTTTACATTCCGGGATGTGATACCGGGTGGGGTATTCTCGCTGCAGCAGGAGTTTGACAATAAATATGTGTTTGTGTCTTTGCCGTTTGCGCGGGAGCTGCTGGACGCGGAGGGACAGGTGTCGGCCTATGAAATAAAGCTCAGGCCAGATGCGAACTTGGAGCAGGCACAGGCGGACATCCGGAAAATAGTGGGAAAAGACATGGCAGTGAAAACACGCTATGAACAAAAAGAAACGATCTACCGGGTAATGAGGATGGAGCGGTGGGCAGTGTATGCTATCCTGGCTTTTATCATGCTGATCATCTCATTCAATATCGTAGGATCGCTGTCTATGCTGGTCATAGAGAAGCGCCAGGACATATCCATACTGATGGCCATGGGTGCAAATACTAGCCTGATACAGCGCATCTATATACTGGAGGGTGTGCTATCGGCAGGCATAGGAGCGGCTATAGGAATACTGTTGGCCACCATACTGTGCCTGGCTCAGATCAAATATGAATTCCTCAAACTGTCCGGCGGCAATAACAGCTTCGTCGTACAAGGATACCCCGTGAAGATGAAGGTCGAGGATTACGTCCTGACCTTAGTCACGGTCGTGGTGATAGCCTTTATCGCATCTTACTTTCCGGCGCGCAGAGCGGCCAGTGCGGAATATGATGTCAAAAGCTAGCTGATAGGAATTTAGAAATTCTTGTGGTGAAGCTCATACGAAAACAAAGTACCATCATACTTGACATCGCCTACCGCAGCATTGCAATAGATGGTGTCTGTATTGATAGTGCCCGCCTCGTGATAAGTTACCTTGTCGCAGACAAAGGTTCCGGCCGGCACGGTTACTGATATGTTTTTTCCGATCACAGCGTAATTATATGTGGTGCCGCTTACGGTCTCGGACCATGTAGTATTGACCGGAACATTATTGACACGCTCATAATTGCCAGAGCTTTGCGCTGCCGATACTGTATTTCCAAGGTAGAGCTTATCGTTGCATGGATGGAAATAACCCGTTTGATTTAGCGAACCCTGATCGGAAACTCCGGTGGACATATATACATCTGAAGATGAGGTAATACCAATAGAAACATCGAAAGAGGTATCACTGAAAAGGAAAGCATCGGTAATGCTGTAGTGAAGGGTGTGACCATTGGCCAGATAGGGGAAAGTGTTGATGCAATTAGTGGTGGTAGTGGCGTGCTGGCAAGAAGCAAGGAAGAGCAGCCCGATAAGGGCTACAGGGAAGAGGAGTTTCGTTTTCATAATAGTTTAAGGTTTATTTTAACAATACCCCAAACATATAAATAAAACCGGAAAAGGTTTGACAGAAGAAGAAAACTAATTACCTTTACCTAACGAACGTTAGTAAATAAAACCATGGCAATAGCAAAACTCGACCGGAGAACGGAAATAAGGCAAACGGCAAAAAAGCTCTTTAAAGAACGCGGATATGCAGGAACGTCTATGCGTGACCTGGCAAAAGAAGTGGGAATAGAAGCAGCGAGCCTGTACAACCACCTCTCCTCGAAAGAGGAGTTGCTGCATGAAATGTGTTTTGATATAGCAGAACAGTTCTTTACGGCCTTTAATACCGCTGTGGCTGAGGAGAAAGGGTCGTCAAAAAAACTCAAGGCAGCTATCAGGGCCCACATCGGTGTGATATCAAGCAACCTGGATGCCTCGACAGTTTTCTTTCATGAGTGGGTATTCCTGAAAGAACCGGAGCTGGGAAAATTCAAGAAACTGCGCTACCAGTATGAGCAGGGTTTTAGGGAGATCATACAGAAGGGTATAGCGGATAAAGACTTCAAAGAAGTAAATGTGAAGCTGGCTGTCTTTACGATATTCTCGGCGCTGAATGCGACCTATGACCTGTATAAGAGCAGTGAAAAGCTTTCGCAGGAAGAGATCGTGGAAAGCATTTCTAATTTGCTATTGAAAGGATTAAAAAAATAAAGACCTCATCCGACCTTCTCCGGGAGATGTAGGAATAAATACAATCAATATGTACGGAAATACAAGCCTCACGGCGGAAGAAGCAAAGGTACTCAACGCGTCTGTAGAAGACCCGCAAAAGCTGGAAGCATTTGAAGCCCGGATAACGAGGGGCGAGAAGATAGAACCGGGAGACTGGATGCCAGAGCAATACCGCAAGCAACTGATCCGGATGATAGAGCAGCATGCACACTCTGAAATAGTAGGAGCGCTGCCAGAGGGTACGTGGATCACACGCGCACCGAACTTCAAACGGAAACTGGCGCTGATAGCCAAGGTGCAGGATGAGATAGGACATGGGCAACTCCTGTATAGCGCTGCGGAGACATTGGGCAAAACGCGCGAGCAAATGCTGATGGACCTGCTGAGCGGCAAGAGCAAATACAGCAATGTGTTTAACTATCCGGCTAACACCTGGGCAGATATGGCGGTGATAGGCTTCCTCGTGGATGGTGCTGCCATCGTCAACCAGATCATCAACTCCAAAGGTTCATACGGTCCGTACTGCCGTGCCCTGGAGCGGATATGTTATGAAGAGTCTTTTCACCTGAAGCAAGGGCACGACAACTTCGTCTACCTGGCTACGGGTACACCAGTACAGAGAGCGATGCTACAAGAGGCGCTGAACAGATGGTACAGGCCGCTGTTGCATTTCTTCGGTCCATCGGACCGCGACTCACAGCATAGCGAGAAGCTGATGAAATGGAGAGTAAAGCTGGCATCTAATGATGATATGCGGAATCAGTTTCTCGATCAGTATGTGCCCAAGATATACGAGTTGGGCTTGACGCTTCCCGATCCGGAATTGAAGAAAGGCGATGACGGCATTTGGGTGTTTGGCGATCCGGATTGGGATGAGTTCAAGCGCGTGATAAACGGAGATGGACCATGCAATAAGGAACGGATAGAGGTGAGAAGATATTCTGAGTTGGCGCACCGCTGGGTGCGGGAGGCGCTGCTGAACCCTAATGAGAAGTACGCGATTCCGATGGCTTAGAATGCAGGTGATTCAAATACAAGTGACGAGGTGACGGAGTGAGAATACAAATTGAAAATCATGAATGACAATCTTGAGAGCTTTGTGATCTATAAAATGTCTCTGCAACTATGGGATGACTTTTGGAAGGATTCTGAAACTATGATAAAAGACATACGTGGTAAGGAGATCGTAAGGCAGATGACAAGATCCGCGTATTCAATTTCGGCTAATATTGAAGAAGGTTATGGCAGAGGATTTGGCAAGGAGTATCCTCAGTTTTTAAGATATTCCAGAGGGTCGGCCCGGGAAACAAAGGGAGGATATTCGAGAGCAAAGTTTTTATTGGGTCAGGAAGTTGTAAATCAGAGAATAGAACTATTGGATAAAATAATAAGTGGATTGAGTAATACCCTTGTTACCCTAAAAGATAAAGCACAAAATGAAAAGTAATACAGACAATATCACCTCGTCACCTCGTCACCCTATCACTTCGTTAGATCCGAGAATAAACAGATTAGACCTCAAGAGGGTGGCAGAGGGAGAGCAGACAGCTTCGCACCTTGTGACCTGGGAGGTCTTTCATCAGGAGAAGAGGGGTAAGCAGCCGACACATGCCGGTATCGTACATGCATCGACGCCGGAGATGGCGCTGATGTTTGCTAAAGAGCAATATGCACGCCGTGGCAAGACAACGAACCTCTGGGTGGTGAAGACATCTGATGTCTATACATTTAGCAGTGAGGATGAAGAGATCTTTGAAACAACACCGGAGAAGACATTCCGCGATCCGGGTTTCTATAAAGTGCGTGAAAGAATAGAGGCATATCAGGCAAAGAATAAAATATAACACCTCTCCCAACCCTCTCCGAAGGAGAGGGCTAATGCAAATACAAAAAAGGTAATACAATGAATACAGAGGCAATAAAGGACTTGCTCTATAAGATGGCAGATGATGCACTGGTGATCGGGCACCGGAACTCTGAATGGACAGGCATAGGACCTATGCTGGAGGAAGATCTGGCTTTTTCATCTATGGCACAAGACAAGGTGGGACACTCGCAAGCGCTATATCAGATAATTCATACTGTATTTGGCGAGCGCGAACCGGATGTGCTGGCTTTTCAGCGAAGCGAAAAGGAATTTAAGTGTTGCCAGCTGGTCGAGCTGCCGATAGGCGAATATGATTTCAGCCTTATAAGGCATTTTTTATTTGATCATGCAGAAGCGCTGAGGTATGAGATGCTAACAACATCTACGCTCATGCCACTGGCGCAACTGGCTAAAAAAGTTCGTGGAGAGATCAAATACCATGTGATGCATGCGGATACATTTTTGAAGCAACTCGCAAATGGAAGCGAAGAAAGCAAAGCGCGTATGCAGGCATCTCTAAACTATGCTATGCCATATGCGCTGGGGATATTTGAGAAATCGGCGTTTGAAGATACGCTGATCGGTGAAGGGGTATTTGGTGGAGAAGAGAAGTTGCAGCATCTGTGGCTGGAAAAAGTGACGGGTATAGTCACAACAGCCGGTTTGCAAATGCCGCAAGTGGATGAGGCAAAAATAATTTATGGAGGCCGGAAGGGATTCCACTCTGAATACCTGAAATCCCTGCTGGACGAAATGACAGAGGTGACAAGGATAGATCCGAGTGCGGAATGGTAAGGCAAGTTATTGGCATTAAGTTATAAGTAATAGGCCAATACAGTGTTGTATTAACTTAAAACCTATAACCTAAGACCCCAAACCAATCCTTTGGCATGCTATTTTGGGATGAAAGGCGTTGAATAATAAAACACTAATCATGGAAGCAGTAATTAAGAGAAATAAGATCCAACCTGAAGGGCAAAAAAAAGCTGGTAAGGGCTGGCTGATAGTGGCGGTGATTTTTTTCATCCTGATGTTTGTGCCGGACCCGATCAAACTGATACCAGTCGTCGGTGAGGGAGAAGAACTACTGGAAGGAGGTATAAGCTTTAGTGCGCTGCTTATTTATTTTGTGAAATTGTGGCTACATAGGAATATAAAGGAGCATCTGGAGAGGCCCCACTAAATCTCCCCGAAGGGTAGACTTAAAATATAATGCAAACAGCAATAAAACATATCACCGACACTGACATCTGGGTTGCACTGGAGTCTGTAAAAGATCCGGAGATACCTGTGATCAGTGTGGTGGAGATGGGTATAGTGACGAAGGTCGCGAGTGGTGAGTCGCAAGTCGCAAGCGGACAATCAAGCCGCTATGCACGCGTCACTATGACACCGACCTTTGTCGGATGCCCGGCGATAGGGGTGATGAAGAAGGATATTTATGATGCAGTGAAGAAGCTGGGATTCGAAGAGGTAGAGGTGACGGTGGATATGGATACTGCCTGGAGCAGCGACCGGATGACTCCTGAAGCGAAATCCAAGCTAGAAAAATTTGGAATAGCGCCACCGGCGGTAATGGATAGTGATCTCACGGAGGAGATGCTGGATAAGGTGCGCTGCCCGCACTGCCATAGTACTGATACTACGCTACGGTCGGCATTTGGCTCGACGCTCTGCCGCGCGATACGCTTTTGCTTCTCGTGCAAGCAGGGGTTTGAGCAGTTTAAGCCGCTTTAAACCTTATTTTATTTCTCCAGTATAATACGGTAGAATGCTGAATGTCCCTCAACTGACAACTGCATAGTATAGATCCCCGGAGCCGTATTTTCTTTCAGTACAATCAAGTTTTTATTAGTGCCCAGGTGAAGATCGAGTTCTTCCCTTTGCACGGTACGCCCCATCATATCGATGATCGAAACAGAAGCAAGTTTGTCTGAAGCCGATGTCGTGCTGACCTCGAGATTAAAGGTGCCCTGATTGGGATTTGGATATACGGCAACGTAATCGATGATCGATGATAGATCCTGAACGGCTGTCATGATAGAGTTGCTAAATGAATGCGGAGCATACTGGCAAGGGCCGCTGCAATCGATCCGGCACACGACACTATCTGACTGCGAGACAGGATGTGTATAGACCAATACAGAACTATGTACTCCGAATGGAACGATATCACGATACCAGCTGTAATATGGATTATTGCAATCGGTATATGTGGCTGTAAAAGTATCTGTGACAAAACCACCACTCAAGGGGCCGTGGCTCACAGTGATACTGACCGTAGGCGCTATACCAATAACGGAGAGGTGTAGTGCCCGGATGCTATCACAACCATACTGGCTGGCTAATGTGTCGAGATATAATCCCGCCTGTGTATATACGTGGCCTCCTGCCGTGACCGAAGCGCCCTGGCATATGGTGTCAAATGTATTGACGAGTAATGCCTGCCTGATGGTAAGGTGCAGAGTAATGACTGTATCAGTAGTAGTGCCGCGGATCGTGTCTAGGTAAGTACCACTGACGGTATAGTTATGACCATTCAGGCTCACCGAGAATCCCTGGCAGATGGTGTCAAACAGGTGCGTGAAAGTAGCCGGATCGCCTACCAACAGATACAACGTCACAATGCTATCGCATCCACGTGCGCTGGTCAGCGAATCGGTGTAAACGCCGGATTGGGTATATGTGTTGCCGCCAAAAAAGTAGGTAGACCCAAACGACATTGTATCGTATAGATTCGTCGAAGTGGCCGGGCTCACCCACAAATATAAATTGGCAATACTGTCGCAACCGCCAGAGCTACCGCCTGCCAGCGTATCTGAATAAATGCCTAGCTGCGTATAGGAGTTGCCATGCCACAGATATGATCCACCGTGGCAGATGGTGTCGTATACATCTCCGGAGATCGGTGTATTATTTGAGGTGATGGTAAATGTACTGCTGACAGGGATCGAGCCACAGAAGCTTCCTGAGGTCAACCAATAAGTATAAGTGCCTGGCGCAAGCCCTGTCAGGAAGCCGGTTATATTGCCCGGGTCAATATTGGCAGAATAAGAATTGGGGCCGGTAATATTCAGCATCCAGGATTCAACACAAGCGAAATGCGTATTGTTGGTCACAGAGAAATTATATGCGCCGTCATTGGAATTGGGACAACTGGCCTGAGTCTCAGAACCCGAAAAAGCGTAATAGTCATCCGTGGCATAAACATCAGTAGAAAAGATGCCTATACAACCGACGGTATCAGTGACAACTGTAACATAAGATTGAATAAAGTCCGGAAAGACGCAAGTAGCAGACCCCGTCGTAACGTTGTATGAGTAGTTGCCGCTACCACCAGTGATATTGAGGCTAAGCGGATCAAATGTGAAAGCACACCCTGCACCGCTTTGGATCATTGTGACATTGGATGATATAGGATTGGTGCTGCAGTCAAATACAGTGGTGCCACCACCACCACCTCCGCCTCCACCTCCTCCGCCTCCTCCGCCACTGCTGGAGCCGGGGGCGCCATCATCGCCGGCAACGCCGTTCGATCCGGGTACTCCGCTGTTTCCGCCGCCAGCACCCGTACCACCACATCCACCTCCCGGAGTCGTACCATTAGACCCGCCAGGCCCGCCGAGGCCACCAGGTCCGCCAGGTCCACCGAGACCACCATTAGAATGAAAGGATGAAGTATCAAAGGTAGCGCAGGTATGAGCAAGAACTCCATAAACGAAGCCGCCGCCGCCACCATTGCCACCGTTGCCACCATTGCCCCCGGTAGCTCCGCGTCCGCCACCTCCTACACCATTGCTGGAGCATGGTCCGAGGCCATCACCCCCATCACCACCCGCACCGCCCGGTCCACCGCCGGTGGCATTGCCGCCGACAAAACCTGTGGCCGTAAAGACCGTAACATGTGCCGGTATAGAGAGGTATTTAGCAGAATAGATAATAAGGCCACCGCCATCGGCACCCACGCCGCCACTGCCACCCACTCCGCCTGAGCCACCGCTATTGCCTGGTGTGACCGTGCCACCACCACCGCCACCTGCGCCACGTCCGCCCGATCCGCCGGCACCACCAGTGCCGCAACCGCCCATGAACAATCTGGAACTGGTAATGCTTGAACCGAGAGAAGAGAAATTGGTAGCAGTATCGCCGCCACATCCAGGGCAGGATAAGCTGCCTGCATTGAGAGAAGCGTGGCCACCGACACCGTATTGGCCGAATTGACCTCCATCACCTCCGCCGCCTGTGCCCGAGCCTAATACTAATGCAGAGTCGCCTCCATTCTGATTTAATGAACCGCCCTGGCCACCGACACCACCGACACCACCAGTGCCAATGCTACCTGCGCCTGTCAGGTGATTGTATCCCATGCCGTTGACATTGCAAATGCCACCTGAATCGATCTGAAAGGTATCACGGACCATAAAGGTCAAAATGCCACCTGTGCTGTCATTCCATGAAGAAGCTGTCAGCATGCCAGATGAGGTAATATGCAGGGAAGAATATTGCGGCACGGTGATCACCTGGACCTTGCCACCGATAGGATCAAACTGCCTGTAGATGCCACCCACACGAAAGGTAGTACCTGCTACACGGACAGAATCCCACTGCCAATCGCCGGCATATATACCGGTCATCTGTATAATAAGGACGCGGTCGCCTACGGCAGGAGAGAAGCCACCAGAGCAAGTAATAAAGTCTCCCGAGATATTGGTGACACGATAATAGGAATTGATCACCTGAGATGCTGATACTGTGGATGGACCAGCGGAGCCATTGCTAAAAAATGTCGCCTGCTGAGCCCTGGCAAAACCGCAAGTAAAACAGATCAATACAGTAAGTAGTATGACTCTGAGAGTGGGTACGTTTGTTTTCATGGCGATAGTTTTTAAGAAGTTCCTGTCCTAAAGGTATCTACATTTTTCTAATCAAACAAAAAAACAGGCAGCAAAAATCATTATTGGCAAAGAATTTGCGAAGCAAAAAACCGACCTATATCGAGTACGGTACGATTTTAAATGAAATTACGTGCATGGCTTTAATGCAGAGGCCATTAAAAAATTGGATGAAAATTGTTTCGGTCAGTATCAATACGCTCTGCCCTCTATACCATCCATGTAGTTGGTAAAGGCCTTATTGGCGACACGGGTGCCGCCGGGTGTAGGGTAGTCGCCGGTGAAATACCAATCGCCGAGGTTTTTCGGGCAGGCGATGTGGAGGTTCTCGACCGTTTGATAAATGACCTGTACGTCGGCGAATATTTGCTTAGGGCGTACGATCTCGGATATCTTGGCAGAGATCTCGTCGTCGGTGTACAGATTGTATAGCTCCTTGACGTGGTTGACCACACCTTCGGAGAGGTTGTTCTCGTCAGCTTTGCATTTCGCATATACATCCTGCAGCATTTGTTCTTTGCCTTGCTCTTTGATCAGTGCGATCAGTGCGCGAAAGGCGATGAAGTCATTCATGCGCGACATATCTATACCATAGCAATCGGGATAGCGGATCTGAGGTGCGGAGGAAACTATGATGATCTTCTTTGGACTCAGGCGGTCGAGTATGCTGAGTATACTTTTTTGCAAAGTAGTACCGCGGACGATCGAATCATCGATCACGACGAGTGTATCTTCATTGGCACGGACACTGCCGTAGGTGACGTCGTATACATGAGACACCATCTCATCGCGCGATGAGTCGTCGGAGATGAAGGTGCGCATCTTGACGTCCTTGACAGCGGTTTTCTCTATACGCAGCTTCCAGCGGATGAGCTTTTCGAGCTCTTCGGCGTTCATAGTAGGATTCTGCTGTATGGCTTTGACCTTTTCTACAGTGAGGTGATTCTCGACGCCTTTGATCAGGCCGTAGAATGCAACTTCTGCGGTGTTAGGAATAAAAGAGAAGACGGCATTTTCCACATCACCATTCACAGCCTGGATGATCTGAGGGACGAGAAGCTTACCGAGTTGTTTGCGCTCCGCATATATTTCTTTGTCAGTGCCGCGCGAGAAATAGATGCGCTCGAAGCTGCATGATTTACGCTCGCGTGGTTCGAGGATCTGTTCTTCTTTGACACGACCGTCTTTTTTTATCACCAGTGCGTGGCCCGGTTTGATCTCTTTGATAGAGTCAAAGTTGGCATTGAATGCGGTCTGTATAGCGGGGCGCTCGGAGGCTACCACTACGATCTCGTCGTCCTGATAGTAGTAAGCAGGACGGATGCCATTAGGGTCACGTAGAACGAATGCATCGCCATGGCCGATCATGCCTGCCATAGTGAACCCCCCGTCGAAATTCTTGGCAGCGCGGGTGAGGATGCGACGGACGCTCATCTCTTTGATGATAAAGTCGGTGATCTCTTTATTGCCGTATCCCTGGTCTTTGTATTTGTCGAATATGACCTGCACCTCTGCATCGAGGAAGTGGCCGATCTTCTCCATCACCGTGATGGTGTCGCTGCGCTCTACCGGATGCTGACCGAGCTGGATAAGATTGTTGAACAACTCATCGACATTGGTCATATTGAAATTGCCCGCTACCGCGAGATTCCGGGTCATCCAGTTATTTTCGCGAAGGAATGGATGGCAGTTTGTGTCGCTGTTTTTACCGTAGGTACCATAGCGAAGGTGACCTAGCAGCAGCTCTCCCATGAAGGGTACATTCTCTTTGTACCAATGAGCTTCGGCCTTATAGTTGTCGGATGGCTTTCGATTCTTGGGGAAGTGGGAGAAGATGTGGTCGTATATCTTGACGATAGACTGCTGGTGCGTACTGCGGAAGCGGTCTATGAAGTGCGTGCCAGGTACGGGGTCGAGCTTAATGACTGCTACTCCTGCTCCGTCCTGACCCCTATTGTGCTGTTTCTCCATGAGGAGGTACAGTTTATTGAGGGCGTAGGCTGGCGTGCGGTATTTTTCTAAGTAGAAATCAAGTGGCTTCAGGAGCCGGATGAGTGCGATACCGCACTCGTGTTTTATTGCATCACTCATTTATGGTGCGAAGATGAGGCGCAAAATTAACCTTTGCCAAGCAGACACGCAACTTTTATCTGAGCCTGTCAACACTTTTTACCAATTCTTCGTCCTTGCGGATGTAGAACATGGCGAGGAAAACGAAGACTATGGCTACGAGAGGCGATAAATTGCCAAAGTAGAAATACTGATCCTGAGTGGTTTCTGTAGCGGACCATTTGTAATAAACATAACAAAATGTATAGATCAGGGGAATGATGGTCAGCCAGCACAGCAGTGTCTGCACCCGGCGGTACATAAACAAAATAATGGTCAAAAAGTTAAGGCTGATAGCAACGATAGCAGATACCAGGCAGAGCAGCACGAAATAATGCCCGATAATGGGGAAGTTGACGTTTTTGGAAAAGAACATGCTGTATGGGTACAGGAAATATGGTGGACCGCCGCCGCCTTCTACTTTGAGGATCGGAGCAAAACAATAACCTACCATCAGTATGATAGAGAAAAGCAGAAAAAGGGTTTGTTTGCGTTGGATCATTGTTGTTGACGAGTTAAAATGAGGATGCAAATATGCCAATTGTAGGGCAAAGACGCAGGGCAATCTTAAACAAAATCAAAAAGATGGGGTAAACAGGGCAATAATGCCGACAGGGCATGCTTTTTGTCACTATTTTAGCGTTAATATGGATATAGAGGTCTTCAGGGATTATTGCGTGGCAAAGAAAGGGGTAGAGGAGGGATTCCCGTTTGACAGTGATACGCTGGTATTTAAGGTCATGGGCAAGATGTTTGCGCTGACCTCTTTGTCGGCTAAACCCTTTAGGGTCAATCTGAAAATGGCGGAGACCTTGGTGCCGGAATACCGGGAAAAATATGATGATGTGCAGCCCGGCCACCACATGAACAAAAAGCTCTGGAACTCCGTATATTTCGATGCGGGGAGCATACCAAAGAAGGATCTGCTCTGGATGATAGACCACTCTTATCAGCAAGTGGTCAGCGGCCTGACAAAAAAAACGCAAAAAGAGCTGGAACTGTTGTAAATTCGTAATATGGTTTTAATAGTATTAGCAGGTTTTTGTTACGCTTTGCACCGCATCGCGGTCAGCTACAATATAACTCCGTGGAAGTGGATAAGATGGTACGTCGTCGCTTTTCTGGCTACCTTTCTGGCTGTCGCGGTGATCACGTCTGTAGCTATAGTAATGACTAATGCAGATCCGCAAAATCTGGTAAACGATAAGGCATTTGTACTAAAAGTAAATCAGATAGCAGAAAAAATGTTGCCTTTCGTACTGTTGTATCAGCTTGTCCTTTTCTTCATCTTCAGGGGCAGGATACTCAAGTATGTGCACAACCTCGATCAACTCGAGAAAGTAGACAACACTCCTACTCCGTCATCTCCCCCATCTCCCAAGAAGGAAGATAAGGACCTGTCTTATTTCAGATAAATGACGCCCGACATCATCATCGTCGGCCAGGGTATATGCGGTTCGCTGCTATCGTGGTCCCTGATGCAGCGTGGCGTATCCGTACAAGTTTACGATACAGGAATAGAAAGATCGGCGACACACGCAGCGTCTGGTATCATCAATCCGATAACGGGAAAGAGATTTGTCAAATCGTGGATGGCAGATGAATTGATACCGGTCGCGAATAAGATATATACACAGCTGGGAGAAAAACTATCGCAGAAAATATTTGAGCCACTGCCGATATACAAGACGCTTGAGTCTGTCAAAGAGCAAAATGACTGGAGCGCGAGGACGGCAGATCCGGACTACCAAAATTATTTAAACAATACTGCACTTGAGGCACTTGATGTGGCTAAGGTCAAAAATCCTTTTGGGGCTTTTGCGATCAATGGTGGTGGGAAGCTGGACGCCCCTTTGTTTCTCAATAGCTATAGATCGCATCTGAAAGAAAAGGATGCGCTGAAAGAAGAAGCGTATACCCACGCTCAGGCGCTGACAAGCAAAACGAAGGTTGTTTTTTGTGATGGATTCCGTTCTGCGCAGGATGGGCTGTTTACCGGTCTGACCTGGCAGATCGTGAAGGGAGAATACCTGCTGGTACGGATAAAGGATTTTTACAATGACCGGATCATAAGCGGTGATACGACGATCTCGCCCACAGCAGAGAAGGATATATACTATGCCGGTGCCACTTATCAATGGCATTATGAAACGGAAGCGCCTACGGAGCAATACAAGAATGAGATCATCGAGAGCCTGTATAAGACACTACATGTGCCTTTTGAAGTAGTATATCATGGTGCAGGTGTAAGGCCATCGACGAAGTATAGGAGGCCGTTTATTGGCTTTCATCCGGAGCAACCGCATATCGGGATATTCAATGGTATGGGAACGAAAGGGATGTCGCTGGCGCCCTATTGGGCAGAGCATTTTGCGGAGCATATCGTGAATGGGAGTGCGCTGTCGGAGGAGGTGGATGTGAAAATACAGTCCTCACCCCAACCCCTCTCCAAAGGAGAGGGGCTAACAGCCTGAATACAAAATGGGAGGAAAAGCTTTTGTATGTTTAATGCAGATATAAATAAATGACAGTAGAGGAACTAAAAATAGTATACGAGGACAACCA
>JAOQAO010000055.1 GCA_025963485.1 Bacteroidota bacterium | reverse complement strand
GCGATACTGATTTTTATGTGCAAAACGTCGATCATGCGGGATCAGTTTTTATCGGAAACTATGCGCCCGAAAGTGCAGGCGACTATGCCAGCGGCACTAATCACACATTGCCCACCTCTGGTTTTGCGCGGGCATATTCCGGCGTATCGCTGGATTCTTTTACCAAGAAAATAACCTATCAGCAGATCACACAAAAGGGGCTGCAGGCGATCGGCCCCGTCATAGAGACCATGGCCCGGGCAGAGCAACTCTATGCTCATAGCCATGCAGTAAGTATCAGATTGCAAAAGATCAAAAAGAAGTAATGTTTGAGCTCGACAAAATAATACGCGCCAATATAGGCCGCCTGAAACCTTACTCCTCCGCACGTGATGAGTTTAGCGGCACCGCATCCGTATATCTCGATGCCAATGAGAACCCCTATGGCTCCCCGCTATCGCAAAACTATCATCGCTATCCCGATCCGCATCAGCTGGCGCTGAAAAAAAAGATTAGCACGATCAAAGGTCTCCCTGAGCAGAATATATTTCTAGGCAATGGTAGTGATGAGGCTATAGATATACTCTATCGCATTTTCTGCAATCCGGGAGTAGACAATGCTATCATATGCCCTCCTACCTATGGCATGTATGAGGTGAGCGCGGATATTAATGATATAGCCATCGGGCGCGTTTCCTTGTTGCCGTCATTTGACCTGGATGTAGATCGGATATTGTCTTCAGTAGATGAGCAGACGAAGCTTCTCTTCATCTGCTCGCCCAATAATCCCACTGGCAACTCTATGCACAAAGACGATATTGAATTCCTGATTACGAAGTTCAATGGTATAGTGGTTATCGATGAGGCTTATATCAACTACTCCCGTCAGTCGTCTTGCATTCAGTTCCTGACAGAGTATCCTAACGTCGTCATATTGCAGACCTTCTCCAAGGCATGGGGCCTCGCAGGTATCAGGCTGGGAATGGCATTCGCCTCGGCGGGGATCATCGATCTCATGGACAAGGTCAAGCCTCCGTACAATATCAGTGAAAATACACAGCAACTTGCCCTTCAGGCTTTGGATAATATTGAGATCGTAAACACCCGCATCCGCGAAACTGTGCAGCAAAGAAATAAGCTGGCCGTTGACCTCGACACATTATCCATAGTGCAAAAGGTTTATCCATCCGATGCCAATTTCCTCCTTGTACAGGTCAACGATGCACCCGCTACGTATGCATATCTGGTCAGCAAGGGTGTGATAGTCCGCGACCGCAGCCGCTTGCAGTTGTGTGAGAACTGCCTCCGTATCACTGTCGGCACTCCCGCAGAAAATAAAGACCTGATCGATCATCTCAAAACATATATCGCATGAAGAAGAAGCTGCTAATGGATATAAATGCTATTGTCAAAAGTGTAAAGCCGCTGACCTTTCACGACCATGCTATCACCGCCATCAGCAGGTCGGTGAGTGAACTTGGCTATAGTGCTGCGCTTCTTTCTGCGCCAGCAGAAGCTTTGACTTTTGTTCTAGAAATATTCCGCAGCGAACATGTAGTATTTGATATAGTAGCCGCAAGCGATGCTACAGTCAACCCTTACGACATGCTGATTACAACCACCAAAGGCCAACCCGCAGATTTTTCCGGTACGGTCATCGTATTTGATGATTCTGATTGGCTGAGTATTTACAGGGAATTGAGAGGTGCTTCGCGAAAAATATCACATCAGCGCAATACCAAAGAGACACAGATCGCCATTGATCTGAACCCCGATGGGCAGGGCAATGCAGAGATATCGACCGGCCTGCATTTCTTTGATCATATGCTGGAGCAGGTAGCGCGTCACGGCGGTGTGGATCTTCGTATAATTGCCAGGGGGGACCTTCACATAGATGAACATCATACCATAGAGGATACCGCGATCACATTAGGCGAGGCTTTTGGCAAAGCTCTCGGAGATAAGCGAGGCATAGAGCGCTATGGGTTCTGCCTGCCTATGGATGATGCGCTGGCGCAAGTAGCCATTGACTTCGGTGGGCGGAGTTGGATCGAGTGGGATGCAGAGTTCAAAAGGGAGAAAGTGGGCGATGTGCCCACAGAGATGTTTTATCATTTCTTCAAATCATTCTCCGACGGGGCTAAGTGTAACCTGAATATCAAAGTCGAAGGCGACAATGAGCATCACAAAATAGAAGCCATATTCAAGGCTTTTGCCAAAGCCATCAAAATGGCACTCAGGCGGGATCTCGACAATATGCAACTACCATCTACTAAAGGAGTATTATGAAAGTCGTCATCATAGATTATGGTGCGGGCAATACCCGGTCGGTCAGCCTGGCATTGCAGAGGCTCGGTACGGAGGCTACACTGAGCAGTGATGCAGCAGAGATCAGCAGCGCGGATAAGGTGATCTTCCCTGGTGTGGGCCATGCTCGCCCCGCTATGCAGGCACTTCGGGACAGAGGTCTCGATACTGTCATACTTCAGCTGAAGCAACCGCTATTGGGTATTTGCCTCGGCATGCAGCTCCTCTGCGCGCATAGTGATGAGGGTGATACACGATGCCTCGGTGTCTTCGACCAGCGGGTACAAGTTTTTCCTGCAGATCTCAAGGTGCCGCACATGGGTTGGAATACCGCCACAGCTGCGGCGGGCAATGAGGTTTTCCCCGAGGGCTGGTACTATTTCGTGCACAGCTATTATGTACCGGTCAATACAGATACTTCTCTCATGTGCCATTACATGCATGATTTTTCTGCTGCCATGCATCGGGATAATTTTTATGCTGCCCAGTTTCACCCGGAGAAAAGCGGAGCGGCAGGTGAGCTATTACTTTCACAATTTCTAAAGCTCTGATCACTATATGCATATTATACCCGCTATAGACATTATCGACGGCAAATGTGTCCGCCTCACTCAGGGAGACTATGCGCAGAAAACCGTTTACAGTGATTCTCCGCTGGAGATAGCTAAACAGTTTGAAGGTGCGGGTATCACACGCCTGCATGTCGTAGATCTCGATGGCGCGAAATCACATCATGTAGTCAATCATAAAATTCTGGAAGCTATCGCGTCTCATACATCACTCCAGGTGGATTTCGGTGGAGGTATCAAGAGCGATGCGGACATCAGCACCGCCTTTGACTGCGGGGCCGCGCAGGTCACAGTGGGTAGCATAGCTGTCAAAGATTGTGAGCTGACGTTGAGCTGGCTGAGTAAATATGGCAGCGAAAAAATCATCCTCGGTGCCGATGTGAGGGACGGAATGATAGCTATCAATGGCTGGCGGGAGTCGGGTAATATCCCACTGAACACTTTCCTCACTGATTATATGAGCGCAGGTATGAGATATGTGATCTGCACAGATATTGCGCGGGACGGCATGCTTAGTGGTCCGGCAATTGAGCTGTATGGCAGTATCATAAAAAAGTTCCCCAATATAAAACTCATCGCCAGCGGAGGTATCAGCGATGCTGGTGATCTGGGGAAATTAAGCGAAGCCGGTCTATACGGCGCCATAACCGGCAAGGCTATCTACGAAGGCAAAATATCGCTGGCACAATTAAAAAAGCTAACCCATGCTGGCTAAACGGATCATACCATGTCTGGATATAAAGGATGGCCGCACAGTCAAAGGCGTCAATTTTGAGAACCTGCGTGATGCTGGCGACCCTGTCGAGCTCGCAGGGCTATACGCAGAGCAAGGCGCAGACGAACTGGTATTTCTCGATATCACAGCTACTCACGAGAAGCGCAAAACCCTTTATACAATGGTAGAGCAGGTCGCTGAGCGGATCAATATTCCTTTCACCGTAGGTGGTGGTATCGGCGCTCTTTCGGATGTCGGCACACTCCTGAGCAGTGGTGCGGACAAGGTCTCGATCAACTCTGCAGCCGTCCGAGACCCCAGACTCATCTCTCAGATAGCGGATAAATACGGTAATCAATGCGTCGTCATAGCTATCGATGCCAGATGGGAAAACGATAAGTGGATAGTTTATCTCAACGGTGGCCGGCTCAGTACAGGCATTGAGCTATTCGCATGGGCCGCAGAGGCGGAGCGCCTCGGAGCGGGTGAGATACTCTTTACCTCTATGGATCATGACGGCACTAAAGGTGGCTTTGCCATTGATGCCTTACGGCAATTGTCGCACACGGTCAATATCCCGGTGATAGCTTCTGGTGGTGCAGGCACCATGATGCATTTTGCAGATGCATTCACCACAGGCCTAGCAGACGCTGCACTGGCAGCCAGTATTTTTCACTTCAAAGAGATCGGTATCCCGGAGCTAAAGCGATACCTCGGTCATCAAAATATACCTATCAGATTATAAAATTAAATCCACAGGAATGAAAATCGACTTTGATAAAGGAAATGGTCTCGTACCATGTATCATCCAGGATGATACCACTAGCAAGGTGCTAATGATGGGCTATATGAATCAGGCTGCGGTTGATCAAACCCTCGCAGATAGGCGTATTACTTTTTTTAGCCGGTCTAAGGGCAGGCTCTGGACCAAGGGCGAGGAGAGCGGCCACTATCTCGACCTCATATCCCTGACGGCAGACTGTGATAGTGATACATTGCTCGCAAAAGTAAAACCACATGGCCCGGTCTGCCACACTGGCACCGATACCTGCTGGGGAGAGAGCAATGCCCCATCTGCTCTGTCATTCTTAGCAGAACTGGAGGCCACTATCGCTTTGCGAAAGTCGTCACCATCTTCGGATTCCTATACTTCTCAATTATTTTCAAAGGGGATCAATAAGATCGCCCAGAAAGTAGGAGAAGAAGCTGTAGAACTAGTCATAGAGGCTAAGGACGACAACAAAGAACTTTTTCTCGGTGAAGCAGCCGACCTGCTATATCACTATCTGGTATTGTTACACGCCAAAGGCTTTACACTGGAAGATGTATCTCAGACACTCAAAACCAGAAGCAGATAAGAATAAGATCGGACTTCCTGTTTCACGCATGCATCGCAGCATAATTTACGGCAGCGCAGATGTTGGAATGTGAAACTGTATTCCTCCCAGACTTCCGATTTGCACCCAAATTCTAACTTGTTATTGATTCGCCCTTAGAGCATATTTGCATGTATTAATGATTTGTTTATATATCACAGTTAGTAATTGACGGAGATGGCGGGCGCTAAGCCGCCATCTCTTGTAATGGCTGGCCTTATTTCACCGTAACCAATAATTCACTCTATATGAAAAAAACAGTATTTGCTCTCTCCATTTTCGCCGGTATTATATTGACCTCGTGCGGAGGTGGTGCTAAAACTGATGCACCTGCGGCTGACCCTGCGGCAGCATCTACGCCAGCGGCGCCAGCGGCACCTGCAGCGGCAGCTATCACAGTCACGGAGGCTGACTGGGCACCGACAGACCTCAAGGCGACATCAAACCTGACACCCATCAGCCTCAAGCTGCCTAAAGGAGTGAAGCTCGAGAAGAACGGCAATGGCGGGGTAGATGCTACGATAGGCGGCAACTACACGCTCGTGGTGTATAATACTGCCATATCATCTGTCAAAGAAGGTGTCGATGGCGACAAGAAAATGTATGTCAAGAACGACGCTACCGCCAGCACGACCGTAGACCTCGATGAGCCAAACGGATTTGTATACACTACCGTATACAAGGGTACTGACGGCAAAACATTCCCGGCGGGCACTCACTTCGTATACTACTATGAGCAGAAGGGTGCAGGAGGTTCTGTATTCTACTCTGTCCATGATGAGAAAGCATCCGGAGCTTCAGCTGAAGATGCAGCCTTCACACCAGATCTCGCTAAAAAGGTCTACGGCCTCGTGAAGTCGTCATTCGACAAAAAATAATCTGACCAACCCAAAAACCAGAGCCCCTTTTCCTGACAGGAGAGGGGCTTTTTTATGAAAGGAAAATTGGACTAATTCAATAGTGCCGTCAGCGGCATGAGGAAACTCAGTATAGAGGAAGAAGCCTGATAATAAACCGGATAAGAAAACCTGTATATTTTATTATGCTAATATAGCAGTAATAAGTTATATTATTATAAAAAAAATTTCACCTTCCTGCTGGCCCGTCTAGACGGATAAAAATGCCTTTTCACTGATTATTTGCACCGGTATGGACATCTATAGCGCTGTCTTTACGTATATATTCAATAGATTCACGATCATTTTATGAAAAAGAGTGGCGGGTTTGTTTTGTTAGCTTTCATTGTCGTGGCGATAAGTGCATTCAGGCCTTTGCCGGCCAAACGCGTGATCTTTTTTGGGGACTCAATAACGCAACAGGGTGCCAAAGGCAATGGTTATATCAATATCATGCATTGGATGCTTGACAGCACAGGGCATGCTTTTCAGTACGACCTGATCGGCGCCGGCATCGGCGGAAATAAAATATACGACCTGCTATTCCGCGTAGATGATGACGTGATCGCCAAAAAGCCTGATATCGTCTATGTTTTCATAGGAGTGAATGACGTCTGGGCCAAAACCACTTCTCACACAGGTACAGATCCGGACAGGTTCGATGCCTTCTATGATGTGTTGGTGAAAAAGTTGCAGAAGGCGGGGAGCAAAGTAGTGATCTGCACACCCATGTGTATAGGAGAGAAGAAAGGCCACAAAAATCCTGATGATGCTGATCTCGATCGCTACTCGCAGCTCGCCCGTCAGGTGGCTTATCGCAATAACTGCGTCGTCTGTGACCTCCGTATGCTTTTTTTTACCTGGAATGAAGGTAATAATCCAACCAATAAAGCCTCCGGCAATCTCACCACAGACGGTGTCCACTTCAATGACGCGGGCAATACCTTTGTCGCAAAGGAAATGCTGAAGGCGCTGCCACAGTGATCCGTCGCCTTAGATTTCTCAGAACTGGTATTTCACAGAGATGCTTCCTTGCGTGATAGGCAGGCTGTCACTGGCAGTATTCGTATTGTACAGCGTGCCGGTGAAATCTCCGGTCGCCACCATAGTCCCGGCGTCAAACTTAGTCATATGCACTGTGCCATGCCCGCCGAATGCCTGCGAACTATAGCCTACCCCTCCCAGGGTCATATTGATAGCACTGCTGGAGCTGGAGTTTAGCGTATAGGTGCCGGTATTGGTCCCTGTATAATTTAGGTAAAATGTATTGGCAGAGGCCGATGACTCTGTGGCCGCTACGGTAGAGTAGTTGGAGCCCTGGTAGATGTACATGCCGGCGGCAGAGTTGTAGGTATGCATGGCGCCCCGATAGAACATCGAGATGATGGACGTCTGTACGCTGGTAGTACCGCATGACGATAGCGCTATGACGAAGCTGATGCAGCACATGAGAGCGAGGGTGGTTAGCTTTTTCATGTTGTGTATTTTTAGGTGGATACGTTTGGATGCCAGTTTAAAAGTACGAGAAAAGCATAGCATGCAAAATTTATATATCAATAAGATACGAACAGCCGCAAGCACAAAAGCCCCTCCGGAGGGAGAGGCTTTCGAAAGTGGTTTTACGCCGATTACTTCTTCAGGTAGATCTTCTGGTTGTCTTTGCCGAGGTAGTAGTTGCCGCCTTTAGGGCCGGTGTATACAGTCTCGCCTTTAGGTCCTTTCAGGTCCTTGTTGACAGCGTCACCTGTCTTGGTGCGGCTGTCGGCAGGCTTCTTTTCAGTAGAAGTAGCCGTGGTCTTTGTTTCAGTCTTGGTAGTAGAGCCAGGCTTTGCTTCCTGCTTGGTAGCAGTTGCCTTGGTTTCAGTTTTCGTAGTGGTCGTAGCCGTTTGTGCATTGACACCGAGAGTGATCATAGCAGCGACGAGCATCAGCGAGATGGATCTTAGTACTTTCATTTGTTTTGTTTTTTTGTTTGTGAATAATGAATGAATGGTTCGTTCTAGTCAAATGCCTTGCCAACTTCTTTACAGCCCCCGGCCCTTAACTTTCGTTGGCAATTTACGATATTATGGATTAATCAAAAGTAAGAAATGTGGATATCCTTCGCACCTTTATGGAAAGCTGCAGGTTCTGCATCTAGTACTATATGAAAACGCTTACATGTATTCCCTTATGTATTACTTTATGTGAAATGTATTGGCTGTCCCTGTATTAAATCAGAGATCAAAATTCAGCAATCATAAATAAACAACGGTGTTTTCCCGCCATTTACCTATGGACAGCCACCTAGTGCGCAGAGTTCCTTACATTTGGCCTACAGTGAAAAATAAAACCTTTACCATAGTCCTGCATGTCACGCTCTGGCTCATATTCCTGTGCATACCTCACTATTTCTTCAACTATGTGATGCACATCGCCGATATGCATACCACAGGCCCGCCCATACCAGAGTACAAGCACTCCAAATGGTTTGACCTGGTCTTCGTGGTCTTCAACGCCTCCTATATAGTCTTCTATTATCTCAATACCCTCGTGCTCATCCCGCGCCTGCTCAGGCGCCGCCATCGCATGTGGTATGTGCTTACCATTCTCGGGTCCATGGCCATCCTTGTGAGCCTGCCATCCATCGTGATTCGCTTTCATGATCCGGGTATGTATATCGAGAATCCTTACGATACCTATCGCGTCCTGATACGGGTTCTTTTTACGACCCTGGTATTTGCCATCATCTTTATCATCAGTTCCGGCCTGCGCATTGTCAAAGAGTGGTATGGCGCAGAGGAGCAGGCCAAAGACATCCGCCACGAGCAGACCGTCACCGAGCTCTCCCTGCTCAAGGCGCAGATCAACCCGCACTTCCTCTTCAATACGCTCAACAATATCTATAGCCTCTCGCTGAAGAAGTCCGACGATGCACCGCAGGCCGTCATGCGCCTCGCCGACATCATGCGCTATGTCCTCAGCGATGCGCAAAATGAACTCGTGCCACTCGACAGGGACCTCAGCGTCCTCTCCGAATATATACAGCTCCAGGAGCTGCGCCTCACTGACAAGGTTACCATAGACTATACCGTCTCCGGCCGCACAGAGGGCTATGAGATAGCGCCGCTCATATTGATGACCTTTGTAGAGAATGCCTTTAAATACGGTATCAGCACACATGAGTCCAGTATGATCGAGATCCGGATCAATATAGACCAGCACCACCTTCATGCCCTCGTGGTCAATAAAGTCATGCCACAGGCGCATCAGATGGAGCGGGGCACCGGCACCGGCCTCGCCAATGTGCGCCGCCGCCTCGAGCTGCTCTATCCCGATAGACATACCCTGACCATAGACCCTGATGACCATGGCTATTACAAAGTTTCCCTTCACATAAACCTCGCCTGATGCTAAACTGCGTGATCATAGACGACGAACCACTGGCGGTCGAGCTCCTCCAGTCATACATAGACCGTACGCCGGACCTCAAGCTCCTTTGCTCCTTCAACGATGCACCCGATGCTGCGGCCTATCTCGGCGCTGCCGATGTGGACCTCATATTCCTCGATGTACAGATGCCGCATATCAACGGTATCCAGCTCCTCAAGTCCCTCGCCAAGCCGCCGATGGTGATCTTCACCACAGCATACACGGAGTATGCGGCGCAGGGCTTTGAGCTCGATGCCATCGACTACCTGCTGAAGCCATTTGACATGGCCCGGTTCCAGCGCTCCGTGGCCAAAGCCGCCGACTACCACCGCTACCTGCAGAAAGACGCCGCGCCCGTCATGCCCTATATCTTCGTCAAGAGCGAATACCAGGTGATCAAGGTAAACCTCGACGACATACGCTACATAGAGGCCCTCGATGACTATATCAAGATATACACTACCTCAGGCCGTCCCATCCTCACACTCATGACCCTAAAGGCCATGATCGAGCGCTTGCCTGATGACAAGTTCGCCCGCGTACACCGCTCCTTCATCGTATCTCTCCTACGCATCGACTCCGTCCGCAACCGCCGCGTCAAGATCGGCGAGTCCGAGATCCCGGTGGGTAACAGCTACGTAGAGAGTTTCAGCAGGGTATTGGATAAGAGGAGTGCGTAAATCTTGTACCGGCAGTTAAGCATTCTGGCATGACCTAAACTGGTGCTCGACACATCCACCCCATTTACCAAACAATAACTTTTGAAAATTGCCCCCAAACTGGGAATACACTATTTTAGACCCCATAAAATTTCAGCATGAATAAGAATGGCCCCGTCATAGTCATAGAGGACGATCAGGATGATCAGGACCTGCTCAAGGAGATATTTGCACGACTCAACTACAAAAATGAGGTCGTATTCTTCGCCGATGGCAATGCTGCCCTGGATTATCTCAATATGAACGATGTGCTTCCGTTCCTCATCTTATCGGATATCAATATGCCTAAGATCAATGGCATGGAGCTCCGCAGCAAAATAAATACCAATGAGAAACTGCATATCAAGTGCATCCCATATTTATTCTTCACCACCAATGCCAATAAGGAATCTGTCATAGAGGCTTACTCAATGGCTGTACAGGGTTTCTTTGTCAAACCCAATAACATCAAAGGCCTTGAGAACTCTATCCGCAAGATCATGGAGTATTGGAGCGAGTGTATAGCACCCAGCGAGTATTTATAGCGCCGGATCATACTGAGAAGCAGTTGACAAGTTCAAAAACATTACGCTTAAATTGGCTCTACAGATTATGTATTTAATCAAGTCAATCATCCTAATCACACAAATCATAGTTTAGACTCCTATCTGACGCTTCACTTTCGCCAGTGTAGGGTTGGCCATAGCAAAAAAGGAAAGTGAGATAGCAAGGAATAGGTAATAGGCAAAGCTATGCGTGAGGAATATCATGACGATGGCGAAAAGGGATACAAATTCATTAGTTGCACAGCGGATGAGAAAACCCTGGCGGTATATCGCCATCTTCTCTGCCGGACTATCCGTCTGTTTTGCCCGGTTCAGAAACGGCTGAAAGACGAAGTGCCCTGCAGGCAGCGCCACACAGGTGACGGCTATCATAGCGATGGTCATAGGGTCGGAGAAGGACAGCACAAAATTGTGATCTGATCCAGTGAGCACATACACGATAGCTCCAAACATCACCTGCCCGCCCAGCAGGGCGAAGTAAATTATACTCAATGCCGTCTGCCAGGGTCTGTATATATCGTCGTCTTGTTCCATGCGCTAAATATATAGATTGTCATCTCATCGTCATAAATAGCAATTGGTAATTAGTAAATATGTAAATCCTCTTGCATCTTTTCAGAATAGTCACTATATTCAATTTATGAAATCAGCGAATCGCGCATATTACAATTACTACAGCATTCCCGCAGGGAACGGTGTATGATAGTACGATGAGTGATCCGAAACTTATAAATATCAACAGATGCCGTTCTACACAGAGCGGCATTTTTATTTAGCAGAAAAGTAAAGCCAAACAGACATATCATCCGGCAGGCAAACGGTAGGTTCTTCCCTCTCCCTTCGGAGAGGGAAGATGCCGAAGGCAGATGGGTGAGGCCTTGCGGCGAATAAAAATTTAAGGAATAAACATTACTCTAAAAGCAAAACATATGAGACCGACAGAGCAGATCTACAGCGACTACACCACAGAGGACTTCCACGTATGGAAGACACTATATGACCGGCAGATGCCCCTGCTGAAGCAATATGCCTGTCAGGCCCACCTCAAGGCAGTCGACACGGTAGAATTCAACGGTGAGCGCATCCCCAATTTTGAGAATATTAAAAGCATACTCGCACCGCTCACCGGCTGGAGCATACATGTAGTACCCTGCATCAGTCCTGCGCGGGAATTCTTCGGCTTCCTGAGCCGGAAACAATTCACTGCTACCTGCTGGGTGCGCACCATGGCGCAGCTCGACTATATAGAGGAGCCGGATATGTTTCACGATGTATTCGCACATATACCGCTTATCAGCGATCCGAGCTATTGCCGCTTTCTGGAGGGATTAGGCGCTCTCGCCCTGGAGCATGCAGATGATGAGGAGGCGCTGGAGATGATCGGCAGGTTCTACTGGTTCACTATCGAGTTTGGCCTTATCCGTGAGAACGGTGGGCTGAAGATATACGGAGCGGGCATCATGTCCTCCTCCGGGGAGACCAAACACTGTATGGGCCCAGACTGTATCCGCAAAGATTATGACATTCGCGAGATCATCAATACACCATACCGCAATGATATCATCCAGGATACTTACTATATTGTGGAATCCTTTGATCAACTATATCATTCGCTGGATGATGTGAGGGCGCTGATGGCAGCAAGAAGCGAAAAGTCGATCAGTATACCAGGAAATAAGTAAATTTATTTCATCCGTGTCATCTGTGTGCTTTGTATTTTGTATTAAATCCGAAATCAAATGATCTTTCACATTGCCGATCCTGACCAGTGGGCTGCGGCGTCTCAGACGCAGCCCTATAAACCTGAACACTTCGACCGCGAGGGTTTCATCCATTGCTCTGATGCGACCCAGGTGGCAGGTACCCTGCATAAGCACTATCAGATGGCGGACCGCTTGCTATTGCTCGCTATAGATAGCGAGGCCGAAAAGGACCATCTGAAATATGAAGATTTTTACCGCCGCGGTCAGCAGTTTCCACATATATACAGGCCGCTGCCCGTGTCGAGTGTGCGTGGCACTCACCTCATGGAGCGAAATAATCGCGGCCAGTTCGAGATACCGCACGAGTGGATGAAGTCATTTAAGTGAGTTAATTCCACAGAAATCGCAAGCGATTGTGATTAATAGGAGTTTACTATCTTTAGTCAAAGATTGGTTCTGTGAAAAACTTAATACTCATTATTTCTTTTATTATTATTCCCTCTGCTGGTATTCGCGCCCAGTTCACGTGGTTGGATCATACCTTTCATTCAAATGGTATGCTTCAAATACAACATGATACCTCGTCCCTCGTTTCTTCCGTAGTGTTGCAACCGGATAGCAAGATATTGGCATTGTGCAACTATTCCAATGGGGATGTGTTTATCTCCTCTGACAGTGTTGTTATATATAGGATCAATCCAGATGGCACTCCCGATTTATCATTTGGGCATGCAGGATCTGTTTCCCTTGCTTTGTCAGTTGGAGGATCTGGTGCTAATATGATCTTGCAGCCGGATAATAAAATTTTGATTACTGTAGGCTTCACTAATGCAATGTATGATGATATCTTGGTTCGATTAAACCCTGATGGTTCCTTTGATAATAGCTTTGGTACAAATGGCGTGACCTCTGAAGGTAGCCAGACCGTGACATCAAGTGGAGCTATATTATTGCATAATTCGACGTATTTGTTAAACGTGATAGATGCCGGTGGGCCGGGCGCTTCCTCAAGATTTACATGGTTTGATGCCAGCGGTAATATAATATCTGACTCCTATATTACTCCTTATGATACCATATGTGACGGCTTTCTTATCCGTGATATGATAGAGCAGCCTGATTCTACAATTTTAGCAGCTGGTGCGGTATGGACTGTAAATTTAACCTGTCAATACAGTGGCCTTGCACGGTTCAAAAAAAACGGCCAGATCGATAGTACTTTTGCCACGAAAGGCATAGCATATTTATCATCCAGGCCGATAATACACTCATCTGCTTATTTAGCTAATCAAGCAAATTCAATAGCGATTCAGAGTGACGGAAAAATATTGATTGCGGGTGGTTTGACTATAGGGCATCAGTCAGACTCTTTATTTGTAGCAAGATATACTCATAATGGACTGATCGATACTTCATTTGGAGGTCATGGGATAACTACCATCCCTCTCCCGAATGTGGAAAGTGGGGTAAATAAAATCGTATTGCAAACTGACGGGAAAATAATATTGGTTGGTAGGATAGATAGCATCAATTATGAAAGGGTTGTTTTAGCGCGGCTTAATACGGACGGAACTCTTGACACAAGTTTTGGGAGCGCAGGAACATTGATGGTAGAGCTAAATGACGGGGGGCAATACAGCACGATGGCGATTCAAAGTGATGGCAAGATAGTAGTGGCGGGATTTGAAGGAGGGCGTAGTAGTAATCCCCATATTATCATAGCTCGCTACCTCCCCTCACACAATGTTGGTGTTCTTAACTTTACACGTGATAATAATAATATCTTTATCTATCCTAATCCTGTGCGGAGAATTGAAACGCTCGAATATACATTGCAGGAAAATGAGGTTATCACTATTGAGCTTCAGGATATATCAGGTAAAGATATCTTCACTTATATCAATGGTGAATCCCAGCCTACGGGTGTGCATACTCAAAATATTATTTTATCTGATGATCTACCATCTGGCGCATACATCATAGCCATTTCCTCTCCTAAGGGAAAGGTTGGAATTAAGGTGATTAAGGAATAAATATGATCGGATGAATTCATTTCTATAAGAGTATGGCAAAACATTTCTTCTTTTTCATCTGTATACTCGTCGCCTGCTCATCGTTCGCACAGACTACCGATCAGAAAGCTGTATCTGCCAGTGTTGAGAAGCTTCGCAAAGCCATGATCGATGCGGACAGTACTATATTAGATAAGCTCACATCAGATGGTCTCAGCTACGGCCACTCATCGGGCAAGATGGAAAATAAACAAGAATTCATCTCTTCCCTCACCAGCGGCAGATCGGATTTTGTCAGCATCGATCTGTCAGAGCAGAGCATCGCTGTCAGTGGCCACACAGCTGTCGTGCGTCACGTACTTCTCGCAGAGACCAATGACAGCGGTCACCCCGGTGGCGTCAAATTAAAAGTAATACTGGTCTGGACAAAGGAAAAAGGTAAATGGAAACTCTTCGCCCGTCAGGCTGTCAAATTCCCGTAACCGCCGGTGCATTTGTATGTAGGGCATTGAGCAATGTATTGAAGCCTCCTTTCAGGAGGTTTGGAGGCGACGCAGAAGCAATAATATATTTAATTCAGATGTTGAGATACCAGAATGAATGGATAACCAGTCGACATCATTAGTTTGTATTGCAAAAAAAGAATTGCAGTTTAGCCAGACAGATAAATCTCAGGCATGTCAGTTTCAATCGACCTCAAAGGCAAAGTAGCACTCGTCACCGGCTGTAGCAAAGGCATCGGCAAAGCTATGGCCCTCGGCCTGGCTGAGGCAGGTGCGGATATCATCGGTGTATCAGGTACGCTGAGCGCAGGTAGTGATATTGAAAAACAAGTGTTGGCATTGGGCCGTTCGTTCAAAGGCTATGCTGCTGATCTGTCTGATAGGGGAGCATTACATGCTTTTATAGAAAAAGTAAACAAGGAAAATTCCGTCATCGATATTCTCATCAATAATGCTGGCATCATCATGCGCGCACCAGCGGCTGAGCATTCCGATGAGTATTGGGATAAAGTACTTTCTCTAAATCTGGATGCGCCATTTATATTGGCTCGCGAGATAGGCAAGAAGATGATCGAAAGAGGTTCAGGCAAGATCATTTTCACCGCGTCGCTACTCAGCTTTCAGGGAGGCATCAATGTACCCGGCTACGCTGCCAGCAAAGGCGCCCTCAGTAGCCTCATCAAGGCCCTCGCCAATGAATGGGCCTCCAAAGGCGTTAATGTAAATGGCATCGCACCCGGCTATATAGTCACAGATAATACCGAGGCACTGCGCAATGATCCGGAGCGGAGTGCATCCATTATGTCGCGTATACCAGCGGGTAGGTGGGGACAGCCGGAGGACTTCATAGGGCCGGTGGTCTTTCTTGCATCGGACGCATCTAACTATGTACATGGTACGATACTCACGGTAGACGGCGGCTGGATGGGGCGGTGAGGGCCTCACCCATCTGCCTTCGGCATCTTCCCTCTCCAGGGAGAGGGAAGAACCAACCGGGGGAGTTTTGATGCTTGATTTTTTTCTCGCTAACTAAATATGTCGAAATGGAAATAAGATTTCAATGCAGCCCTAAGGAAGTGAAGAGAATGACCACCGCAGAACTACGGGATAATTTTCTCGTGCAGAACCTGATGACTGCTGATGCGCTTACGCTTGTCTATTCACATTATGACCGTGTGATCGTCGGTGGTGTGAAGCCTTTGGCAAAAAAAGTCGTGCTGCAGAATGAAGCCGAACTGCGAGCCGAGTATTTTCTCGAAAGAAGGGAACTCGGTATCATCAACATCGGTGGCGCAGGTGTCGTAGAGGCGGATGGCGTACAATATCCATTAAACAAACTCGATGCGGCCTATCTCGGCAGGGGCACAAAGAATGTATCATTTTCATCGCTATCAAAAGATGAACCAGCGTGCCTCTACCTCATGTCTGCTCCCGCGCATCACACCTATCCTAATCGGAAAATGACGAAGGAAGAGGCTACACCCCTTCACCTCGGCGATATCAGTACTTCTAATAAAAGAACACTCTACAAATACATCCATCTCGATGGTATGCAAAGCTGCCAGCTGGTGATGGGGCTGACCGTGCTGGAGAATGGCAGCGTGTGGAATTCCGTCCCGACGCATACGCATACGCGCAGGAGTGAAGTGTATTTCTATTTTGATCTGGATGCCCAGCAGCGCGCCTTTCATTTCATGGGCGAACCGCAGGAGACCCGCCACATCGTCATGGCAAATCATCAGGCAGTCATCTCACCACCATGGTCAGTGCATTTTGGTTCGGGTACCAGCTCCTATGGATTCATCTGGGCCATGGCAGGGGAGAACCAGGCATTTACAGATATGGACCTTGTAGCGACCACGGGTATTCTATAAGTTAGTATCCAATAAATTTTTGGGCTTAGACTTTTGGAAGATGCCGAAGGCAGATGGGTGAGGTTTTACCTCTGCACCCGCCCGCTTTTATTCCCGTTCATTAGTTCCCTGATCTCGCTCACTGTAGCCAGATTGAAGTCGCCGGGTATAGTATGTTTCAGTGCAGACGCCGCCACGCCAAAGTCCGCAGACTCAGCCATCGGCAAACCAGTCACCAATCCATAGATAAACCCTCCGGCAAAAGAATCACCGCTACCCACGCGGTCTATGATATGTACTTCATATTTTTTTGTGTGATAAAATTCGCTGCCATCATAAACGAGCGCGCTCCATCCATTATCCGATGCGCTGTGGCTTTCGCGTAGCGTGGTCGCAATATATTTGAACCCAAATTTATCTTTCATCTGATGCATTACATCTTTGTATCCATCTATATTCAGGTCGCCGGTCGTTATGTCTATGTAGGCTGATTTCAGCCCCAGGGTGTTATCCGCTCCGATGCAGACATCCACATACTGGCAGAGATCGGTCAGCACTTCCTGCGCCTCTTCTTTGCTCCAGAGTTTCTTGCGGTAATTGATGTCTATGCTCGTGGTGATGCCCTTTTTCTTGGCCGCCTTGAGTGTTGCTTTAGTGAGTGCAGCAGCTTTATCACTCAGCGCGGGTGTGATACCTGTGGTGTGAAACCAATCCGCGCCTTCCAGTATTTTATCGAAGTCAAAATCGCTGATCTCCGCCTCCGATATAGATGACCCGGCGCGGTCATAGATCACTTGCGATGCACGCATCGATGCGCCATGCTCCAGGAAATAAAGGCCGAGTCGCTTCCCTCCGCGGGCTATATGCTGCACGTCCACACCATATCTCCGCACATGATTGATCGCCGCTTGTCCCAGTTCATTGTCCGGCACCTTCGTCACAAATACTCCCTGATGCCCGTAGGTAGCGAGTGCCACGGCTACATTCACCTCACTGCCGCCATAGGTCGCATCGAAGCTTGTGCTCTGCACAAAGCGCTCATGGCCCGGCGCAGAGAGCCGCATCATGATCTCTCCGAATGTTACTACTTTTTTTGACATGATAGATGTATTTTGCTGATCTGGTACATCACGAATTTATATTTATTATCTTCAAAATCGCATGGAAAAAAAAGCTGCTATACTGGACCTCATCCCCCGTCAGGGTATTCTGCCATTATATTTTCATAAGGATAAAGAGGTAAGCGTAGAAGTGCTGCGCGCGCTCTACACCGCAGGTATTCGCGCTGTGGAGTATACCAACAGGGGAGAAGAAGCGCTCGATAATTTCAAAGCGATGCGTAGCGTGTGCGATAGTGATATGAAGGACATGTATCTCGGCGCGGGTACGATCAAAAGTGCCGCGATGGCAGAAGATTTCATCAATGCAGGCGCTGATTTTATCATATCGCCGGGATTGGCGCCGTTAGTGGCCGAAGTATCCGATCGTTCACATATACTATGGATACCTGGCTGCATGACGCCTACGGAGATCATGCAGGCAGAGGTCCTTGGGGCGCAGATGGTCAAAATATTTCCTGGCAATGTGCTCGGTCTCGGCTTTGTATCTGCTGTCAGGGAAATATTCCCAGGCATCCTCTTTATGCCCACAGGAGGAGTAGAGCTGGATAGAGAGAATATTGCGGACTGGTTCCGCGCCGGTGTCAGCGCTGTAGGCATGGGTAGTAAACTGATCAGTAAGCAACTCATGGATGCGAGGGACTATGCGCAAATCGCCGCAGCTACATCAGATGCATTGGCTATTATCGCTTCGCTTAAAACCAATGCATGAGTGAACGCAGAATGACGAATTACCGCTGGATGATCTGTGCATTGATCTTCTTCGCCACGACGATCAACTATGTCGACCGCAGCGTGATCAGCTTTCTCAAATCCACCTTTACCGAGCAGATGCACTGGACCGACGGTGACTATGCCAATGTCGAGATCACCTTCAAAATATTTTATGCCATAGGTCTCTTAGGTGCAGGTCGCATCATTGATAAGGCCGGCACCAAGCTCGGTTACGGCCTCTCTGTTTTTTTCTGGAGCCTCGCGGGCATCGCCACATCGTTGGTCAATACCGTCGTCGGATTCCAGATCGTACGCGGAGCACTAGGCCTCGCCGAGGCTGGCAACTTCCCCGCCGCCATCAAGACAGTCGCAGAGTGGTTCCCCAAAAAAGAACGGGCACTTGCCACTGGCATCTTCAACTCCGGGGCCAACATCGGCGCGATCATCACGCCTCTCACCGTGCCATTCATAGTCGTGACATGGGGCTGGCATTGGGCATTTATCATCACAGGTGTGCTCGGATTGGTGTGGCTCATCTTCTGGTACTTCTTCTTTGTATTGCCCCGCGCTCATAAAAAAATCTCGCAGGCAGAATTGAATTTCATAGAAAGCGATAAAGTGCCGGACAAGGAAACCGCAACAGATGCCGGGCCAAAGCAATCATGGGGCGAGCTCCTCAAACTAAAACAAACATGGGCCTTTGCTGCAGGCAAACTGCTCACTGATCCTATCTGGTGGTTTTATCTATTCTGGCTCCCTGATTTCTTTGAGAGCATCTATCACATCAAGATCACTGGCGCCAGTATGCCGGTCGCAGTGGTGTATATCCTTTCCACATTCGGCAGTGTCGGCGGAGGCTGGTTACCGTTATATCTTATCAATAATAAAGGTTGGCCCGTGCATAAAGCCCGTAAAGTATCCATGTTCATCTACGCACTGTGTGTGCTCCCGATTGTATTTGCACTATTACTTAGTGCTATCAATATCTGGCTCGTGGTCTGCGTCATCGGCCTCGCTGCTGCTGCCCACCAGGCCTGGAGTGCCAATCTGATGACGACAGTCAGCGATGTATTTCCTGGCCGGTCTACCGCATCGGTGATGGGCATTGGCGGCATGTTTGGCGCTATCGGTGGTATCCTGCTATCTATGTTCGTGCAGAAAGACCTCTTCACTCACTATCGTGCCGCCGGGCATATAGAAACGGCTTACTATATTATGTTCTTTGTCTGTGCTTCGGCTTACCTATTGGCTTGGCTGATCATGCATTTTATGATAGGGAAGAGGCAAGTCTGAACTTCGAATACAGGGTACACGGATGACACGGATCATATCTTAGTACAAATACAAAACGGATAAACACGGATTTTTAATACATTGTATCAAGCAATATAAAACCCGTTATGTCGCTTTGATCCATAAGCCCTGTATTTTGTATTCATCCGTACTAATCCGTTTTGTATTCAAATAATTATCCGTGTCATCCGTGTGCCTTGTATTTTTGTATTCCCGATTACTTCGTAAGTTAGCTGTATGAATACACTCTACACAGTCGATCAGGCATTAAAATTCAAGGAATATAAAATGGCGCATCTCCTCGCTGAGGAAAGCGGCAATGTCCTCACCCTCACGCTCAATCGCCCGGAGAAAAAGAATGCGCTCAATCCGGTTCTTTTCAAAGAGATCGCATACGCATTATACTATGCTTATCACAGTCGTGACGTATGGGCAGTCGTGATCAAAGCAAATGGCGACATCTTCTGCGCAGGAGCCGATCTCAAGGCCTTTGCCGGACAGACGGAGGAAACAATTTCTACCGTTCCGGAACCGATGTCTGAAGTTGTAATAGGCGATGTATTCACAGGCCTGCACAAGCCATGCATAGCCAGTGTGCATGCACCGGTCATGGCTGGGGGCTTCCTCATTATCTGCGGTTGTACGCATGTGATTGCGGCTGATACGGCCACATTTAGCTTGCCGGAGGTTAAGAGGGGCTTGTATCCGTTCCAGGTCATGTACTCGATGCTGCAGATCATGCCACCGCGCCAGGTGCTCGACTTCTGCATGCGCGCACGCAGTGTCGGCTCCGCGGAAGCGGAGAAAATGGGCCTTGTCAGCAAAGCAGTCAGCCCGGATAAACTCGATGCTGAAGTACAGGCGCTCGTAGATGATATTTTACAATATTCACCGTCGGGTATCAGGCTCGGGCTGGAGGCCTACGAAAACCTCAAGAGTATTTCCGGTGCCGAGGCTCAGAAGCACATGAAGCATATGCTCTCGCAGGCACTCAAAACGGAAGACGCCGCAGAGGGGTTGCAGGCCTTTATAGAAAAACGTAAGCCTGTCTGGAAAGGATGATATTATTTATGATTTGTGATTGTTGATTTATGATTTGGATAGAGAAGCAACTGTTTTAAGCTTAGCAGTCATAGGTACAGTATTTGCTATAGCAATGATAAAATACAAAGAATGAAAAGCTTCAAATATATAGTCGTCGCAATATCCCTTGTTGCTCTTATTTCATTTGCAGTCTCCTGCAAAAAGAGCCAGACTGCGCTTCCGACTTTTGAGAAGAGTGATGTGCCACCGCTCCATACCGGCAACTGGTGGCGCTATCTGGTCACGGATTCGATCAATAATACAACCGATACATTGACGCTCACCATCGCGTCCAGCGCGGGTACAGCTATTACGCAGACAGCTAAATGCTATATTACCCGATCAGGCAATGTGGTTGACTCGGGTTACTTCCTGCTGACGGATACAGCGCTGACATATCAGGGATACAATGTGTCCCAAAGCCTTCTAGGCAGCTATAAATTAAAACTTCCATTCACTACAGGTGGCAGCTGGTCATTTTACTTCGCCGGAGACGACTATCATGTGAAATCCTATCTCGTATCGGCCCACATTCTTGGCAATACATACACGGTCTTTGACCTGTCGAGGCATACCATCATACCTGACAATTCTACCGATCAACACCTGGAGATAGCAGGTGGGATAGGGTTGGTATTTGAGGGCTATACTTTTACGGGTATCGCTGGTGTGACCCAACACTTTGGAGCGCAGCTGATCGACTATCAGTTGAATTGATTTTTGTATTCCAGCCCTGTGCTCGAATATCCTATCCATTGATAGAAGTTTTTAGGAGGATTATACGGGAAAGTATATTTTCATGCTCCTAAACACAAATACCCCGCAACAAATGGCTAAGAAAGTAATCATCACCGCGTCGCTGACAGGTGTCCTCGCCCGCCGCGAACAGTGCCCTTATATCCCATATACACCACAGGAGATCGCTCTCGAAGGCAAACGAGCAGTGGATGCAGGAGCCAGCATCCTCCACATACATGCGCGCCAGGGTGATGGCGCGCCCGCTTATGATATAGAGACCTACCGCCAGATCGGCATCGAGGTGCGCAAGCTATGCCCGGATGCGATCATCAACTATAGTACCGGCGCTGTCGGCCTCTCACGTGAGGAGCGCATACAGCATATCTCCGCGCTCAAGCCCGATATGGCGGCACTCAATATGGGCTCGATGAACTACGGTATCTACTCACCTAAGACCAAAGAGTTCTACCATGATTTCGTATTTCAAAATCCATTTGGCGATATCAAATTCTATCTGGAGAAAATGAAAGAGGCGGGCACCGTACCCGAGATGGAGGTCTTTGACAATGGGCATATAAATAACGCCAATCCGCTCATCGACATGGGCCTTTTGCAGAAGCCATACTTCTTCAGCTTCGTCATGGGCGTACTCGGCGGCATACCTATCTCTACGCGCAACCTCCTCCATCAGGCCGCATCAGTCCCTGAGGGTAGCAACTGGCAGGTGATCGGCATCGGCCGCAAACAGTGGCAGGCCATAGCCGCAGCCATCACCATAGATGGTAATATTCGCGCAGGATTGGAGGACAACTTCTACCTCCCATCAGGAGAAATGGCCAAGTCAAACGGCGAACTCATCGACGCAGCCGCCAACCTCGTCCGCATGCTCGGCAAAGAAGTCGCCAGCATATCCGAAGCGAGAGCGCTGTTGAATAAGCCGCTGAGTAACTAATAGAAACCCGTCCGGCCGCATTGATTATTTACACTCGGTCATTTTGCAAAAATAAAAAGGGCTGCTCCATCAGGAGCAGCCCTTGAGATTAATAGGCGATAGCTTAGTCCTTCACGACTTTCACCATCTGGATATTATCTCCCACTGTTACTTTCATCAGGTATAGTCCCATCGCGAATTCATTCACATTTACATATAGTTGATTGAATCCTTTGCTGAGATTGCTATGCTGTTGTTTTTTGACGGTCCGGCCGGTATTATCCAGCATTTCTATTACAGCCTTGTCAGTAGACCAGGCATTGACCTCTACAGTGACGATGTTCTTGGTTGGATTAGGATAGTACTTCCGCATTCCATCCTTACCGTCCTCTGCATTGGTGTTGAACTCCTGCGTGACAGTAGCAAAGCAGGAGGTATCGGGTTCGCCAGAGGTCGACGCAGTATAGTTGATGTCCACTTTCACCGAGTACTGGTCTGACGTGAGGGCGAATGGACTGATCAAGCTGCTACTGATGATCCCTGAGCTAGGGTCCGGATAGGTAGTGACAGTAGGCGGTATGGCACTATTGTCAGTCACGATCCATACGACAGATGCCGGAGCAAATGTGAGTGATGGTGCGAATACTGCCTCCAGATATCCATCCGGGTCCTCTGATATACTCAGGGTATGAGTAGCGCATGGACTGACATTGACATCAAAGCAGATCGTATCCACACAGCAGCATACACTCAGGCTATCATGGCTGGTGACACTGTCTGACAGGCTCCAGATGACGGTAGCGCATACGTTATAGCTTCCTGCATGGTTGTACTGATAGTTGGTAGGAGCACTGCCATCGTTCACCTGTGTACCTCCATCACCGAAGTGCCAGATGACAGTAGGTGTTGGATCGGTATTGCCGTGGTATTGGAATGTAAAATTGTGATAGTTGTTTACATCCTGGGTGTATGTGATGTTGTCGGTCGTTTTCCACGATGCGCACATATCTATGGCTATCGTATCGCACTCCTCGACATAGCAGCAGACGTTTGTGCCATCCCCAACGGGCAGGATAAATGCTGCTCTCATACACACATGGTGGTACCCCGGTGTGAGCTCGTAGTTCAGATGCCCTTCACCGGTAGTTTGCTCTACCAGCTCATCATCTATGAACCAATCAATATAACTGGCATGCATATCCGACGCATTGTAGAAATCGTAGGAGAGATCATTGTGTGTTTCCTTCAGTCTTGTTTTGCCTGCCAGAGAGTCGCATCCACATGATCTGACCGTGATAGTCAGGCAGACCGTATCTCCGCATGAATGGTCCAGGCTATCGCCATATACCATCAGGCATATCGTATGTGTCCCTATGTCGTCCGGACCAGGGATCAGCGGCCCCATATCTGACATCAGGCGGAATACTTCCTGGTCATGCCTGCCGTCCATGGACACTGTGCCGAATTGTCCTCCATTGCCAGTGTGGACATATACAGCCTGGCCTACACAGATATGATCGGTATCTATAGAGAGCGAGGCGTGGACATAGCAACTGCAGGCTTGTACCACAAAAGTGACACATGTGGTATCAGAGCACCATCCGGTAGTGGAATCAGGATCGGATGAGAAAGCGATATAGCATATCGTATGCACACCCGGTGTGATATCCTCAGAAGGTATCGTATCGTAGCTTCCTCCCGGAGGTTCGGGTTTGATGCCGCTTGCATCTGCACCATTGTCGATGACGTACTGGCCATATGCACCACCAGTGCTATAGAGCCCTACCGGCTGTCCCACGCAGAATGTGTCATCACTGACTGTCAGGGTAGCATGAGCATGGCAGCCGCATGCCGTGATCTCAAAGGCAAGGCAGACGGTATCAGAGCACCAGCCACCGCTGCTATCCGGATATGCAGAATATACGACCAGACATGCATGGTGTGTACCTTCAAAGCCGGGATCGACATGGAACGGCCCCAATGTATCCTTGAGTGTATCGATAGGGCCTGCCGGATATATATCATCGAATATAAGCTGGCCGATAGTGCCTCCGTTGGTAGTATATAGATAGAAATGCTCGTCAGTGCAGAATGTATCTGCATTATCTGTCAATACTGCGTGCATACTACAGTTGCAATTTTGCACGATGAGCAAGACGCAAGCAGTATCTGCACACCAGCCCGTAGTCGAGTCAGGATTGGAAGAGTATGTGATAAAACAGAACGTATGCCATCCCTCAGTGCAATTAGCCCGCGGTACAGCATACGTGCTACCTCCTGGGGGGATGAACTGAAGATCGCTGACGACTGCGCCATTATCTACGTAGAATTTACCCCACGCGGCACCAGTTCCATGTATCGATACAGAATCACCTGTGCATATAGTATCGGCGTTGATAGTCAGTGTGGCTTGCACACTGCATGAGCAGTAGTGCATCACCAGGTTGACGCAGATAGTGTCAGCACACCAGTCGGTGGTCGAGTCCGGATTGGCTGTGAATGCAACAAAGCAAAGCGTATGTGTACCTAAACTAAACCAAGGGATGGGTATTACATCTGTACGGCCTCCAACCGGTATTGAGACGATACCTTCTGTAGTAGGTATACCATCTATTATATATTCTCCCCACGATCCTCCATCAGCCCGCAGCGTTATAGAGCTACCGATACAGATCGAATCCGTTTGTGACGTAGAGCTATCCACGCTCAGCTGTGCGGTCGGCCTCGTGCAGCAGCTATATAGCAGGAAGGGAAAACAGATCGTATCACTGCACCAGTGGTTGGTGGAGTCCGGATCATCAGTGAATGCTATAAAGCACAAAGTGTGTGTGCCGGATGTCACCCCATCTGTAGGTATGGTATCTAAGCGGCCGCCTGATGGTATAGGTACTATAGCCATACCGCTCGCGGGATCGTCTATATAGTACCTGCCCCAGGTTCCACCGCTGGCAGTGACTATCAGCAGACCACTTCGGCAGAGCGTGTCATTATTGAAACGGGTGCTGTCAATGCTCAACACAGCTGTGGGCCTTGTGCAGCATAGCGTCACATTGACGGTATCATACAGCGTATCTATACAGCACGGAGTTTGCACAATAAACATATAGATACTGGTGACCTGGGGATTTACCACAGTATATGGTACATCATTGATGGCAGGATCCGGTGTACCAGGAGTCAGCGATGACCATGTGTACCCATAGCCCGGTCCGACCGGTCCGTTAGGGTCGCCTATATAGACCGAATCACAGGACGTGATAGTAGTGTCAGTGCTGATGGATAAGGTTTGAAGAGTAATATCCATAGCGAAATAAACCCACCGGCATGGCCCTGTTGTATCCTCCGCTTCTATGGCTATGATGTTCTCTCCGCAGTATAGATATGGCTGGAGGACAGTATAATCATAAGTCACGATGCCATCTGCTGCTGCTACGCTACCTAGTGGAAGGCCATTCAGGAAAACCTGTCCCCGATAGTCAGCTGCAAATGAAATAGTAGCATCTGTGATCCTGCTGAGACAGGGCACGGTGAAATGCTTTCTGAAAAACTTGGGCGTGTCTATCCCAGTCGATGGACTGATCCACATGAGCGCTCCCAGAGCGCTGGTGGAGAAGCCAGGGTATATACATGAGGTATCTGTGGCAATGACTGAGGATCCCCACAGGGCATCGTCATATGAATTGGTAGACCAACCCAATGTGTCTGTCACCAGCGTATCGACGAGCCAGGTATTATCACTGCGGATATGGATATCCTGTGCCACCGATCGTAGCCCGGACAGTATCAGCAGTGGCACCAATAATATAAGAATTCTGATTCTTTTCATATCACTTGGATTAAATATTGCCTACTTTGTAATAAGGGTTTTCGGCTATTCCCTTCTCGGCAATATTACTTTTGTGAAGTGATGACCATGATCTTTGTATCTATTACTTTGCCGTCTACATAGAGCGAATAGGTATAGGTACCTGCACTCAGTTCATCTCCGTTGATCGAGATAGTTCCCGCTCCTTTTGTTTCGAGCTCCACGTGTTTGACGATCTTGCCGTCCAGGCTATTGATATTCATAAAAGCGGACGTACCTTTATTGATCACATAACCTATTACTGTCTGCTGTGAGAATGGATTAGGTATATTCTGCATCAGTTTATTTTCCAGGTTTGGAGTTAGGTCTGTATTGACACCTGTCCTCAACCCTGCGCAGCCATTATTGCATATATCATTGATCTGGTTTTGGAGTGCTGCTACGATTGCATTGGTATTGTCCAGTGCGGCTTTGAGCTTTGCATTTTCCTCTGTTTTGGTGTCCAGCTCCTTCACAGCTTCTATGAGTACAGGCACTAGCCCGATGTAGTTGACTGTCAGAAACCGGGTTCTATCCGCTATCTTTTGATGAGTGACCGGATCGATTGAGGTCGGGCTTACTTTCTCTCTGACCAGGTTAGGGAAAACAGCTTGTACATTTTGTGCAATAAGCCCAATTTGGTTGCCATCAGGGAAGTTCATGGTTTGATATTCTTCCTGTTTGAAATCATAAGTTTTAGGTTCAAGCTTTTTCAATTGTGCGAGACCATTTTTGAACTCTTGTATATTGGTCTTGAGCTTGGCATCAGATGCTGCGCTGAAAAAGCCGGTGACCATCACATCTCCATTGAAATATCCGGCACAATTATTAGGATGAGTGCCGCTGGCTATATCACCATATATACCATAGTTGAGTGTAGCAGTTCCGGCACGGCCCCAGACACCCCAGTTTTCGTAGACATTGGAAGATGTAAGTGCAAATCCTGAAACACCTACACTTATTGCAGCATTGCTGGCCGAGCCACCGACTCCGCCGTTTATAAAGGCATATGCATTGGCCGTACCAACAATGCCGGTACCGCCGCTGAAACCGGTAGCCCTGTCAGAGTTGACCACATTCAATCCGATATTATCGGTGCTGCCGGCGATAGTGGTACCAAAGGCTCTGAATATATCCACTTTGGCCTTGGGCGCAGTATTATTGATTCCTATAGCGGTAGCATTATCAAATATCTGGCTGCAAATTAATTGAGTAGCACCGTTGGTCTTAGGAATAAAATTTGTGGTGGGACAAATATTAGTAAGCGTTCCTCCGGATGATGGCCCCCAGGTACCGTTTCCACGGAGCACGTCCGTGGCGCTGCCGGTCAGGGCAAGAGAGTGGAGTTGGTTGTTTTGTCCTGCACCACCTGATCCATACATCACGATGCCTGTATTAGGTGAGGTGGGAAGCGTTTGGACGCG
>JAOQAO010000045.1 GCA_025963485.1 Bacteroidota bacterium | reverse complement strand
CCCTCTACGAGCAGGCATTCATCCTGTTTGCGTATGTCATTTTTGGCCTGGTAGATGCCATAGAGTATTTTGCTTTTGACATAGACGTCGCTCTCTCCGGTATTGACATACTTGGGAGACTTCTCGTCCTTGATCATGATACGCCCGCCGAATGCGATGACTTTCCCCGTCATATTATGGACAGGGAACATAACCCTATTGCGGAAGAAATCGTATTTCGAGTTTTCTTTAGAAGAAGTAAGGCCAGCTTTCTTGAGTATGTCGAGCTGATAGCCTGCCTTCAGAGCGGCCTCTGTCAGGTCGGTACCGCTTTCTGGTGAGAAGCCGAGTTGAAATTTATCGATGGTCTGCGTACTAAATCCCCTCTCCTTAAAATAAGACAAGCCTATTGAGCCTTTCTCATGGTGGAGCAAATAGTCCGTGAAGAAGCGCTGTGCAAAAGCGTTGGCGATTAGGATGCTTTCCGTGAGCGATTGCTTTTCGTCTTCTTCCTTTTTCTGCTCGTCGCTGCGGTGCTCCTCTACGATCTCTATATTATATTTCTTAGCCAGGTATTTCAGCGCCTCTACATAGGTCATCTGCTGATTCTCCATGAGGAATGTTACTGAGTTGCCTGCTTTGCCACAGCCGAAGCACTTGTATATACCCTTAGAAACGGAAACGTTGAACGAAGGCGTTTTTTCATTGTGGAAAGGGCAATTGCCTATCAGGCTGGCTCCTCGTTTTTTGAGCGTGACAAACTCACCCACCACCTCATCGATGCGGGCTTCCTCCATAATACGCGCTATAGTAAACTTGGGGATCATTTTTTGTCCTCTCCCAACCCTCTCCAGAGGAGAAGGCTTAATTAGGAAGGGTCGAAGTTAATGAATTTGTCAGACAAGAGTTATGAAACAAGAGACTTGAGACAAATGCTTGCCTTAGCACTCTTTAACAATAGTAAAACGGCAGGTATCCGTCTATTGCAGTAGGGTTTTTGTTTATTGGGTTTAGGGTTAGGGCCCTCCTCGCTTTGGCGGGAGGGCCTTTCCTATTATTATAGCTTTTCGTCTTCTACTTTTGCCTTGAGGTCATCTGTGGCCAGCTCGTGGTCAGTAGCATACCTTTTCATAATAGCCAGCAGATCATTGTAATAATCAGTTAGCTTTTTTGCGGTGATATCTGGATGCTCCTCATCGGGATTAGTCACTGGCATCTCGGCTATATATTTGCTCATCTCCGGATATTTCTCCTGGATCTCCAGTGTCAGCCTCGAGATGGCTTCTGTCATTTCTTTTTGCGTCAGCATATCATTAGTTTTTATGGTCAATAAATAAATGCCTCATCAGGTTATTTCGGCCCGTGCTGTTGTGGGGGCGCTTGTTGCGGTGCCTGTTGTTGCTGAGGTGGTGCTTGTGGTGGGGCCTGATGCATGGGTTCCTGCCTCATAGGCTGCTGCTGCTGAGGTGGGGCCTGATGCATTGGTTCCTGTCTCATAGGCTGCTGTTGTTGAGGTGCCTGATGCATTGGTTCCTGTCTCATGGGCTGTTGCTGTTGAGGTGCTTGTCTTGGCTGTTCCTGACGCATAGGCTGCTGTGCCGGTGCCTGACGTACAGGTTGTTGTTGAGGGGCTGCCTGGTGTACTGGCTGTTGCTGTGGAGCCTGACGTTGCTGCTGCGGTGCTGCCTGGCGTTGTGGCTGCTGCGCCGGTGCCTGTCGTATAGGTTGCTGTTGTGCCGGTGCCTGGCGCTGTTGCGGCTGCGCCTGACGGACTGGTGCAGGGGCATTTTTAGTCGGTGGCGTTACATTTCTGTTGGGTGCCGGTGCTGCTGGTTTTACATTATTAGCAGGTGCCTGTCTTTGAGGTTCATTGGCGCGTTGAGGGGCTTTAGCTGGTTCTGCTTTGGCTGGGGTGGTAGCAGGAGTATTTGTAGCAGGCTGGTTAGTACTTCTTTGAGTGGCTGGTTTGAGGTCTTTCATTTCTGCTACTTTCGGAGGAGCAGCTTTTTGCCCTGATGGAGCAGGAGCAGCCTTGTCGACCTTGGGCCTGTAGATTTCCAGGTTATTGGCGTTATGCACCTGGATAGGTTTGCTCGCATCATGCACGGCTACTGTATTGACCGGTTTGCCGGTTGCTCTCTGCACATCATTGGCAGGAGGTCCTGCGACATATGTTTGATTGCGGCTATGGTCTACTACTGTATTGCTGACTACACTGGAGTGGCTGACGATAGTATTATTCTCCGAGCGGCTGACGATATGGTTATGTATATCCTCCCTGCCGAAGTCCCTGTCATGTACGAAGCACCATCTGTCGGCGGGTATATTATATCCACCACTAGTATATATGCTCACACTGATACCCGGCTCCATAGGCGCCCATCCGTAGTATCCGTCTGAATGCCTCCAGGTGACCCATGCCGGGCCCCACTCATTGTCAGGTACCCACATAGCGCCATAGACCGGGTCAGTATACCAGCGACCATAGTGAAATGGCGCCCATCCCCATGCGTAATCGGATACCCATGTCCATCCAAACTCGGTATAGACCCAGTGGCCGCCGGTTTCGTATGGGACGAATCCCGGCCCCGCATTCGGCACCCAGACGTATCCATACGAGGAACTATTTACCCATGTCCCATATGGACTTAGGTCATCATAAAATACCTGGAAACTCACGGACTGAGCAGATGCCCGCTGTGGGCTGATGTATACAGCTGCTACCGTGATGAACAGTAGCAACAGACTCTTTTTGATCGATCTCATTTTGGCTGGTTATAGGGTGATTAATGTTTTAACGGATATTGATATTCGTTTGCTGCACCGGGCGCTCATGCGGATGGCGGTGATGAATGTGTGGATGGCGATGATCGCTCTCTATCACTACCTTTTTCGCGCAGGACGACACCATCCCTGCTATCAGTATCATGCTGAATAACATCAGCTTATATGAATGCTTTTTCATTGTTTTTATGCTTTATACCCTACACTTTGCAATTACCACGCCAACCCCATATGCCCCTTTCACATTTTTTCGCACGGGGAGGTTTAAACACTTTGCTCTATCTTTGGTCATAACCCCCGGCAAAGTATCAAACAGATCATCATGAGAGCATTCATATTAATAGGACTATTCGGCTTTATAGTGACACAGGCATGGGCAGAGTGTACATCTACCATGGAGGTACACACCGACCTGCACCGGCCTATCAAAGTTTACGTAGATGGCCACACCGGCGACAATCCACCGACAGTGGGTGTAGTGGTCAATAACATCTCACCTGGTGTGCATCACCTGCAGGTGGTAGAGGTCCGCATCAATCGCTTCGGCCAGAATGTGCGCAGGATAGTATATAGCGGCAATGTAGACATCAGGCCATCCATGTATATAGATGCGCGCGTAGATGAGGGGCAGGGCATAAACCTCCATAATACGCCCGTAGAGTGCGGCCAGCAATATAGCCCACCGGCAGACAATGGTCAGCAACCCCAAACTCCTGCTACGAATAATGCGGCAGCTCCTGTGCAATCAAGCCCGGCACCGGTAGCCGCTATCCCCACGCACATGAGTGATGCTGACTTCAGGAAGATAGTGACTGCTGTCACCTCTACGAAATATGAGACCAAGAAGCTAGATACGCTAAGGATCATCACAAACAATGCACAGGTCGCTACAGATCAGGTCCGCCAGCTGATGAACCTCTTCTCCTTCGAAAGCAATAAGCTGGATGTGGCCAAGATGCTCTATGATCATACCGTGGACAAACAGAACTACAGCAAGCTGACCGCGAGCTTCAACTTCGATGCGAATAAGGAGGCATTCAAGAAGTTTGTCAGTGCCCAATGACAACTACGAGCCTGAGAAAAGTCGATCAACAGGAGCATCAACTACTCAAAGACATCTGTCTCGAATATATCTGCGAACTCATGCCTCCCGAGAAAGTTCACGTAGGCAAGATACATGAACTCATGGACCGGTATTTCGCGGAAGAGGATCGGCACCCTTACTTTATTTTCGCCGACGGGATGCTCTGCGGATTCGTATTGGTCAACTCCTGCTGTGCTCTGCGACGAAGCAATCTGGAGCTGGTAGTTAATGCGGTCAGTTCTTCACTACTGTAAGATTGTTCCTAAAGGATACAGATTGCTTCAACTCTTATCATGTCTATTTTTTATGGAGAAGAGATTTCGCGATGATCTGAAAGGGCGTGGACCCCCAAACCCCCTGAAGGGGGCTTTAACAGCCGATACATTTTTGCATTAAAGTCTCCCCCTTTAGGGAGATTTAGAGGGGCCGAGCCCCTTCACTCACTCTTCCCAAACTTCCTGAATGCGGCGATGGTCTGGTAGATGCCGAAGGCGAGGGGGATACGACCAATATAAAACCAGTTGACCTCCCAATTAGAGATAAAGTATTTCGGCACAGATATTAGCGAGGATAAAGAAGATAAATATCCACTAAGGAAATTTCCAATTCCATCACCATCAATTTGCCAACCTCTTTTCCCAAAGCTAATAGCCACAAAAATGAAATTGCTAACCAATACGAAGATGGCACCCCAAGTCCATTTTGTTCCGAAATTATTACTCCACTTCATGGCGAATAATTGGAACCAAGTCGGGAAGTTTTCATTCCATCTAACAGTCTTATAATAACTTTCTAGTTCAGCGGCCTGATAATGCAGAAACATCTTACGATCATTTTGTTTTTGAGCGATTGTTTTTAATTGATTATATCCATCACGTCTTATCTCGTGCTCGTTTTGATTTTGTTTCAACTCATCTGGAACGCAGAGTTTATCTGGAAATTTGGTGTTCGTATAAAATGTATCTATGATTTTACTACTATATATTATCAGTTTCGTTTGAGATAAGTCGCAATTAATAATATCCCACTTATTCATGACTGCATTCTTAATTATAATAGAAGCGTCAGCCTTAAATTGAATAGTATTCCACTGGATATATCCTAAATTATTGAAATCGTAGCCCAAATTGAAGGAATCTATTGTTATATCAATCAATTTCAATATTGCTTTTTCCTTTATGCTTGGCATTTCAAAAACTGTAAATTTGCAGTTAGTGATTTTACATTCGTCAAATGGTGTGCCTGAAAATTGTAACTTATTTGATAAATCGCAGTCGGAAATATGTAATGAGTTTACTAGCGAATTCCCCCAAATCGCGAGATGCTTACCTACTACACATGATCTTATATTCAATGTTTTAATCGTACTGTGTGATGCCCAAAATGAATGAATTGCATTATCGGCGAGGTCAAACAAATTAAAGGTGGAATTGCCTAAAGCAAAGTCCTTTTTGAAAGTACAATTGTGTATTCCTAAGATATCTGTGAATTCGCATGACATAAACCTTATGTCATCGAAATCACAATTAGATATAAAGATCATTTTATCTATCTTAAGATCGAGAAGAGAAACGTTGGCTATTTCGGCGTTTTTTATATTGATCGATCCGGGTATGGAATCTTTAGGTTCAAAGCTATGTTCAAAGCCGTTACCATCAAATGCTTTACCGCTAATTAGAGCCCTTTTAAACTCTTCTTCAGATAATGATATTTTCTTGACACTCATTTTTTAATCATCTTAAAATGTAAATGTCAACTTTTTTATTGATGACTATGTATAATGCTCTTCTCACACCCAACACCTCTTATCCACACCCCTTTCACCCCTCCTTTTTTAGCTGTAATTTAGAGGCTGTTTACGGCGCACCAAACAGCTGTATTCAAATCATAAATCACACATCAAAAATCATAAATAAAAGTGCCTGAGTTCATCCACCTACACTGCCATACGCAATACTCGCTCCTCGACGGGGCGGCTGATATATCCACGATGTTTAAGAAGGCCGCGGCGGATGGGATGAAGGGCATCGCCATCACCGACCACGGCAATATGTTTGGCGTGTTCCAGTTCGTCGCCGAGGCGGCGAAGCATAAGACGGCAGACGGGCAGGCAGTGAAGCCGATCGTAGGCTGCGAATTTTATGTCGTGGCCAATCGTGGCAAGCAGTCTTTCACCGGAGGTGAAAAGGATAAGCGCTACCATCAACTCATGCTCGCGAAAAATGCGGAGGGATATAAGAACCTCGTGAAGCTGTGTTCGCTGGGATACATCGAGGGCCTCTATGGCAAATATCCGCGTATCGATAAGGAACTCATCCTGCAATATCACAAAGGACTCATCGCGACCACCTGCTGCCTCGGTGCATCAGTGCCGCAGATGATCCTAAGCAAAGGAGAGGACGAGGCGGAGAAGGAATTCAAATGGTGGCTGGACCTCTTTGGTGAGGACTACTATGTGGAGCTGCAGCGCCACGGCATGGAGGAGCAGGAGAAGGTCAACCTCGTCCTGCTGCGCTTCGCCAAAAAATATGGCGTGAAAGTGATCGCGTCCAATGATTCGCACTATGTCAATCAGGCCGACTCCAATGCGCATGATATCCTGCTTTGTATCAATACAGGCGAGAAGCAGAGCACACCCGCGATGAAGGACTTCGGCGATGATGATGTATCGATGAAGGGCAAACGCTTTGCGTTCTTCAACGACCAGTTTTATTTCAAGACGCAGGCGGAGATGAATAAGCTCTTTCACGACATCCCCGAGGCGATAGACAATACAGGTGACATCCTCAGCAAGATCGAGCCGCTGAAACTCAAGAAGGATATAGCCCTACCGAACTTCGTGATCCCGCAGGGATTCATAGATCAGGACCAATACCTCCATCACCTTACGATGGAAGGTGCCAAGACGCGCTATATAGATATCACACCAGAGGTGCAGGAGCGACTCGATTTCGAGCTCGGTGTGATACGCACGATGGGATTTGCCGGATACTTTTTGATCGTGGCTGACTTTATCAAAGCAGGTCGTGACATCGGAGTACTTATCGGACCTGGCCGTGGATCGGCTGCAGGCTCAGCGGTGGCTTTCTGCGTCGGCATCACCAATATCGACCCGATCAAATACAATCTGCTCTTTGAGAGATTTCTCAATCCTGACCGTAAGTCGATGCCGGATATTGATACGGACTTCGATGACGAGGGCCGCCAGAAGGTCATCGACTATGTGGTCGAGAAATACGGCAAGAGCCAGGTAGCGCAGATCATCACTTACGGCACGATGGCCGCTAAGATGAGTATCAAGGACGTCTCGCGCGTCATGGACCTACCGCTCTCCGATGCCAATGCGCTGGTGAAGCTCGTACCCGATAAGCCGGGTACAGACCTCAACCGCGTAATGTTCGCAGCCTTTGACGGGCCGAAATCGTTGAAGGATAAGGAAGGATACGGAGGCGACGATATAGACAATATCAAAAAACTGCGCGAAATATATAATGGCAATGACCTGCAATCGCGGGTATTGAAAGAAGCCGTGATCCTCGAAGGCTCTGTACGCAATACGGGTATACACGCTGCGGGTATTATCATTGCGCCGCATGATCTTACGGATATTTTACCGGTCGCGACGGCTAAGGATAGTACACTTTGGGTCACGCAGTTTGAAGGGAATATCATAGAGGATGCTGGTGTGATCAAGATGGACTTCCTCGGACTCAAGACGCTCACCATCATCCGCGATGCGATGCAGCTCATAGAGGAAAATCACGGTGTCAAGATCGACATAGATAATATACCGCTGGATGATAAAGAGACCTACGAACTCTACCAACGAGGTGATACCAATGCTACATTCCAGTTTGAGTCGCCGGGTATGCAGAAGCACCTGCGTTCTTTGAAGCCGGATAAATTTGCCGATCTCATCGCGATGAACGCCCTCTACCGTCCGGGTCCTATGGAGTATATCCCGGACTTTATCAGTCGTAAGCATGGCAAGGAAGCCATTACTTATGATCTCCCTGAGATGGAGGAATACCTCGAGGATACATACGGTATCACCGTCTATCAGGAACAGGTGATGCTCCTCTCGCAGAAGCTGGCGGGTTTCACCAAAGGTGAAGCGGACGTGCTGCGTAAGGCGATGGGTAAAAAGCAGATCGAAGTCCTGAATAAAATGAAGGGGCAGTTCATCTCTCAGGCGACAGAGCGCGGGCTCGATCCGGCGAAGCTCGCCAAGATATGGACCGACTGGGAAGCGTTCGCGCAGTATGCGTTCAATAAATCGCACTCGACCTGCTATGCGCTCGTGGCATACCAGACAGCCTATCTGAAGGCGCACTATCCGTCTGAGTTCATGGCGGCCGTGCTGTCAAACAACATGGGCAATATCGACAAGATCACTTTCTTTATGGAGGAGTCGCGCCGCATAGGTATACCGGTACTCGGGCCGGATGTGAATGAGAGCAATGTGAAATTCTCCGTCAATCAGAAAGGCGAGATCCGCTATGCACTCTCCGCGATCAAGGGAGTCGGGGACTCTGCTGTTGAAAGTATTCTGGAAGAGAGGAAGAACGGGGGACCATTTACCTCGATATTCAATATGACCAAGCGCGTCACACTGCGTACGGTGAATAAGAAGTCGATAGAGAACCTCGCGCAAGCCGGGGCCTTTGATAGTTTCGGTAAGTATACCCGAGCGCAGTTCTTCACCGCAGACCAGCGCGACGGCATGACACTCGCCGACAAATGCATCAAGTGGGGCAATAGCGAACAGAATAATAAATCGATGAACCAGAATTCGCTGTTTGGCAGTTCTGCGCATACGGATGCATCGGAGCCCGTGCTCACACCGGTAGAGGAGTGGCCACTGCTGGAGAAGTTGAAAAAAGAGAAAGATATCGTCGGTATCTACATCAGCGGCCATCCGTTGGATGATTATAAACTTGAGATAGACACTTTCACTAACTGCAAGGTGAAGGACATCCCGGATAATAAAGACAAGGAGCTACGTATCGCAGGGATCATCAGCTCTACACAAACTAAGGTATCAAAAACGGGTAATCAGTTTGTGATATTCTCCCTGGAGGATTTCGAAGGAGCGGCTGAGTTTGCGCTCTTTGGCAAGGATTATATACAATTCAAGAATTTTGTGGAGACACAGGCCGCACTGCTCTATGTCACTGGCCGCTACCAGCCGCGCTATAATCAGCCGGACAACTATGAGTTTAAAATATCCAAGATAGACCTGCTGCCTGATATCCGTGGTAAGATGACCAAACGCCTCACGCTAAAACTGAAAGCGGAGGATGTCACAGAGCGAATCACGGATGAACTTTTGGAAGTCTTCCAAAAATATCCAGGCAAGTATCCTGTCTCTGTCAAGATGACGAGTGAGGAAGAGCAGTTTTCGTTGACGCTAAACTCGCGGAAGGTGACAGTGGATGTTTCCAATGAGCTGCTCAGGGAGCTACGGGCGATGGAGATGTTGACGTTTGTGTTGAATTGATTTTTTTCTTCCGTTGAAAGCTCATATGGTTTTAGGTTTCAGTGAGAAACGGTATCCGGAGAAGCAATTTTATAGCAAGCGGGCACCTGCTAAAAAGAATTGCCTGTCGTTCATTATCTGTACTATCATTTATTCTAGATTTGACCAATACAAATTACCTTATTATTCTTTTGAAATATGTTTAATAAATTACTGCTCACTCTTATCTTTTTTGTGGTTACTGTGCTACAGTTTGATCTTTCGGCTTCTGCATTATATTATACAGCATCGATCACTAAGGGTGATCCTAAAATACTGAAGGGGCAAAAACTCAAAGTAGTATTCGTTTACGGTGGTATGATGGTAGGGGAAATGAAGGAAGCTGACTATGTCGCGGGCAAGGTACGCGATTACAATGGCAAAAAAACGGGGAGTGGTGATAAATGGCTAGCTGAGTGGAAAGGCAACCGATCAAGTCTATTTGAACCCGAATTCATAAAAGAGTTTAATTATCAGGGCGAAAAAATTAAAACTTCGGTGCAGACCGCAGCTGACGACGCTATCTATACACTGGTCATTACTACGACTTATAGCGAGCCCGGCTTCAATGCAGGGCCCATAGCCAGAGCGGCCAGGATCAATGCTACATGCGAATTTAAGGATGTGAAAGGCAATACTGTAGTAACTATGGTGCTGGATAACATCGCAAGCCCTACAATGATGAATGACGATTTTGAAACCTCCACCCGGTTCACTGAGTGCTACGTAAGGTTGGCCAAAGAAGTAGCTAAGGCAATAAAGAAAGCTAAATAGTAATTCTAATTGCTATCCTCAAATATTAAGGTTAAAATTGATGATCAGTACACTCAATTTAACCCATACATGAAGGCGGCTTCGTCCCGGTTTTTATTTCTTATTCTCTTTCTCAGCTGCTTTTTGGGGTCAGGTAGTATTTCTGCGCATTCTGAGGATGCAGTCAGGTTGTCAAACGGCCATTATATCTATCAGTATGTAGCCCTTAGTGATGAATATCTTGCTGATGGAAACTATGAAGCCTGCCTCAGTGTATCCGATACTATACTTAAGTATTATCCCGAAAGTGGACGGGCCCAATTGATCAGGGCGAATATATTCCTGAAGGAGCATCTTTGGAAGGAATCGGTCGCGGTGGGTGAGGAAGCGGCTAAAACATTTCCGGCAGACACATCTCTGCGCAAGGCACTCTATGAGGCGGACATGCAGCTGAACAGGCCGCAGGAGGCAGGCAAAGAGGCTAATATATTAGCACGACTGAACCCTAGTGATTCCAGGAACTCTGTAAGACAACTCGAGGTCAAAAAAAAGATCATCCTCATATGGTTGTCCAGGATATTTACGGGGATACTGATCTGCATGTTAAGCTTTTTGTTGTATCAGGTTTATGAGAGGAATAGTAAAGCTGAAATGGGAGGTAGTTTCAAAAAGATGTGGCCGCTGGAGGTGATCTTTATTCCTTCATCCATCACGCTGATCGGTTATTTGCTTTTCTATCATTTTTCAGGTTATATCTGGAGCAAGAATATCCACTATCCGACGCAGGACTATAACCCTTATATCATACGGGATTTCATTTTTGATCATGACGGGATAGAGGGATATACCTTGTACCTGATGTTTCTGGCGATCGCTTTCTTTTCTGCGATTGCTTTCATTCTGATGAAAAAGATCAGAAGCAAAGTAGTTTACTATTTGCTGCTCGCGGCCTCTGGTATTTGTACTTTGGTTTTGCTCGGGCATACTGGGTTTTATCCGCCATTTGCCGATCTGGCTGATGCGCCGTTGCTTTTGTTGCCTGTATCGTTTCTGTTTGCAGGTTTAGTTTGGTGGCTTACGACCTTAGCTATGCGCCACCCGAAAAGGGGCTTTGTTATAATGGCATTGATATTGGCCGTTATGTTCTTTATTCCATATGCGCCTATATCCGTTTATGATTACGGCTACATATTATCGCCAGCCTTACGCTTATTTTATGGTGAGCATATTCCTAACGTGTATTTCCAGTATGACCTCTATATGTCGCTCATGGCCCTCGGATTTATGAAACTGGGAATAAGCGCATATAACCTGATCTGGGTCGCCAGGATCGGTTATTACATCTTCTTTATTCTCCTTTTCATTTTTGCGCGCAGGGTATTTCATGAGAAGAAGCTGGCCTTCCTGCTGATCGCTTTTGATATCCTCATACGCTACTATGCCAATATGGATCCTGTAGGATATTTCCAGATCACGCTGTGGCGCATAGATCTTTGGTTGATCTTATTGTGCCTGGTATATTGGCGGGGAGTATATCATTGGTCGGTCGCGCTGTTCCTCGGACTGCTCATTATATTCCATCGCAACTTCGGCTTCATCTACCTCGGTGCATATATACAGTTGATCATTGCGCTTCCCATACTGGAGTGTATCAAAGGTAAAGCGCAGGATGGATTCTTCACTACTATATTTAAAGTGCTGCGATCTATTTCGCCTAATATCCTTATTCTGGTCATTGCCTTCGGAGGCTCATATTGGTTGCTCGGAGGTATGCTGCCTAGCAGCGCACTCGCCTATCAGAAGATCGGTATAGGGATGATGAAGATCGCTGCGACTTCTTTCTATTGGTATACAGCGATATTACTTGGCGCTATTGTTATTTTACTGGTTCGGCATCATGAGAGGATATCTGAGAAGTATTTTGTGTCAGGCATATTTCTGGTCTTACTCACCATAGGTAACTCTATGTATTTTTTTGGCCGAAGCCACGAGCATAATGTCCTCAATCTGGCCGGGACTTTGTCATTGTGCTTTTTTATGTTCATCGATCTGCTGGCGATCAGTATCAGAGAGGCGCAGCTTAGTGATAATTTACGCCGCTGGCTCCGCTATATCATCACTGCGATCCCTCTGGTCAGTATCGGATTGGCGGTCTTCTGCTATCTGGGCTCTATGGGATGGAAATTCCAGCATCAGTTCGAGTATATGACAGATAACAAAGTCACTTTCAAACCAGAGTTAAAATATGACTTTAAGGAATTGAGGAAGCTGACCAATGATAGCAGAAAGGTATTCTTCCTTGAGTTTGAAAAGGATTTTCTCTACTACTATGAAGGGGGCTATAAGCCAATGGGCTATTTCAATCCTAATGATGCATGGGTGCTGAAGAAAGATATGGCGGCGATGATGCAAAACCTGATCGATAGTGGTTACTATATCGCGGTGACGGATCATAAATACGCAGATGAATTTCTGACGCTTTTAAACTACGACCGCTGCAAGACACAAGGTAAATATTCTGTTTGTTTCAAATCTGAGAATGCTCCGCTTGCTCCTGATCCCAGCCTTATCTTCTCGCGACAGTTTGTCGACACCATACCTTCCGGGGGGATCAGGTCACCGGCGCTCATTTTGCCAAAAGAATATACGGTGGATTGTGGTTTTGCCGTAGATAGCACTCAGAGGAAATCTAACGCCATCATATTTTCAAATCTGAATACAGCACTGGACTATCAGGGCATGAGCCTCACAGCCGACCCTACAGGAGAGCATGTAGTGTTTACTTATGGGCTGGGTTCACAGCAGGCTGCTACACCTCCGCTGCCGATTCGCAGAGGCTGGGCCAATCAATTTACTGCGACCATAAAGCCGGGAGTGATAACACTCTATATCAATGAGGAAAAGGTATGGGAAAAGGCATACATAGGAGAGGTGGCGAATAGTGATCGTCCATTTATGATAGGGAATAATGAAAAGGGGGATGAACGGCTGGATGGCCATGTATATTTGACTGAGATAAGGGATAAATAAGAGATATAGCGGGCCTGTAAATGAATACGGATGAAATATTTCAAAATCAAAATTTTCATAGTTATGTCAGTGATTGCTGTATTGTCCGGGTTAAGTTTCTCCCGCGATGTTAGCTTCTCAAATGAGGTAGTGATCGCCAGGCCTGTTGCCGAGGTGTATGCTTTCCTGGCGGATTTTGAGAATATGCCTAAATGGAATTATTATCTGCGATCTGTGAAAAGGATATCTGCAGGACCGCTCGCCGTGGGTACCGCCTTTCATCAGGTCAGGAAAAGCGATGAGCAGGATTATAAGATCACGGAGCTTGATTCAAATTCTATTGCGGTAGAAACATTGCCGCCATATAGGAAACTGCAGATGCGGTTTGAATTTCATCAGGAAAGGGCTTCTACGCGGGTGGTCGATACCTGGCTGATCAGGGTGCCGTTTTTCCTTAGTCCATTTATAAAACACAATGTGCGAAATGGTGTGGCTGCGAATCTGGAGAAGCTGAAAGTGCTTCTGGAGAATGGGCAGGTAGTGCTACAGGATGGGAGAATGGAGAAACTGTAAAATGACCCGTATTTTGATTTTTCTTCCTATTCTCTTTTCCTTTTATTTACACCATGAATGTAAATCATTACAGAAAGCAAATAGATGCGATCATAGACCTGGCTATCGATGAAGACATAAGCCATCCATTGAATCTGATACCCCGCGGTGACCATTCGGCGCTAGCCTGTTTCCCTGAACGCAAAGCGGCAGCGGCGAAACTCCTGGTGAAAGCAGATGGGATACTGGCAGGCGTGGAGGTAGCTGAGTTGGTAGCGCATAAGATAGATACAAGGCTGAGCTTGCAGGTTTTTATGGA
>JAOQAO010000278.1 GCA_025963485.1 Bacteroidota bacterium | reverse complement strand
TCCTCGCGCTGAGCATCATCAATGATGTGCAAAATCGTGTTTTTCCTTGCTTCTGCCTTTACTCTTCTGTTTGTAGTATAAATTTACTCAATGCAATGATATGAGTGTTTTTCACTCGTGCCTCATCCTACCCGGAAACTAAATAGGCAATCCATCGAAAATGCTAGCAGATGGAAGTGATTGCTCATGATAACATAAGCATAAATGATCAATCCCTTTTCCGTCTGGCAATGAGCCAGGCTTTTAGTAGAATGTCTTTGTATTCTGTTCGCGTAAATACATCTATCCATTGCACTACGGCTGTGCTAACAAAATAGATTCCATCATCATTTACAAACTTGTATTTCCGGCTCATTGTTCAAATATAGTGACAGATTTAATAGCTATATTCGGATAAGGCACGAGTGGAAAACACTCCCGCCAGTGGGGGCCAGTGAGTGCCTAAAAATGCTTTTTTTGTTTGCCCGTACCGGTTGAATTATTCCAATAAAATATATCTTTATGCTATTCAATAACTAAACCAATATCTCATGAAGAAATTGAACTATGGTATTTTGATAGCTGGTATACTTCTGATCGCCTCATGCAGCAAGGATAATACTACTAACAATAACAACAATACTACTGCACCAAATGGTACATGGAGTTTTAAGTCGCAGACGTATAACGCTGCACACTCGATTAACGACGGGCATGGACAATTCTACGCATTTGACTCGATGATCAATGGCCTGGAAGTCAATGGAGTGGAAATCGATTTCCTGAGTAGTAATGGAGCGAGTGGGCCATATCCCGTACTGAATTATCGAAGCGGATTGCCGCCTGGCAATTGCGTCCTGGTGACAATGGTGAAGACAGTCGGAGGAGGGAAAACAACCTATAGATCTACGGGCGGCGATGGCAATCAAGTTGCTAATGTTACTTTCACCAATGGCAAGATCACAGCTATAGGCAGCAGTATCGAAATGGTAAATGAAGCAAATACATCTGACAGTGCAGCACTGACATTTAATGTACACGAAAATTAGGATAAGAATTATTTAAAATTGGGGAAACACGCAAAAAATGATATTGTGCTTTTTTATGTGATTTGGCTCATGAGGAAAGCCCCCTATGGGGCAATAATGCAGGTGAGCTGTGGGAGGGGTTCTTGTGCCCTTGTATTGAAAGTAGTATCTTAGTGATAGATGAGGTCGTGTTCACTCTTGCACTTGAAGTAAATAGATTAATCTAGGATCACTTTGTACCTATGAAGTACAAGGTATGAAGGTCAACGGTAGCTGGCCTTTTTTATTTTGTATCCGGCTGTTTTTCGAGCAGGGATAGTAGCGGTAGCCCGGAACGCAGCGTAGCGGAGTGAGGACTACAAGCGGATAGCCCGGCCGCCCGCATGATCACCAGGCGTAGTTGAGTCCGGCGGTGGCGTTGATGTTATTGTAGGATGGGTACTGGCTATTGCCGAGCGACTTGGATACTGATGCCCTGCCCATAAACTTGAGTCCCTTATAGATAGTGAGCGTCAGGCTGGCAGTGCCCCGGATATTGTCTGCCGTGAGGCCGTCATGCGTGTAGCGGGCCATGTAGGTGAGGCTGAGGATCTTTTTGACGGCAAAGGTATTGCCGGTCTCAGCCCAGTAGCCGGGTGCGGCGGGTGAGTTGCCCACGTAACGCATGTAGGTGCTACCGGCACCTATGCGCCATATCGTCCCTTTAGCAAATGTGATGTCCTGCTGGAGGCCGTTCTGCAGGCTGAAGGTGTAGCTGCCAAACTCAGGGCCAATGGTCCGGGTCTGGAAGTAGGTATTGGTCAGGCTGGTCATAAACCTGACGCGGCCAGCGCTGTATGGATACTGCTGTATCAATGATAAGCTATGGCTGGCACTGGTAAAGGGCGACGAGCTATGTCCGTATGGCATCTGCTCCGCAAGCATGTAGGAAATGGTATAGGTAGCAAAGCTCATGTGCGTGGAGAGGGCATTGGCCAGGGTGAGGTACTGCAGGCGTGTGCTATGGCCGTCGAAACCCTGGAAGCTATGGTTTAGCATAGTAGTGAAGGTGACCCTGGAGCGGAAGAGGCTCTGCCTGAGGTCGGCTGTATAGCTGGCGATATCGCGGCGGAGAAAGAGGTTGCCGACGGTATTGAAGTCTCCCGATACTACCTCGCCCTTGATGCCAAAGTTGGTATGGGTACGTATGATGCTGCCCTTCAGCGCGAGTAGTGCGGCGAAGTTGAATGAATGGATGCTGAACGGTACGAATGATGCGGACCTATGGAGGAAGCTGGAGTTGGACACGGCGACCTCTCCATTGAAGGTGAGTATGCGGCTGATCTTCTGCTGTGCCTCCAGGGAGAGGACAGAGTTGGCTGGTGGACTGACAGGCGAGACGATGGTGGCTGGCGGTGCGGTGAAGCGGTCCATGTAGGACATCCAGATGAGGTGTATGTGATCTCCCCTGGCAGGTCCATATCCTACACGCGCATACATCATGATACGGTGGAAGTTAAATTTGGCGAGGGGATTGTCACTAATAAATGCGGCCGGTGCGAACTGGTAACTATATGGCGCAGCGAAGCCGGCACCGATACCGGTGTAGATGGCCTTTCGCCAGAGGTAGTCCACGTTGAACCCATAGATGCTCTGGCTCTGTACGGTGTAGCGGGAAAGATTGAGCGAGACGCGGCCTATGCCGAAACCCTGGATGCCGGAGAGGATGCGATTGGCCCTGGTCAGGAGGCCGACGTTCTTCAGGCTGTCCTGGATGCCGGCTATGCTGGTGATGTCTGAGGTGTTTTTGATCTTGTCTATATACTGGTAATAGGAGTCCAGCTTTTTGACATAGTCGGGGTATTGGCGCCTGTAGCTCTCCATATTGGAGTATTTCTCAGCTATGCCTTTGAGCTTTCCTATAGTGTCGTTGAGGTACTTGTAATCTTCTTTCAGCGTGGTGCTGGTGGAGTCTTTGGCGAGAGAATCTTCTACAGTTTTGAGCTGCTGGCTATAGCCATTGAGCTGACTGTAGTAGTCCGATTTGGAGAGGATGTTCTTGTATTTCTCATAGTCCTTGAGCGAGTCTTCGAAGTGTGAAAGCTGAGCGCCCATCTCATTGCCAAAGTAGGTGGGCAGGCTGGAGATACGGCTAAGGTAGTCGCTCTTAAGCTTGTCCTTATAGCCATTGGCATCGAAGCTGACATTGAAAGTGGTGTAATCGGCCCGGATTTGTTTGTCGTGCATAGTGACCTGCACGCCCATGGAGAGAGGCAGTTTGAATATCTCCGTTTTGGCGTTGACACCTATGGTCGTGTAGAAACCTCCGGAGGATAAGGGTGCCTCTGGGGTGTAGATATATTGCGATTGCAGGAGTACTGATCCGTGGAATGGGATCTTCTTCTTGCGAAAGGTGTCTTTGGAGACAGGGAGCTTGCCGAGTAGGGATGAGGATGTCTTTTTAAGGTCTGTCTCGGGAAGTACTTTTTGGAGGGTGTGTTTGACTATAAGGGAGTCATTACTTAATTGCTGGGCAATAATGAGATTTGGAACTAGTAGTATGATCAATAGTAATCTCACACTTCATAGATTAGTTCCACTAATATACCTGTTTTTAGTAATAAACAAATAAAAGTTAGGAGGTGCCTTTGCTTACCGCCTAAGCATGCCAGATGCGGGCAGATCATTCTATGGATTGGCAATGTATACCGCAATAGTTCTTTATGTTAATTTTGCGTATGGATCCAAAATCAATTGGTTTACCTGATACAAATCTGGTTATGATCACTCAAAATAGAACTAGACATGGTCCTCATGGCAAGATAGCATTCGGAATGTTCAAACGAAGTTTGATTAGGACAGCCCGAATGCTATCTTGCTAAAAAGGTTCCCTTTGGAAACCCGAATTAGCAATACTGCGACCTTGATAGGTCGCTTATTCTTTCACTACCTTTTTAGAAATAGATACATTGCTATCCTGATACAAAAGGACATACACATTAAATTAGCATATTTACCATCTGCTTTCCGAAATGAGGGAAATAGGCAAAGCCTCTATTAGGGGATTTAGGGGCGACGCAAAGGCATTAGTAGCCCCATTTTGATGTTGAGATTCTGAAATGAGAAGGGCAATACAATGCACGCACCTCCGTTTGATGGATGATCAATTGCCTTTTCCCAAAATTTTAGAAAAACGGGAACGGTACGGATTTTGTAACTAATTTCATTTCCCGGCGTTAATACTTTATGTTTATACCGACGCCAGTTTTAAAATACTGACGAAACCTTATCTATCAGTGAAAAGAATTGCCCTTATCATTTGCCTGGCCCTTGTGGCTGTCATTGGCTTGTCTGCCTTCCGGAGCAGTTCGTCTTCCTTTTTTGAGATATCCAAGAATCTCGACATTTTCACTACACTATATAAGGAACTCAATACCTACTATGTCGATGATGTGAATCCTGACAAACTAGTCCAGTCGGGCATCGATGAGATGTGCAACTCCCTCGACCCCTACACAGATTTTATCTCCGAAGAAAATATGGCCGACTACCGCACCCAGACCACGGGCAGGTATGGTGGTATAGGCGCGATCATCGGTACGCGTGGCGACTGGGTCACGATCACGGATCCTTATGATGGATTCCCGGCAGCTAAGGCTGGCCTGCGTGCAGGCGACAAGATCGTCAGCATAGATGGCAAAACCACCAAGAAATATGGCTCCGATGATGTCAGCCGCATGCTCAAGGGCAAGGCGGGTACCAGCATCCAGATAAAGATATCGCGTATGCAGGCCGACGGCAGCGAAAAAGAAATGGACATGACCCTGACCCGCGAGGAGATCAAGATCAAGAATGTACCATACTACGGGACAGTGACCAAAGACATCGGCTATATCAGGCTCACGGGCTTCACCGAGAAGGCTGGCTCAGAAGTGCGCAACGCGCTCAATATCCTGATCGCCAAGAACAAGATCAAAGGACTCATCCTCGACCTCCGTGGCAATCCGGGAGGGCTACTCAATGAGGCGATCAACGTGTCGAATGTATTTGTAGATAAGAATACCCAGATAGTAAGTACGAAGGGAAAGACAGAAGACCAGAATAAGGAATATGCTACGCTCAATGATGCCGTAGACCTCAAAATACCTATCACCGTCCTCGTAGACGGAGGCTCTGCCTCTGCGGCGGAGATCGTGACCGGTTCGCTGCAAGACTTGGATCGCGCAGTAGTGGTAGGCCAGCGCACCTATGGCAAAGGCCTCGTGCAGTCAACGCACTCTATGCCGTATAATGCCAAACTCAAGATCACCACAGCTAAATACTACATCCCGTCAGGCAGGTGCATACAGGCCATCAACTATGCCGAGAGGGCAGAAGACGGTTCTGTGAAGCGCAAAGCAGACTCGCTGAAAGTGGCATACAAGACCAAAGGCGGCAGGACCGTTTATGATGGCGTCGGCATCGATCCGGATATAAAGATGGAACCGGAGAAGGTCAGCCAGATAGCTATCAGCCTGATCACCAGGAACCTCATATTTGACTATGCTACCGAATACCGCGCTAAGCACGAAGCTATCGGCAGCCCCAAAAACTTCGAACTATCGGATAAAGAGTATGACGAGTTCGTAGCCTATGTATCCAAGCAGGATTTCAGTTATACGACGCATAGTGAAAAGCTCATAGACGAACTGAAGCAGACGGCAGAAAAAGAGAATGAATTTGCATCCATTGCCAGCGACTATGAGATGATGAAGAAGTCTATGATCCATGACAAGAAGCAGGACCTGTACAAAGAGAAGAAACAGATCAAAAGTATACTCGAGGAGGAGATCGCATCGCGCTATACGCTGAATGCAGGAAGGACAGAGGCGCAGTTTAAGAGCGACCCTGAGGTAGCAAAGGCTATCGAATTGCTCAATGACGAAAGCAAAGTAAACGCATTGCTCAAGAAGAATTAATATGAAGAAGAAGTGGCTATATGGGATATTAGGACTGGGGCTGGCCGTGGGGTCGATTTCGGCTGCCGATCACTTTTTTGAGATCTCGCGCAATCTGGATGTGCTCTCCGCTGTCTACAAAGATGTCAATGGTTCTTATGTAGATGAGACCGATCCCTCCAAGCTCATGCGCACCTGTATCGACGGGATGCTGCGGACATGCGATCCCTTTACCAACTATATCTCTGAGTCGCAGATAGAAACCTATAGGATACAGAATTCCGAGAAACTCGTGGGTATCGGCATACACTTCCAGATCGAAGATAGTATGCCTGTCGTGACCGACCTGATCAAAGACCTCCCCGCCGATAAAGCCGGTATGCAGATCGGCGACAAAATGATCGCCCTCGATGGCCAGCCTACCAAAGGCAAGAGCTACGACGAGGTAAGTCAGGCCCTTCGCGGGCAGACAGGCAGCACCGTCGCCATTGCCCTGAAGACGATCGACGGTACCAATAAAGATGTGTCTGTCGTCAGGCAGGAATTTCAGGAGACCAATGTGCCATTCTCTGGTATGCTGACACCTGAGATAGGCCTGATCAATCTCAAGATATTCAATCCTAATGCGGGCAAGGATGTCAAAGAAGCATTCGAAAAGCTGAAGAAGGAAAATCCCAATATGAAGGGCGTCATCCTCGACCTGCGCAATAACGGCGGAGGACTGCTGCATGAAGCGGTAGATGTGGTCAATGTATTTGTCGATAAGAATAAACTGGTAGTCGACACACGCGGCCGCAATGAAGAATCCAACCATACCTATAAGACACCCGGCGAAGCAACAGACAATAAGATGCCGGTCGTAGTGCTCACCAATAGTGGCTCTGCATCTGCCTCTGAGATCGTCTCGGGCTGTATACAGGACTATGACAGGGGTGTGATACTCGGCCAGAAGACCTACGGCAAAGGGCTCGTACAGATCACCAAGAACCTGTCCTATAACACGATGCTGAAGGTCACCACCGCCAAATACTATATACCAAGCGGCAGGTGCATACAAGCCATGATCTATGCCGAGCACAATGAAGATGGCAGCGTCAAACACATACCGGACTCGCTGAAGAAGGAATTCAGGACGGCTGACGGGCGCAAGGTCTGGGACGGCGGCGGTATAGATCCTGATGTGGCTATCGCCAAACCGGCAGTCAATCCGCTCATACAGGCGCTGCAAAACAAGAACCTGATATTTGACTATGCGACTAAGTACAAGCAGAAGCATGATAAGATAGGACAATCGGCAGCGTTCAGGCTCACGGATCAGGACTATGCTGACTTTGTGGCTTTTGCCAAAACAAAGGACTATAACTATAAGACCGAAAGCGACAAACTGCTCGACAAGCTCAAGGAAGCAACTACCGATGAGAAGTACTACGATGCTGTCAAGACACAGTATGAAGACATCAAGAAGAAGCTGGAAGCAGACAAACAAAACGCACTCGAGAAGAACCGCAAAGAGATCACCGCCCTCATCGAAAATGAGATCTGCGGCCGCTACTACTACCTCCACGGCAAGATAGAGAAGTCCCTCACCAACGATCCCCTCGCCATCCGCGCCATCGCCCTGCTCAATAATCCTGAGGGGGAATACAAGACCCTGCTGAGTAAGAAATAAGCAACAATTAGTTATTCTGAGTAACCCCGGTCTTTATACCGGGGAAAGCATATATTGGGAATGGCTTTAGCCAAAACACGCGCTGATTTTTTAGGCTAAAGCCAAATACATTTCTTCTCTTCACCACACGCTAAAGCACGGGGCTACTACGTGCGGGTCGTTAGCTCCTTTAGGAGCGATCTGTTTGTAGAAATACAATTGTCGATTTACATAGCTCCATAGGAGCGATCTGTCAGGCCACTCCTATGGAGCTGGCAAAAGCGGCTACGGTTACACTACAAACAGCGCGTCCCTATGGGACTGAATGAAAAACAATGACGGTCGTGGTGTTGGTCGCTGCGTACTATTTTCATAGTACAACGGTATGCGCAACGGGCAACAAGGGTATACATCCTTTCTTACTCTGTCCTCCGTCCCCAAAACTATGCTTATCACCATTGCATGGTGAAGACTAAACACCTTTATTTGCAGGCAAATACTTAGGTTTGTGAATATGGCTAATAGCAGCACCTCGTCAGCTCTCAGATATATGCTCATCGCGCTTTCCACCTCGGTTCGTGTCCCCACGAACCGAAAGAGAAGTGCCCAGCGTGTGTTTCGTGGGGACACGAACCACGGGATCAATAGCACCTCGTCTACACTCAGATATATACTCATCGCGCTCGTCGCGGCCTCGCTCGCGGGCTGCAGCAGCGGTGACTCATGGAAGAAAGTCGACGTCTCCGCTATTCCGGCACCGGTACACACGCTACGCTTTGAGCAGGACCTGTACGCTATGGATACCAATAACCTTATGGGCAGTGAGCAGGCGCTGATAGCTAAGTACGGCTCTTTCTACCCATACTATGTCACTCAGATCATGAACTGGGGCCAGCCGAATAACAGGATAGATACAGCCCGCCATGATCCGCATATCGATATCGAGGCCTTCCTGCGCAATCCCTCTGACCGGAGCCTATACGATACCGTAGAGAAGCAATACAAAGACATATCGGATATCCAGAAGGGCATCAGCGGTATGGCACAGCATTTCAAATATTATTTCCCTAAGAAGAGGACGGTGACCACGCTGTACACGTTCATCTCTGAATTTGGCAACGGGGCTGCGACCTATGGCGACACGATCATCTGCGTCGGGCTAGATATGTACCTCGGCGATAAGTATATCTATTATGGGAGTTTCGACTTTCCCGAGTTCATGAAGCGCAAGCTCAGGCGGGAGTACATCGTGCCCAATGCCACGGAGGCGCTGTACAATGAGCACTTTGACAAGACGGCATACAATGCGGAACTGCCCCTGATAGAAGCCATCATCAATGAAGGCAAGAAATACTACTTCATGGAGTGCATGCTCCCGGAGACACCCGATAGCCTGCTCATAGGCTACACGAGTGTGCAGGAAGAGTGGTGCCGCAAGAGTGAAGGCTCGATCTGGAAATACTTCAACGAGCAGGACCTGCTGTATAAGGTAAACTTCATGGAGCAGAAGCGGTATACGTCAGACGGACCGACCACTGGCGGTATGCCACCGGAATCTCCGGGCAAAGTCGGCAGTTGGGTGGGCTGGCAGATCGTGCGGAAGTTTATGAAGAATAATAGCGGCAAGGTGAGCCTCGATGATCTGATGAATAAATACACGGCTAAGCAAATATTGAGTCTGGCAAATTATAAACCTAAATAGTAAGTTCACAGTCCATAAAATAAAAACGATTTGAGCAGTTCAAATTTATCGAACAAAAGAGAGAAGGCGGCGAGCAAAATAGCGCGGATACTCAACTCCACGATGGCCTTTGTTATCGCCTACCTGATCATCATGTTCTTTTTTTATTTCTCTACTGCCATGATGGGCAAACTATTCGGCTTTGATGCGCAGGTATATTACTACGGCGTCAAATTTCAGCTTGGCAGGCACAAGTGGACCACCGCCAATGTATTCTGGATATGGAGCTTCGGTACGCTCTTTACGGTTTTGCTCGGGGCCATCTGCACCTATCTGTACAACTACTTTAAGGAGAAGGTCGCCCTCGGAAATCTCATCGCAGTGTGGGGAGCAGTGATCGCATTCTCTATAGCGGCGGCCCAGGGATTGCTGCCTGTATTGGACTCGGGCAATGACCACTCACCATTTTATACCAATCTGTCTATTGTCTTCAACTATTGGGCCCTGCCCATACCTGTGCTGTATATTATATGTATCGTATTCCTTATACTGCTTGCTTTTGTTTCTACCAATATATCCAGGTCGTTCCTGTCCTTTTCGTATTCTTTTTCCAAGGTCAATAAGCGTGAGCGCAAGCGCAAGTATTATTTCGAGACGGTGATCATACCATATATACTGGCCAGCGGCCTGCTGCTTTTGTTCTTTCAGGAGACGTACAGGTTTATCGGATTTGACATGCAGAATCTGGTGTACCTGGTAGTGATCGGTGCCGCGCTGGTTTTTTCCATGTTTATTATCAATATCAGCGACATCAAATCGGACGATGTGCTCCGCTATAAGAATCTCCAGCAGCTGAGCGCTGCGCTGTTTGTGATCATGATGATATTGCTTGTCTTCCTGTCAGTGACCTGGCAGGGATTTTATCTGCCTTTCTAGAAGTGACGGGTTCGTGCCGAAATGAAAATTAAAGTACACGGATGACACGGATCAAACGGATTTCACAGGATAATACACCCAGCTGATTGGGTTCATAAAAAAAGGAACCATTCCTGATTCCCTTCAAATTGTTTTATCGTTATGGATCTTATTTCTGTCCTTCCTGCTGCGGTGTGACGTCCTTTTTGGTGTCGCCGTTTTTCTTATTCTTTTTATCTACGGGTGGAGTCACCTGCTGGCCTGCATCAGGAGTAGGAGCCACATTATCTGCCGGTGAACCTTCTACTGGTTTCTTCTTACTCTTGCCAAATTCAAATGCGAGTGAGAAGCTGAATGTATTATCGAGTGGATTGCGCTGATTGGATGTCGGTACGAGGTATGACATATGGAGCGTAGCTACATTATATTTGATCGTAGCGCCTATGGTTAGGAAGTTCCTGTTTCCTTTGGTTGGGTGCTCATAGAAGTATCCCATCCTGAGGCCAAACATCCCTTTGTAAAAGTACTCTGCACCTACTCCTGTAGAGATAGACCTGAGCTCCTCTATCGCTCCACCCGGAGCATCGTAGAAGGAAGAGATAGCGCCTTGTATTACGCTCTGGCTTTTGTACGAAGTGCTTGGTACGTTATTGTGGCTGACAGAGTCATATTTATACTGTGGTGTCGGTACGAGCAGTTTATTGACATCGAGGTAGACGCCTACTACATGCTTGTCCGCCCTATCCAGGTGCAGCTTATATCCGAAGCCTATACCGAGGTTAGTAGGGATAAAGTCTTTCACTACATTGGAGGTATAGGACATTTTGCTGCCGAGGTTGGTGATAGCGAGTCCCCAAAGGAGTTCGTGACTGATGTCGCCGCCCTTTTTGTTTTCAAATTTTTTGTCGATCATGACCGTGATATCCGCAGCGCCGGCGATACCCGGCTTGATAGATTCTGTAGTGGTACCTGCATTAGGAGCGATATTGGAGTAGATGAACCTCAGCGTCGCGCCTACAGCGGCGATATCACCAAACCTGCGGGAGTAGCCCGCGTCAATGAAAAATTCATTAGGGTGTACCTGTATAGTATTATTGCCCTGATCATCGGTATACTGTATCTGCCCGAGGGAGAAATACCTGAGCGACATGTGTATTGTCTGTACTTTTTTGATCTGGTAGAAACCAGTCAGATTGGCCAGGTAGATATCACCCACCAGTGATTTAAGCCAGGGGGTAAAAGAAAGCCCTACGCCAAAATTCTGGGTTTCGGGATTCATAAATGCCATCTTGGCACCATTGAGCTGGGCACCGTTGGCATCCGGGCTGATAGCTATGCCTACATCGCCCATACCGCCGGAGCGCGTATCGCCCGTTATCCTCAAAAAGGGAACAGCCGTCGTGACGGTATTGATCCTGTTGGCCAGGTCCGCACGGGAGATGCTGGACTGGGCAAAGGATGAGAGACAAGCCAGCACCGATACCACTACCAGGGTAAATTTCTTTCCTGTAAAACGCATTTAGAACTTATTAAGTGATCAAAAACAGAGGTAGAGGTGCTTCATTCAATTGTGATGGTGGATGGCAAATTTAAACTTTCTGGGCTAGTCTGCCAAGTTATTGTTATGGTTTTATTTATATCAAATTCATACAAACCAGCATTATATACGCAGTCCGGCTCCAAATGGATGCTACCTGAGCACCACTAACTTCTGAAACTGGTCGGCGGTATTGCCCTGCTGGTCCTTGACATGTATCTTATATACGTATACGCCTTTGCCGATCTTGTCCCCATAGTCGTCTAGCCCGTCCCACCTCAGGTCGTCTACCCTGTAGCCGGTAGCCACGATATCTTCCTGTATGGTCTTGATCAGCCTGCCTGAGACAGAGTATATCTGCACCTGTATCTTGAGTTCCTGGCCGGGCTTGTTATGTTCAAACATAAACTGGGTGCGCGTCGTGAAGGGATTAGGGTAATTGTATACATGCTTGAGGGCCAGTTTGGCATCAGCAGCTACTACAAACTCCGTATTGTCCTCGGCGGAGTTATTGAGGATGTCCCATGCTTTGACCTTCAGTGTATGCGGGCCATCAGCCAGGCTGGAGAATGGATATGTCACCGATCCCCTGCGGAAATTATTGAGAGCAGACTGATAGTAGTCATTGAGCACAATGGGGTTCTTACTATTGACATCGAGTATGGCGGTCAGGTCATGGCCGAGGCCGTTACCGGTAGTATTGATGCCGCTGGTGTCCCAGAGTTCCGCGAGCAGCTTGGGGTTCGCATCGGTGATACCCCCATAGACGAACTTAGTATCATTCATGTACAGCTTGATCTTAGGGCCATCTTTGTCGCTGAGCAGCGTATCGGCAGAACTTCCGATCACGATGTCATTCTGATAGCCGTTGGCATCTGTTGTATTATTTGTGGCATAATAGCTGATCCTGCCGTAGCCCACAGCATAGTTGATGTCTTTTGGAACAATAAATGAAAAACTGAAAGCGCCGTTGACCACACTGCACTGACCCTTAAATATGCTGTTCTTATACGTGTTGTATGTTTTGAGCGGATACGACGGATCATTTCTCAATGTATTGAAGGTAGTCAGCTTGTCGAAGACCAGTGGGAAGCAGGTACCATTGAATGATGTCAGCCTTGCTCCGTTTGGACCTCTTACTTCACCGGATATGGTCACATATTTAAGCGCTTTTAGCGTGTCGTGAGGTTGGGTCAAAGGCACATTGTCGACAGATGTTGTCACTACATTGTATTCAGGGTAGTCCAGGGCCATCGCCGGATCGCCGAGGAGGACAAACTCCCGGGTATTGGATGTGTAGATCGGCAGGACCGCATTCTTGGTGAGGGTCATGACCTCGCCTATCGTAGGTTTGCGGCCATGGAACTGACTAAAGAAGTTAGGGAAGATAGAGTTCTGCAAGATCGTATTCGGCTCCTGGTATACCGGCCTTACGGTCGTGACCATGGCGATGGCACCTCCTTTGGAGTTGGTCATCAGAAACTCACCGGCGGTCTTCTTGGTCGGATCATCGAAGCGGCTGAAGTCGCATGTGGCTGTCACAAATAGCGGGAGCTTTTCTTTATTCTCCAGTGTTTGGATATCACTCAGGTTGAATATGCGCGCATTAGCCCAGTTATTGACACCGCCGTGGCCTGTGTAGCTCATGATGAGGGTGCCACTATTGATGCGGTTGAGGATAGCCGTATTGACATCGGGAAATCGTCCGCCGCCGGGAGTCGAGACACGTGTATAAGCGTCGCATATGATCTTGTCGACATTGTATGCCGGGAAAGTAGTGCGGATAACTTCGCCCAGGTGGTCCGCTTCATCTTCAAACTGGTAAACGCCCTCCCATGGCTCATCTCCGACGAAAGAGACTACATTCCTCCATGCAGCGAGTGAATTGACAGATTTATATAGCTTGATCTTGTCTACCATGCCCTGTGCCTCAGACGCATCTGCAGCAGGCAAACGGCCTATAGCTATGTCTACCAGTTCAGGATTATTCATGTTGCCTCCCTCTGCCGGGTCCAGGCAGCCGAAGAAATCATCCGTGACATATGAATTGAGGATGTTATTTGACTCTATGCTCTGGTAGGTCGGCATCTGGTTGTTATTATCTGCCAAGCGGTTTTTAGGATCAAAAGATCCGTCGCCCATCAGCAGGAGGTACTGCGGCATTTTGGCAGAGTCGCCGCCGGCCTTTTCGTATACCATCCGCACGAAGTCGCGTATCGCAGATATGTCCTCCTTGCCACTGCCAAATTCGTTGTAGATCTGCATAAGCGAGATCACCTTGACGGTCAGGTGGTCTGCCTGGCTGTGATAGGCAGCGAGATCTGTAGATGCAGACATCAGGTCTCCCGGTGTGATGATGAGCATACTGGGCTGGCCTATACCATGGAGGTTTTGGTTTTCTACTTTGCCTACGGCATTAGGTGAGGAGAAGCTCCCATTGACATCTACCGCTGCAAACTCACGAAGCGTACTGGTATTAGCTATATAGCTTCCATTGCTGCCGCTGATATCCTGTATGCTTGTGATATCTGAGACATCCCAGAGGTGCGTCCCGGAGGTTGTATTACCGATGTTGAATTGTGTATTGCCAGCGCCAACCGAAGCCGTACTCCGGAAGAACATAAAATTGCCTGTAAAGGTCAGTGAGCGGACCGCATTGAGTGTAAGGTTGTAGATATATCCCACAGAGGTGCCGTTCACATCAGGATTGCTGAAAGTATATGTCACCGCGAAAGCAGATGACGCAGTATTGAAAGAACCTGTCTTTATGGTAGAGCCATTAAAATCTCCACTAAAGCCATTGTCCGTATGGAACGCATCAGGATAGGCAGATTCCTGTATATAGGCTATCTGGTGTGAGACCAGCTGCTGGCCATTGACAGAAGCGCTGATCGTGGAGCCATATGGAGAGGCAGCAGCTACACCGGAGCTAAAGCGCACCGGAGATGACGTGACCAGATTAGGGAAGTTGAAATTGATATTAATAGTAGGATTGAGCGTGCTCATCCTGTCGCCCAGCCATATCTTGCCGGAGTTGAGCAGGTTGTATTTGTCATCCTGGCGCACTGCATAGTCATCAAACTGAGTAATGGTACGGGCCGATGACCCTCCCGCCGTTATGACAGGTATCCTTTTGTTAGTGCCCTGATCAGCTGTGATGAAATAGAAGTTCGTATCAGCATAGAGGTTTTTCTCAAAAACAAAACGTGTGGAAGCGGTATCATATATCCACCTATCAGGGCCCTGTCCGTAGAATAAAATATAGTCCCCCTGATCGACCTTGTTGTTACCATTATTGTCGACTATGCAGGTGGGGTTTTCCTGCAGGTCATCCAGTCTTGATACGGAGTTGACATCAGGCACCATGCCGCCGCCATTGCCAAAAACGGCGATAGACGAGAAGCTGGCAGTACCGAGATCAAAGCCGCAGTTATTTTTCAGGAAACTGTAGTCCAGCTTGTAGATACCGGTGCTGGTCACTCCGACTTTGTACCAACTGCCCGAGGCTAGGACCGAGGTATTGGCATAACTTTGCAGCCTTTTGTATTGAGGCGTGACAGTCACATCTACTTTCAGGGAGAATTTAGTGAGCTTTTCTATCCGGCCCGTCACGGGGTTTTTGCGAAGCGGAGAGAAGGATATGATCGCATATGGTCTTTTGCGAAGCATGCCGGGTACCGCTTTTACGACGATCGTGGAGGCTATTTTATCTGCTTTGACATTATTGTTGGTGACGGGTTCATATACCTCATTTGATAGCGTAGCGGTTACTTTCCCGTATTCGGCGATGGCGATATTTTCTCCATAGAGCGGTACAAAACCCGCTTTCTCCGTAGTCGCCGATCCTTCGAAATAAGGCATAGTGACCTTGGCGCCTGTGGCGGTGGTATAGATCTTGTCCGTAGAGCTCCAGTTGATGCTTCTTTCGACTGTTTGCCCTATCGCCTCAAATTGCATTATAATTGCAACAGAAATCAGCGTTATTATGTGGATTCGGGATAACATTTTGATACGTTTGTCGTTTTGCATTAGTATTTTCGAGTCCGCTAAAAACGACGTGCCTCTTTTTTTATTATGATTATTGCTAAAACAAAATATTCTTTTCTCAGCAAGGCGCAATTTATTGCATTTTTCCTGATTCTCCTCGCTGCATCGCCATCTATCTATGGGCAGGCGGTGGAGATGTCTCAGTATTGGTCCGCCCCACTTCATATCAACCCCGCACTCGCAGGGATATCATACGGTCCCCGCGTCTCAGCCAGCTACCGCAATCAATGGCCCGGACTGGGAGATGGTTTCAACGGAGGTTTCGTGACCTATATGGTGGGCGTAGACGGCTATATACCTAAGGCTCATAGTGGTATAGGCCTGCTGTATACGGGGGATTACATAGCCGGAGGCTTGCTGTCATCCAATAAGATCACCCTGTCCTATGCATTCCAGATCAAGCTGTCCAAAAAAGTCGGTATGCGCATAGGATTGGAGGGCTCCTTTATCCAGCAACACATCAACTGGGCAGGGCTTCAGTTTTACGACATGATAGATCCCTACACAGGCTTCCTCAATCCCCAGCTCCAGCCCAATCCCACCGGTGAGGCGATGCCGGATAAACTGAGCACCTATCACGGAGATGCCGGAGCGGGCATTCTGTTTTTCTCGGATAAACTATATGGCGGATTTGCCATACGTAATCTTCTGATGCCCAATGAGTCTTTTTATAATAAAGGGGATGCTTCCGCTCCATTCCGCATGGTAGGCCACCTCGGTTCCAACTTCAATATCAAGCACAAAGCGAACTATAAGTACAATATTTTCGTATCACCTAACGTTTTAGTAGCGAATCAGGGCAAGGACGTACAGGTCAATGCGGGTATTATGGCGGGTGTCAGCCTTGTGTATTTTGGCGGCTGGTTCCGATATGCTTTCAAAAATCCCGATGCCTTTATACTGCTGGTAGGGATCAAAAAGGGCAAATTCCGCTTCGGCTACAGCTATGACATCACGGTGTCCAGGCTGGCAGGCAGGACAGGAGGCAGCCACGAGCTGTCACTGGTGTTCAACTGGTCGGGGAGCGACGATAATTCGCTGCATCCTAAGGCCAATAAAAATTATATTGAGTGCCCGGAAATTTTAAAATTTTAATTGTTCAGAAATTTTTTATTTTAGCGAACTATAACTCTTAAACATAAACTCTGAAAAATCAGCGATGAAAATCAATCTCACTAAATTCTGTGCATTGGCCGCTCTACCCGTTATGTTTGGTATCGCGTCGTGCAGCAAACCTACATCATCCTCGACTGGATGGGAGTATAACAACTCCAAGAACGGCGGTTTTGAGGTAAGGGACTACAAAGGCCAGGAGACAGGTCCGGGGCTTGTGTATGTGCAAGGCGGTACATTCGTTATGGGCAATACCGAGAACGATGTATTGTTTGAATATCACAATACTCCAAGGAGGGCCAGTATCAGCTCATATTATTTGGATGAAACTGAGGTGGCAAACGTGCACTACAGGGAGTATATCTACTGGATGAATCGTGTGTTTGGTACTGATTTCCCTGAAGTAGTGAAGAAGGCTATGCCTGATACATTGGTTTGGAGAGATGAGCTGGCATACAATGAGCCATATGTAGAATATTATTTCCGTCACCCTGCGTACAACTACTATCCGGTAGTAGGTGTGTCATGGCTTCAGGCCACTGATTTTACCCGTTGGAGGAGTGATCGCGTGAATGAGAGAATTCTGATCACAAAGGGTGTACTTGCTGAGAACCCGTCACAAGTGGGTAACGACAACTTCAATACTGAAGCATATCTCCTCGGACAGTACGAAGGCTCTGCCGGGAAACGCCCTATCAAGGATTTGAATCCAAGCGGATCAGGTACACGTAAGGCTAATTTCGAAGATGGTATCATGCTCCCTGCATATCGCCTGCCCACAGAGGCTGAGTGGGAATATGCAGCACTTGCTCTCATAGGCAATCAGCCTGCTGCAGGTGAGGAAAGAGTCACTGACCGCCGTATCTATCCATGGAATGGTACATCTACCCGCTATCCAAAGGCTGGCATGTGGCAAGGTACATTCCTCGCTAACTTCAAGCGTGGACGTGGTGACAACATGGGTGTAGCCGGTAAGCTCAATGACAACGCAGATATCACAGCTCCTGTGAAATCATATATGCCAAACGATTTCGGCCTGTACAACATGGCTGGAAATGTGAATGAGTGGGTAATGGACGTATATCGCCCTATGACCAGTGTAGATGCAAATGACTTCCGCACATTCCGTGGCAATGAGTTTAAGACTAAGGTAGTAGACGCTGACGGCAAGCCGGTAGAAAAGGATAGCCTCGGCAAGATACAGTACCGTATCGTGACCAAAGAAGAAGCTGCTAACAGGAGAAACTACAGGACGGGTGATGTAAGGAACTACGTAGACGGTGATGAAGTATCACAGGTTGATTACAAGTTCGGAGCATCTTCACTCATCAATGACGAGTCAAGAGTATTCAAAGGCGGATCATGGAAAGACAGGGCTTACTACCTCTCTCCGGGCACTCGCCGCTATCTGGACCAGGCGCTGGCTACTGATGACCTCGGCTTCCGCTGCGCTATGGACAGGGTCGGATCACCATCTGGCAACAAGCAGAAAGGTGGCAATAATTTCAAAGAAAAAGGCAAAAGGAAATTCCCTAAGGGAACCTGATCCTGAAAAGACTTATACTAAAAACCCCGACATACCGTCGGGGTTTTTTATTTTCACGCTATCATGATGACGATAGCAGAACTGCATAAAGTATATCTGAGTTCCACAGGAGTGACCACCGACACGCGCAATATCCAGCCCGGCTCGATATTCTTTGCGCTAAAGGGGGATAAATTCAATGCCAATCTTTTCGCCAATGATGCGATAGATAGCGGTGCAGCCTATGCCGTGGTCGATGAGGTCATCGACAATAGCGACAAGCATCAGAACAAGCTCATACTGGTCAAAGATGTGCTCACTACGCTGCAGGAGCTGGCAGGATACCACCGCAGGCAGCTGGAGTGCCCGGTGCTCGCTATCACCGGCTCCAATGGCAAGACCACCACTAAAGAGCTCATAGGGGCTGTCCTCTCAAAGAAATACAAAACGGTAGCAACAAAAGGTAATCTCAATAATCATATCGGGGTGCCCCTCACTATACTCAGTACACCACTGGATGCAGAGTTTCTCATCGTAGAGATGGGGGCTAATCATCAGCTGGAGATAGCGGGATATTGCGTCTACGCTGATCCGGACTACGGCCTCATCACCAATATAGGCAAGGCGCACCTGGAGGGATTTGGCGGAGAGGAGGGAGTCATCAAGGGTAAGACAGAACTCTATACGCATATTGGCCGCAAGGGAGGCAAACTCTTTGTCTCATCCGGTAGCAAGATACTATCGGACCGGGCTCTCATATATGTCAGCTCGGATCGTATAGTAAACTATGGAAGCAAGGCGGGGGACTTTTGTTCTGGCTTACCATTGCAATCCGGGGAGTTTCTATCGATCAGGATATCGGATGATGTAGTGATCCCGACCAATCTGGTAGGGCAATATAATTTTGACAATGTCATGGCCGCTATCTGCATCGGCAGGTACTTTGATGTCAGCATGACCGACATCAGGCACGCTATAGAGGAATATGTACCGTCTAATAACCGCTCGCAGAAAGTAACCAGAGGTACTAATACTATACTGCTGGATGCGTACAATGCCAACCCATCAAGTATGGTAGAAGCGTTGAAAAATTTTGATCAGCTCGATGCTGAAAATAAAATAACGATACTCGGCGAGATGATGGAGCTGGGCGAGTATAGCGAGATAGAGCACCTCAAGATCATAGATATTGTGGAAGGCATGGACTTAGCACAAAGGGTATTTGTCGGTGATGGTTTCCACATGCTGAAAGGCAAAGAAAATGTCCTGTACTTCGAGAATACAGAACTACTAAAGGCCTGGTACCAATCGCAGCATTTTGAGCACATGACCCAGCTCATCAAGGGCTCCCGGAAAAATGGCCTGGAGCGTATTCTTGCCTGACAACGTACGTTAGTTATTTGATGGCTTATTGCGTATTTTCTCTTGCTCCCACTGCCATGCAGAGCGTAGCATGGTATCGAGGTCGCGTGTAGCTGTCCAGCCCAATTTGTTTTTCGCCTTCTCATTATTGGCGTAGATGGCCATGACATCACCTGCACGCCGCGGCTGCATCTGGTATTTGAGTTTCACACCGGAGACCCGTTCGAATGCTTGTATCACTTCCAGTACGGTGACACCATTGCCGGTGCCGAGATTGAAAATATCATATTGTGGTGCGTCCGGGTTTTTGTCCAGGTATTGGATAGCCAGTGTGTGTGCATGTGCTATGTCCATCACATGTATATAGTCGCGTACACAGGTGCCATCCCGCGTAGGATAGTCACTGCCCAGGACATCAAAGTGGTCATATTGCCCTAATGCGGTACCGGTGACGCGCGGGAAAATATTAAAAACAAGTCCATCCCTGGGATCCTCACCTATGAGCGCCGACTCATGCGCACCTACTGGATTGAAGTATCGTAATACGACAAATTTGCTATCTGATACTTTGGAATAGTCGAGGATGATCTTTTCACTGATCTGCTTGCTACGTGCGTATGGGCTTTCTGCTTCCTGCAGCGGCGTATCCTCGGTTACAGGGAGTTCTTCTGCGTTGCCATATACAGAGCAGGATGAGGAGAAGACAAACTGGCCTACTTTATATTTCTGAGCGATATAGAGCAGGACCACCAGGGACTCGAGATTGTTGTGGTAATACATGAGCGGATTGCTTACAGACTCCGGTACGGATTTCAGCGCAGCGAAATGAATAATACCGCTTATGTTTTTTTCTTTTTCAAAAACACTTTCTACAGCAGCCCTGTCGCACAGGTCTATTTCGTAGTTCATGATCTTTTTTCCGGTTACCTTTTGGATATTGTCCAAAGCCGTAGGCAGGGAGCGTTTGAAGTTGTCAATAGACACTACCTCAAAGCCATGATCAAGCAGGTCGATGATAGTATGCGAACCGATATATCCGCTACCTCCTGTCACTAAAATTTTACTCATTATATCTGCTGCGTTTTTTATTTTTCAATCCAAGTAACGGCCTAATCTAAATTAGATTTTCCGCTTTTCTTAATTAAGGCAAATGAATGTTCGATTTGTCGATAAAAGAGGGGTTGGCTTTTAGACCTAAAATTGAATTTAGGTAAAGAAGGTAATTTTTGGGGTGTATGGATGTAATCCCAAGGGATATATTTATGATTTTTCCAATACTTTCTAAAATCTGATTAATTTTGTATTTCATACAGTAGACGCAGGCAAAAGCCTATAAATCAGCTACTAGTGAAAATCCCGAATTAGAATTTTCACCTCGTTTTACTTACTTATGTAAGTATATTTTGGACCGCTTGTTAGAGCAATGAACATTAAAATAACTTCAACCCCGGAGCGTATTAAATTAATTTAAAACAAAAAAATGAGAAAAGCAGACATTGTAACAAGGGTTTCAGAACTCACAGGAGTAGCTAAAGTGGACGTATTGGTCTCACTTGAAGCGTTTTTTAAAGAGATCAAAAACTCCCTGAAAGCAGGAGAGAATGTGTATGTAAGGGGATTTGGCAGCTTCATTGTAAAAAAACGTGCTAAAAAGATCGGAAGGAATATCAAGAAAGGAATCGCAATCGAGATACCCGAGCATTTTATCCCGGCATTCAAACCCGCCAAGACTTTCGTCGATTCAGTCAAGAAGGCTCGTGTAGGGACTACTATCAAAAAATAATTTTTAATACAGATCATTTAAGATTAGGTTTGCAGCCCGTGGCTGTAAACCTTTTTTTATGCCATTTGACGGGGATTTTGCCTTTAGCCATATCATAGATGAAAATCAAAACAACACAATGGATCGTCATATCAGCCTGTGTGCTGCTGGTAGTCGTTATTTACTTATTCGCGGATACTAAAAAAGCGGCCGCTCCAAAACCTGAGGGTCCAATGGCTGTGAGGGATACAGAAGGGCAGAAACCAGAGGCACCTGCTTTTGACTGGGATGGGTACCTGGCCAAAGTCAAGGGTAATATCACCAATCAGGACACGCTGAAACTCATAGCCACATGGGAGAAAAATGGCTCTGAGACCGATCTCAGGTCGCTGGTCGATCTCTATCACAAGCGTGGCGAATCTGTCGCAGAGGCCTACTATAGCCTTGAGCTGGGGATGATAAAGAAGGATAGTATGCTCGTCCGTGCAGGCGACCTTTTCGCCGCTACAGCCCATATCAGCAACGGAGAGGAAATGCAGCACTATCTCATGGAGCGATCTATAGAAAGCTACAAGGCTGCCGTCGGGCGCGATAGCTCCCCCGGTACCCGTATGAAGCTCGCCACTGCCTATATGGAGCAGGGCACTGCACCTATGCAGGGAGTGAGTATCCTGTTGGACATAGTCAGCAAGGACTCTAATAATGCTGAGGCTCAGTTACTTCTGGGGCAGTTTGGGATAGTTTCACGTCAATTTGATAAAGCTATTGTAAGATTGGAAAAAGTTGTATCTTTGCGACCCCAAAATTACGATGCTATTTACCTGTTGGCGATAGCATATGGTGGTAAAGGGGAAAAGCAGAAGGCGCTGGACCTGCTGGACAAATGCTCCAAAATGGTCAGGAATAAGCCAGAACTGCTGCAAAAGATAGAAGAAACAAGAAAAGGCCTGCTAAATGGCCAGTAAACATATTTTAATAACAAAAAATACTCATCATGCCTTGCGGTAAAAAAAGAAAGAGACATAAGATCGCGACTCACAAACGCAAAAAGAGATTGAGAAAGAACAGGCATAAGAAGAAGTAATGCCCGTCTATACCTGTGCAAACAGGTATGGCAATAAATAAATACAGAAGCGCAAAGCATAATGTCTTTGCGCTTTTGTGTCTTATTTATCTTTCGATCTCCGATCTCAAACCCACGCCTCTTTCATTTATTAAACATCATTTGTCTTGAACAAAGAGTTGATCATAAACTCTACACCTCAGGGGGTAGAAGTGGCTCTGCTCGAGGATAGAAAACTGGTAGAACTCCATCAGGAGAAGCCAGGCAATCATTTCCATGTAGGTGATATCTATCTCGGCAGGATCAGAAAGATCATGCCCGGACTGAATGCCGCCTTTATAGATGTAGGCCATGAGAAAGACGCCTTTCTCCACTATACCGATCTGAGCCCCGAATTTCGCACCCTGGCCAAATATACTGGTCAGGCCGTCGCCGGCCACTCAGATGGCACCCTAAATGATATAGATATCCTGCCGGAGATCAATAAGACAGGCAATGTCAAGGAGGTCCTCCAGGGCAAAAACAATATCCTCGTACAAATACTCAAAGAACCTATATCTACCAAAGGACCCCGCCTGACCTGCGAGATCACACTAGCTGGGAGGTTTCTGGTATTATCGCCATTTACCAACTCGGTAGGCGTATCACGAAAAATAGACTCTGCTGAAGAGCGCAAGCGCCTGAAGGTGCTCGTAGAAAGCCTCAAGCCCAAAAATTTCGGTGTGATAGTGCGGACCGTCGCAGAGGGCAAGGACTCCAAGACCCTGCATGAGGACCTGCTCATGCTCGAAGCCCGCTGGAAAGAAATGAGCAACAACCTCCGCGGCGCTATCCCTGTCAAAAAAGTACTGACAGAACTGGACAAAACCTCAGGTATCCTCCGCGATATACTGAGTCCTGAGTTCAACCGGGTGATCACTAATAATCCCGCTATCGCCCGTGACCTGGAGACATTTATAGAGCGTATAGCTCCTGAAAAGAAAAGTATCGTACAAACATATACCGGCAAGACGCCGATCTTTGACAATTTCAGCATCACCAAGCAGATCAAGGCATCCTTTGGCAAGCAGGTCAATATAGGCAA
>JAOQAO010000242.1 GCA_025963485.1 Bacteroidota bacterium | reverse complement strand
AAGGATCAGGTATCACAAAATATAACTGCCGCACCTCCAGTAGCTGCCGCAGACAAAAAAAATGCCCAGGCGCCGACAAAGACAGAAGCAACAAAAGGCCTAACTATCAATGGCGGGCGTGAAGATGAGACGCAGTATGTCGTAAATGGCCATAGGGTTCAGGACAATACTGAGCAAAAACTGAAACAAGAAGAGAAGAAAAAACAAATGGATGACGTGACGGTAACGGGTTATAAGGCTCCCGCACCTATGAAAGAGGAGACCACCAGCATGAATGTAGTTTCAGGGAAGGCCATGTCGAGGAAAAGCGAAGACAAGTTCACTGTCACGCCCACCGACAACCTCCGGGCCGCCAGGACGCTATTCGATGCCGGGGATTTCAAAGAAGCGGGAAAGGTATATAACAAGGTGCTATCCGATCAGCCTGACAATGCCGATGCACTTTATTTCGGTGGTATATGTGAGTATCACAATGGCAAGAACAGGCAGGCAGAAAAAAGCTTTGATAAACTCCTGAAGGCAAATCAATATGTGGAGGGCTCGAAATGGTACAAGGCCCAGGTGCTCATAGAAAGGGGCAAAAAAGACGAAGCCAAGCAACTGCTCCGGGACCTGATCAATACCAATAGCTCCTTCAAAGACCGCGCTGTGAAAAAGTATGAAGAGATCGTGAAATAGCGATTAGTTGTTCGTTGGGTTAATAGCCTCCATCTAGATCCCGCTCTGCCGAAATCCGAAATCCACAATCTGAAATCAAATCACCATCTGATCAGGGCGCTGGCCCATACGAAGCCACTGCCAAAGGCTGCTATACAAACCAGATCACCTTCTTTTACACGGCCTGCTTCCCATGCCTCTGTGAGCGCGATGGGGATAGAAGCGGCAGTAGTATTGCCATACTTGTGGATGTTGGATACTACCTTTTCATCCGGCATATTAAATTCTTTCTGCACAGCCTGTGTGATACGTGCATTGGCCTGGTGCGGGATGAGCAGGTCTATATCAGCTTCTTTCAGGTTGTTCGCTTTGAGCGCTTCGCGTATCACCTCGGGGAAATACTTCACAGCGTTTATGAAGACCATTTTGCCATTCATATGCGGCAGTAACGAACCATCGTCTATCATCTCATGTGTCACACGCTTTTTGAGCTTGCTGCCTACATGCTCGACGAATAGCTCCTCTGCATGTGTACCATCTGCATGTATATGCGTGGAGAGGATGCCTTTGCCTGTTTCTTCATGCGCTTCCAGTAATACGGCACCAGCTCCATCGCCGAATATCACTGCCATATTGCGGCCACGGTCGCTGATCTCCATCACGTTTGATTGGATCTCTGCACCTATCACGAGGATCGTTTTAGCGAAGCCCGTTTTGATATACTGATCTGCGAGCGAGAGAGCATATATAAATCCTGCACACTGTTGCCTGACATCGAAGCAAGGTATATGGCGCAAACCGAGTTCACGCTGCACCAGTACTCCACATCCCGGGAAGTGATAGTCAGGGCTGAGTGTCGCAAAGACCACCATGTCTATATCTTCCGGTTTTTTACCAGCACGCTCCATCGCTATACGCGCGGCACGCGCGCCCATATTGGATACAGTATCTACGCCTTCTTTGAAAAACCTTCTCTCCCTGATACCCGTGCGCTCTATGATCCACTCGTCAGAGGTATCCATCTGTGCCGCCAGATCGGCATTAGTTACTACCGTTTCCGGGACATAAAATCCCAGGCCTGTTATTTTGCTATGGGGCATGTCTTATTTTTGGGTGAGATATTTGGCCGGATCCTTTTTGAATTCGCCCTTGCATTCCGTACTGCAAAATCCGTATACCTTGCTCTGGTATATTGCGGTATCAGCGATGCTGCCGTCTTTCATCTCCATTTGGCATACGGGGTCTTTTTTAGCTCCAAGGGTAGCAGCCGGTATATCTACACCGCTCTGTGGTACCGGAGCGGATATGTCTTTTGTGACGTTCGTATTCTTGCGGTCACATGCACTGAACAGGATGCCAGCTGCGCAAAAGACCAAAACATGTATTGCTTTCATTGCTATAAATTTTTTGTGAAATTAAGAGTCTGTATTAAAACTATTTGCCATCCAAAACTAAGATAAAATCAGCAGCACCAAAAGTATAGCAGAGGCTCATTACACAATGCCGATAGTTTGGAGTAATTTTGCATCCTAATTTTAAGAGACCATGAGTACCCCAGTAGCCATAGAAATATATACCGAGAGCACACCGAACCCTGAGAGTCAGATGTTTGTGACCAATATGCACCTGCTGCCAAACTATGTAGCGGAGTTTAAGACCAAAGAATCGGCCGGAGAGTCAGAGCTGGCACAGCGCCTTTTTGAAGTACCGTTTGTCAGCACCGTTTTTATATCCAATAACTTCGTGACGGTCACAAAAAAGGCCGACTATGAGTGGTATGAGATCACTCCCGAGATCAGGGAGGCGATCAGGAGTTTCCTCGCCTCGGGCAAAGCACCCGTATCGCAGGCACTCTTTGCTAAAGGCCAGCCGGAAGAAACAGTGGCCGCTCCGACCTCAGGTGAAGCGGACCCTGAGACCAAGATCAAAGAACTCCTCGACAAATATGTGAAACCTGCGGTAGAAGCAGATGGTGGTCATATCTCATTCCGCTCATTCACAGATGGTGTGGTGAATGTCGCTCTGCAAGGTTCGTGCAGCGGATGCCCATCCTCATCGATCACACTCAAGTCCGGCATCGAAGGCCTGCTCAAGCGCATGGTACCTGAGGTGAAAGAAGTAGTGGCGATAGAGGAGTAAATGCCGGAATCAAACAGTTTCTGGGTCTACGGTTTGCGGTGATGAAAGGGGATCAGCGATTTTCATCTTGTTCCGCTGTCTGCATTTCATCTGTATTCACAGCTTTCAGCATATTCCATACCGGCTCTGTATAGTAATTGGCCTGATTGAGGCGATTTCCCAGAATGATGATGGTCGTGTTATCGCGCAGGTTGCGGGCGAATACATTGTTATTGCCATGCCACCAGCCGTTGTGGTATATGATATTATTACCATCTGCCTGCTTGCACATACGCCAGCCGTAGCCATAGTTTTTGATGTGGCAGTTCGCAAATGAGCATGACTCAAAGCTGCGTGGCTTATAGGCTTCCTCCAGTGTTTCTTCAGAGAGGATCTTGCCTGATTTTAATGCGTTGTCCCATTTGAGCATATCTTCTACAGTGGAGTATACACCCTTATCACCTACAGCGCCATCGAAACAAACATCTCCCAGTTTATGGCCGTAGGCATCATGTGTGCGTGCGTATTCATGTGTAGTGGTATCCTCAAAATCGAATACATAGCTATGGTCCATACCCAGTGGAGCAAAGATCGAGTCGTGTACGTACTGCTGGAATTTCATGCCAGTAGTTTTCTGCACGATGGCAGCGAGCAGTGCGTAGTTAGAGTTGCTGTATTCAAACCGTGAATTGGGTTTGAAAAGCAGATGTGGCTTTTTCTTGCAGAAGATATTGACCACATCATAATTATTCATGTAGTGCTGGCGGTCTGTGATGTAGCGATTGTCCATGTACACGTAGTCAGGCAGGCCCGAACGGTGGTCAAGCAGCTGGCGGATAGTGATCGCCTCGTAAGGAAAATCGGGGAAATACATTTTTACCGGATTGTCAATAGACAGCAGATTGTTTTCCGCGAGTTTGAGCACCGCTGTAGCGGTGAAGGTCTTGCTCACGGATGCAAGCTCAAATGGGGTATTATTTGTCAGCTTCTCTTTGGTAGAGATGTCGCTATATCCAAAGGTCTGCTCATATACCGGCCTGCCATTGTGTGCGATGAGTACGACGCCGTTGAAATTCTCATTGCGGTAGCGCTGCATGAAATAGCGATCCAGAAGAACTTTGACAGTTTGCTCAGCATCGGACAGAGGCGCCGGTGCCTCTTCCTTAGCTTCTTCTTGTATTATCTCAACCTTTGCCTCAGGCCCTCCCGATGAATGGCCCAGGTAGGTCAGTGAGAATGTCAGTATGGTGAGTAGAGCGTATTTTTTCCAATTCATGAATCAGGGGTATATCCCTGTTCTTCGTAAAATACAATGTAAATGTTGCGTTTGTGGAAAAGTGGTGAGAATTGTCCATGGCTCAATGGCTCCTGCGCCTTGATTTACAGGAGATTAATCACTTGATTTTATAAAAACAGTAATGTTGTATTGCCTTAATATCAGGCGCTTTCATCACCCTCCAGCTCATTGGCCGCAAACATAGATCCAAAGAGGTCTTTAAACTGTATACTGCGCTCCAGCATCGACTTGCCGATCTGTGAGTGCTCGGCCAGTGCATGAAGTACAAACTCCATAGCGGTATGCTTATCCTTTTTATCCAGTTTGGGCATGTGGGTTTCGACCAGCCTGGCGAGGCCCTCTACAGAGTCGAGCGACTGCCGATATTGAAACTCATCCGCATTGAGCATCAGGTCGAGCGCATCGTTTGAGGAGAACCAGTCCAGCACTGCCTGATATGGCGATGGGGTCTTCTTCTTTTTCAATTTGGACGGATCGGGGAAGAATAATAAAAAGTACGTACGGAGCGCCTTGCCTATCAGGTGCTGTGCGACCATGGCAGCACCTTCCTGTTCGCCCTCATATACGAGTTCTATTTTGCCATTGATCGCCGGTACTACTCCCCAAAGATCACCTACGCGGGCTATGGTCCGCGATTCGTTATTCATCATCATCCGCCGCTCGGCTGTCGATGCCAGATTTTCATAGGCTGCAATAGTGAGGCGGGCACTCACGCCGCTCTTTGCGTCTACATATTCACTCTGACGGGCCTCATAGGCGACTTGCTCTATCAGATCTTGCAGGATGCTGCCGATAGACACGAAATCACGCTGCTCCTGCGTCAGTCGCGCCTCCTGCTGTGTGATCTGGCGGGAGAGCTCTATCGTCTTGGGATAGTGCGTCAGTATCTGGCTGCCTATGCGGTCTTTGAGCGGTGTCACGATGCTGCCGCGATTGGTATAGTCTTCGGGATTGGCTGTGAAGATAAACTCTACATCCAGTGATATCCGGACCTTAAACCCGCGTATCTGTATATCGCCTTCCTGCAGGATATTAAAGAGCGCCACCTGTATCCGAGCCTGAAGATCGGGTAGCTCGTTGATGACAAAAATGCACCGGTTGCTCCGCGGTATGATGCCAAAGTGTATGACTCGGTCATCCGCGTAGCTGAGCTTTAGATTGGCGGCTTTGATCGGGTCTACATCCCCGATGAGATCGGCGACGGATACATCTGGTGTAGCGAGCTTCTCGGAGTAGCGATCGTTGCGGTGTAGCCACTCTATCGGCGTATCATTACCTTTCTCCGCTATCAGGTCTTTGGCGTATCGAGTGAGTGGTTTTAGTGGATCTTCATTGAGCTCACTTCCCTTGATGACCGGTACCCACTCGTCAAGCAGTTCGGTCATTTGTCTGGCTATCCTTGTTTTAGCCTGTCCACGAAGCCCAAGCAGGTTAATATTGTGGCGGGAAAGAATCGCGCGCTCCAGATCGGGTATTACAGTGTCTTCATAACCTAATATGCCTTTAAATATCGGCTCCTTGTTCTTGATTGCGATGATGAGGTTATCTCTCAGTTCATCTTTGATAGTTTTCGATTTATATCCTGACCTTTTGAGGTCGCCTAGTGTTGCTGCTTTCATTCTTTTAAAGTTGATCGGTGGATCGGGGATACAGGAAATCTGGAATACAGAATACACAACCCCGATAGTAATTTAATTTATATTTTATCCTTTTGCTTTTTGAGCCATTCTATGTACCCATTAAGCAGAGAAATGCATTTTTTATGTTGAGAAAATAACTCATCTAATTGTTGTTGATCAATATATTCTTCGTCAAACGCTGTATACAAGTGGTCTTTGCATTCTTCAAGAGAACCTCTGGAGTGCCTGCAAAATTGAATGTTCTCCTGATAATGAAATCTCCCGTATCCTTCTGCGATGTTTGCCGTCACAGATCGTGATGCCCGTCTCAACTGACTTGCCAGATCATATTGTTCATGCTTTGGAAGCTTTTTGACAAGAGCAGCAATTGTTTTTTTAAAGATACGCCCTTCTTTCCATGCTTCAAGGTCCTCAAATCCCTTCATGTATTTTAGGTATTAGGTTTTCTGTATTTTTCCGGTTTTCTGTATTCATGATTTTCTGATCAACATGTATTCCCCGATTCCCTGATTTCCCGGTTTCCCGATCGACTCTACTATTACCGGACTTTACGCTTTTTATTTCTCTCAAAATCTTCAAATAAATATTCGCCTAATCCTTTCAGGCTTGTGTAAAATGCTTTACCCTTATTCGCTTCTGTAAATTCCTCCACAAAACTCTGCAAGTATGGATCACTAGCGATCATAAAGGTTGTGATCGGTATTTTCAGTCTCCTGCATTGGCGGGCCAGGTTGAGGCATTTGTTTACGATCTTCCGGTCCAGCCCCCAGCTGTTTTTGTAATACTGACCGTTTTCCTTCATACAGCTTGGCTTGCCGTCTGTGATCATGAATATCTGCTTATTGGGATTCTTTCTTTTGTGCAGCAGGTCCATGGCCAGTTCCAGCCCGGCAGGTGTATTGGTGTGATAGGGACCCACTTGCAAATAAGGCAGGTCCTTGATCTCTATCGGCCAGGCATCATCGCCAAAGACCAGTATGTCCAGGGTATCTTTGGGATATTTCTTTTTGATAAGTTCGGCGAGGGCCATGGCGACATTTTTGGCTGGCGTGATGCGGTCCTCACCATAGAGTATCATACTATGGGATATATCTATCATCAGCACAGTGCTGCTTTGTGATTTGTGCTCCTGCTCGCGGACCACGAGGTCGTCCTCGCTCATCATGAAATCCGCGATCCCGTGATTGACCTGTGCATTTTTGAAAGACTCCAGCATCGCGATGTGCTCCACCGAATCTCCGAAAGTAAACGAACGCAGATCGCTGCTTTGCTCGTCGCCTTGTCCGGTCAGCCCTGTTTTATGATTGCCTCGCGGACTCTTTTTGAGCTTACCAAAGATGCGCTCCAGGGCAGACTCGCGGATAGATTGTTCTGTTTTTGCCGTGATAGAAAGATCACCTGATCCCGGTGCATTTTCTTTGAGGTAGCCTCGTTCGCGCAGGTCGTTAATGAAATCGCCTATCCCATAATTGGCATTAGTGAGCTTGTATTCTTTGTCCAGATCAGTGAGCCAGCTCAGAGACTCGGATACGTCGCCACTCGTATACGTTAGCAGCTGCTTGAACAGATCAAACAGCTTATCAAAGGGTGTTTTGCCCTCAGGTACATATTTACTAAAACGATAGCCTAACATAACATCATCATTTATTTAAAACCTCTTCAATGTATTTTTCCAGTTTATTCTTTGGGGTGAACCGGTGTGCTATGGTTCCGTTTTTATCTATCAATATGAGTGTGGGTGTCGCGGTCACCATATATTGTATTGCAGGATTATCAGTGCCTACCAGATTGGTGACATTGGTCCAAACCAAACCATTTTCTTTGATATAATCGGCCCACTTAGTCTTATTTTGTTCCAGTGATACAGCAAAAATATTCAAGCCCTTCACATGATATTTTTCATACGCAGCCTTGATCTGTGGCATCTCCTCCCTGCAGTGGCTGCAGTCAGAGGACCAGAACAAAAGCAAGGTACATGAGGATGCGTCCACCACTTTCTTCAGAGATGTTTGACGGCCCGTGACATCATCCCTTACTATATCCAGATAGCGCCCTCCGGGCATTGTCGAGGAAAGGCCCTTTATTTTCAACTCCAGTGAAGCATTATTTACAGCAACCTTATTCTCATTGTACCAGGCGATAAATATGCCGAGCATCTTTTCCCGCGACCTTTTGAATAGGGACTCATAGAGAGTGCCGGCAGTTTGAGAGAGCACCACAGGGTTGGCCGAGGCTTTCTTCATCAGGTCTTTGATAAAGGCATCCTCTTTACTGATCTTAGGTTCTATCAGGAAGTCGGTATATGCGTCTATCATTTCTTTATAGACCGGATTTTTCAGGATAGCCTTATCTCCGAACGGTACATTCTCAAAATAACCGGCCCTGAACTCTGATGCACTATTCTTCACATCTTTCGCTACCACAGGTATCTTCATTTTGCAAAGGGTTTCGGCTGTATAAGTGCCTTTATATTTATCGCGGATATCGGATAGTTCATCTCTATAGTTTGTGAGCAGGAAATTTAAGTCCTTGCCGCAGTTTTCTTCTTTGTCACAGTCCAGAAAATGCTTTCTGAGTTTCTCATCGTAGATCTTTATTTGAGCAATAAGCGTTTTGTATGCTTCATTTTCTTTTGCATCGTCGACGGTTATATCTTTGAGACGACCATTTTCTATCGTGATGGATACAGAAGGTGCCTTATCTGCAGGTGACAGCATTAATTCATAAGACGTATTGAGAAACCTCAGATTGTACAATCCGGGAGTCGTGATGGGGACATTAAAGGAGAAAGCCCCGTTCAAAACAGGAGCATTGATCTCAGAGCTTTCATCTGATGACCAGAGCGAGACCGTAGGAGGCACATTGCCATCCAGTGAGGTGATATGGCCACGTAGCAGGATGTTATCAGCGTGAGCAGAAGCAAGGGTTAAAACAAAAAATAAAAGGAGAAGATTCTGGCGCATAACAGTATTCTGTTTCTGTAAAACTATCAATAAAATATAGAGGGAGTTGCTAAAATTTGTATATTCTGATTTACCTTCGGCAACTATCCGTTAAGCGCTGTCGTCTTGCTTTTAACCGAATATGCCCGCTTATGAAAACACCTTTGTACGTGAGGATCAAATTCCTTTGTTTCTTTATCCTTGCCCTTCATATCTATCTATCCGGACAAACGACGAATATATCCGGCATCATAAACAGCTATGCAGGTGTCTTATCTATAACTAACCAAAATTGCTCTTCCCGGGTGGATGTCGATAATCCGGGAGCTTTCCATGCGGGTGATACTATACTCATCATGCAGATGAAAGGAGCCGTAATAGATACCACCAATACGACCAGCTTTGGAGACATCCTCAACCTCAATGGGGCCGGCCACTATGAATACGGGATCGTCAATCATGTGACCGGGGCGACTATATATTTGAATGCAGCCCTGGCGACAGCTTTTAATATTGCAGGCCGGGTACAGATGGTCAGGATACCCAACTATGTAAATGCCAATATCACTGGCACCCTCATCGCAAAGAAATGGGATGGCACCTCGGGTGGAGTACTCGCTTTTTTTGCCTCGGGCAGTGTCACGCTGAATGCGGATATCAACGTTTCCGGCCTGGGTTTCAGAGGAGGAGATGTGTCCAACAATCCTGATGGCAGTTGCGGCTCAGGATCCCCCGATTTCTATTATCCTCTGGTACAGCCCGGAATGGCGGGTTATTGGAATTTTGGCGGGGCAAAAAAAGGAGAGGGTATAACCGAACTGATAGATGACAAGATGGCGGGGAGAGGCAAGCTGGCCAATGGCGGCGGTGGTGGCAATAAGCATAATCACGGAGGAGGTGGTGGGAGCAACTATACCAGAGGTGGTATAGGCGGAGAGTCACTCGGAGGCTGTCCGGTCAACGGCTATATGGGAATAGGAGGGGTCAGCCTCGCTTCTCATATATCGGCAGGGACGATGTTTCCGGGTGGTGGTGGTGGCTCCGGCGATTTCAATAATGGAGTTGGCAGTTATGGCGCTGATGGCGGCGGCATCGTGATCATAAAGGCAAACTCGATAAATGGCAATAACCATCGGATGACAGCCAAAGGCAATGATGAATTGGTCGTGGGCGGCGCCGCTCTGGACGGAGTGGGCGGCGGCGGTGGCGGCGGTTCCATATACCTCGATATTTCTATCGTCGCATCGGGTGTCACGCTCGATGTCAGCGGTGGCCATGGAGGAGATCAGGGACATAGCTGCGTAGGTACCGGCGGCGGCGGCGGTATAGGTGCCGTTTTGCTTACCACCACTTCTATTCCTTCTAATGTCTCAATATCCGCGCACCCAGGCAGGTCTGGTGTGTTTACGACCAATGGCGGTGGCGCATGCCAGATGGGGGCCCAATATTATGCTACCGGAGGTGACTCGACCATCGGCATCGTTCAGACGAGTGTGAGCCCTATCAGTTTTGTAAACAATAGTGCTCTATCGGTATATCTCGGAGCGGATACCGGCATGTGCGCAGGCGGCAATATAATTTTAGATCCTCATTTGGGAGTAGCCCAGTATGTATGGCAAGATGGATCTACCGGAAGCACATATACAGTGACCGCCCCGGGGACATACTGGCTCACCGTCACTTTGGGGGGCTGCACAGGCAGTGATACGATAATAGTGAGCTCCGTACCCGGCCCGGCTGTCCACTTGGGTAATGATACGGCGATATGTTCTGGCAACACTATCGTGCTGGACCCGCACATGGGTGCTGCGCAATACCTGTGGCAGAATGCTTCTACCGGCAGCACATATACAGTGACCACCCCGGGAACATACTGGGTCAGGGTGACCCAAAACGGATGCAGCGGCAGCGATACTGTAGTGGTCGGGTCTGTGTCAGTTTTGCCAGTACATCTGGGTAATGATACGGCAATATGTTCCGGCAGTAGTATCGTTCTGGATCCGCATGTGGGCAATGCGCAATACGTATGGCAAGATGCTTCTACCGGCAGTACATATACCGGTACCGCAGCGGGGACATATTGGGTAACGGTCACCCAAAACGGATGTTCGGGTAGCGACACTATCATAGTAGGAACGAAACCGCTGCCCTCAGTATATTTAGGCAATGACACTTTAATTTGTTCTGGAAGCACTGTCGTATTGGACCCGAACCTGGGGTCTGCACAATACCTGTGGCAAAATGCCTCTACGGGCAGGACCTATACTGTGACGGCAGCAGGCACATACTCCGTGACAGTCACTCAAAACGGATGCTCCGGCAGCGATACCATAAATATATATGAGACCCTTAGTCCTTCGGTTCATTTGGGAAATGATACATTAATATGCCGAGGTCAGACTGTAGTGTTGGATCCACATTTGGGTGCCGGGCAATATGTTTGGACGGACGGCTCTACGGCTAGTGTGTATACAGCGACCACTCCGGGTACATACTGGGTGACGGTCACCCAAAACGGATGTGCCGGGAGTGATACTATAGTGGTAGGCCTGGCGCCACCACTGCCGCTCTATCTGGGAAATGATACGGGAATATGTACGGGTGAAACACTTGTATTGAAACCGGTGCCTGATGTGTCCTCATACAGCTATGTCTGGCAGGATGGATCGACTCATGACTACCTGGCAGTGACCCAGACAGGTCAATATACGCTGGCGGTATCTCATTTGGGTTGCACGGGTGCTGATACCATTGCGGTTGTGGTTTCTCCCGCACCCCATGCAGACCTGGGAGCCGACACCACGCTATGTGAAGGCAAACAACTGGTGCTGGATGTCGCAAACCCCGGAGCTGATTATCTATGGAATGACGGATCAGACACATTTCAGCGGACGATAACCAGTGCAGGGATCTATTCGGTCACTGTCGATCTGAACGGCTGCAAGCGGTTTGACTCTGTTTCGGTTTCTTATACCGAGTTGCCAAAGGGCCATCTCTCTGCGGATATGGGTATATGCATCGGTGAGGAGATATTATTGTACGATTCATGTACAGGATGTACATACTTATGGCAGGACGGCTCTATGCAGTGGAGTATCACAGCATCCCAGACTGGCATCTATTCACTCGCGATCACTAATGGATGCGGATCGGTCAATGAAACTATAAGTGTCCATGAAGATACCTGCCACTGTGAAGTGGTGGCCCCCAATGCGTTCACCCCTAATGGAGATGGTATAAATGATTACTTTCTCGTGTCAAATTCCTGCGCTGTTTCCTACTTTTCTGTGAAAGTATTTGACAGGTGGGGAGAGAAGGTTTATGATTCGTATGATGCGGGCGCCGGCTGGGATGGTATGTACAAGGGCCATTTGATGTCAGCCGGAGTATATGTTTATCTGATAGACGAAACGACCTTTGTGCACAAGCACTTCGAAGACAAACACCTGAGGGGAAGCTTGGTCCTGATCAGATAAAATGGCTAAGCCACTGTTAGGTCAGGCCGGGTATATTGGGCATGATACCCTTCATTTCGCTCTGCATGACAGAATCTGATTTGACGAGGGCTTCATTCAGGACGTTTAGAAGATGGCCTTCCAGGTCCTTATTGTCCACCTGCTGCTTAAATTCGATGCCTGTTACCTTCCTGTTGCCATTGACAGTCACTTTGACAAATGAGTTCTCCTCAGACACGGTGATCGTATCAAGGCGGGATTTCACATCGTCCATTTTGGATTTGAGTTCCTGTAGTTGTTTTAGCTGATCGAGAAAGCCCATGTTTTGGTATTAAGTAGTTAGTATTAAGTATTTAGATAAATGCAACACGCCATTGATTTAGCTCTTCATGTTTTCAAATTGCAGCGGTATATCAAAGTCTTGTTTGCGTAGCAGGGCCATCACAGCCTGCAGGTCGTCTATCTTTTTGCCGGTGACGCGGATGATCTGGTCCATCTGGGATGCCTGTACTTTCAGCCCCGAGTCTTTGATCGCCTTCACTATCTTTTTCATCACCTCTTTGTCAAGGCCGTTTTTCATTTTGAGGTCCTTTTTGATCATCGTTCCTTGAGAGAAGTGTTCCTTGCTCTGGTCATAGCTGCGCGGGTCGAGTCCCTGCTTGGCGCCACGTGATATGATGATGTCGAGTACTGTATCCATGCGCATTTCCGTTTCGGTCACTATATGCATGGTCAGTTCTTTCTTGTTGAAGTCTATCTCTGTATTTGACCCGCTAAAGTCATACCTGTTCTGTATTTCTTTCTTGGCCACATTGATGGCATTCTCCACCACCTGAGGGTCTACTTTGCTGGCTATGTCTAAACTGGGCATTGTATTCGTTTTTATCCATGGTAAAATTAGCGGACATTCTGACTTTGTCAAAAATCATAAATACTCCACTTCCTTCAGCCCAAATTTAAGTTGTTTACCATTAGACTCTATAATGAGTTTTCCTTCTTTGGTCACGCCGATGATCTCTCCGCGGAATTCCTGATTGTCCTTGCGGAAAGAGGCGGTTTGATTATAGCGATATAGATGTACGGTATAGCCTTTATCGAGGAAATTGAAGTGCAGGTTTCTCAGTTGGAGATAGTATTTCTCCATGTATATGCTGAGTTTCTGAGTGACAGCATCCAGCGACTGTTCCTGCCCTGTGATTAGTTTCAGTGAGGTCGGATTGGGTATACCGGGATCAAATTCGGTTTGGTTCACATTCAGTCCTATGCCTATGACTGATGAGGAGAGTTGGCTGCCGCTGATGGTATTCTCGATGAGGATGCCGGCGATCTTCTTCTTTTTATGATATATATCATTGGGCCATTTGATGCGTATCTCATCATTTGTGACCTCTTCACATAGTTCGCGGACTGCCAGGCTGACCGCCATATTGAGGAAGAACTGCTTATCAGCTGATA
>JAOQAO010000222.1 GCA_025963485.1 Bacteroidota bacterium | reverse complement strand
GACCAAAAGATGGATGGTATCGTTAGGGCAAAGTACATTGGCCCCCGGGATATGTATAGAGTCATTAGCGACCTTGATATTCTGCCGGTAGTGGACCCGGCAATTGCCTTTGGTCACTGTCAGCAGGTAGGATGTATTTTGCGACGGACTGGCATATGGATTAGAAATATTGGGATCGCTCAATCCTGTGGATGGTATCCATGAAATGTGCACAGACGTATCGCTGACAGCAGGTATGCCTATCTGTATACTGGAGCCGGGGCAGTCTGTCGCGTCTGCCAGGGAGAGGGTCGAGTCATTTGGCGAAATAATGATCTGCTTGGATACGGTATCCGATCCGTTGCAGCTACTGACGTCCGCGATGATAAGTGTGATGGTGTAAATACCCGGGGCAGTATATTGATGCGAAGGGTTCAGCTGATTGGATGTACCCCCATCGCCAAATATCCATGTGACGACCGTGGTCACTGTATCGAATATCTTACTCTTGTTGACGAATTGATAGTTGAAAGTATCACAGGCCGACGGCGGCGGCTGGAAGTCTGCTATGACGAGCGGCAGATCCAGGTCGAGTTTGAAGATCGCGTTATTGCAATTTGGAGAAGGATTGGTATGCGAGACCACATTGATCGGGAATGTCGGAAAGGCGCTGCTCGCTCCGCAACCTGCACATACGGATTCATATATCACACCTTTCTTATCAAAGCGGCTCGTACCACCATCTACATGGTCCTCAGATACGGGCGAGCCGAAATAGGTCGCGTAAGTGATCGCGGAGGCATCATCCTTCATGACCATGACATAAAAGTCATTGCTATCCGTCGTCGGCTGATAGGCATCCGGCGTCACAAACATACCTGCCGTACTCAGGCTCACACCATCTCCAAACAATCTCAGGAAGTCCGAACCCCAGCCGGCCACATAGATGCTATTGCACCTGTCTACGAGAAAAGCAGTCGGCGATATATCCGGAATGCCCCTGCCGGTACCATAGCGGGTAGACCAGATGAGTGTGTCTAGGGTATAGTTAAACTTACTGATATACTGTCCGCTCTTGGGTATGTTGTACAGTGCATTTTTGGTAAATGCCGCTGTAGTATCAAATGTCTGCCCCATCACATATACATTATTTTTGCGGTCTGTCTGTACAAAGAACAACTGATCATAGGTCGGCGTACCAAATAGTGTAGAGCGGATAATGCCGGTGCCATTCTGACTGACGAGCGTAATAAAGCCCTCTGCCCGGCCACCATTGGTCGTGGTCTGTACGGTGCCTGTCGTAGTCGGGAAATCTGTAGACTCTGTACCACCGCAGACAAAGACATTATCATTGGCATCCAGCGCCAGTGAATATATCGCATCACGGTCATTGCCCCCGAGATAGGTGCTCCAGATAAGCGAACTGAGATTATTATCCATTTTGAAAAGTACGCCGTCCATCAGGCCGTTGAGCGTGGTCTGGTACGCACCCGGAGTAGTGGGAAAATCCTGCGAGCGCGTACATGAAGCGATGTATACATTGTCATTCCTGTCGATATCGATCACGCCGCGTACCTCATCAGCATATTGGTAATGCAGGAACTGGTACTCCGGATAATTGAGTCCGTCATTATTGCTACCTCCGACATAAGTGGAAGCAACAAGTCCGGTGCCGTCGAGGTTGAAGTGAGTGACAAAAATATCTGATCCTGTATTGTAATGTACAGCAAGGCCGGAGAAAAGCCCCGCATCTACCCCGCCATTATACATGGTATCATACGCATTGGGCGTCGTGGGAAAATTATTTGAAGCGGTAGTGCCAAAGACAAACAACTCATCGGCACTATTGACTATCAAACTGTGTGGCAGCTCATCTCCATTGCCACCGAGATAAGTAGAATAGATGCGCGCAGAACCATCCGGAGCATATTTCGTGATGCCGATGTCTGTACCGGTACCGGAATAAAAGCCAGGCTGATTGTAACCAAAGCCGCCAGCCCACGTGGTCTGAAAAGCACCCAATGTGGTAGGATAGGAACCTGTGTGAAACACGCTACCCGCAGCGTAGGCGAAACCTTTGCTGTCATAAGTTGCTGTATAGCCGAAATTGTCGGCGGTCGATCCTGAGTATGTGGAGAAGATCAATGTAGGGTCGATAATGAGGTCATATCCATGATCCCACCCATCAGGCAATGAGAAGGAGACTATGCCATTGTTCAATACATACCTGCACGTCACCGCTTTGCGCTCACCGTTTATCTCCTGATAGGCGTATGGCTCCGACTCGATGAGCGAGCCGACAGCGGTTTTAATAGTGAGTTTATTATTATAAAGCGAGACCGCATCTGCTCCGTCGTACCTGATCTGCACAGGGGAAACTTTCGCGCCCCCTTTCTTCAGTATCCAGTCATACTTGAGATTCGCGCCATTGGAATACACATGCAGATCGGCGGCATCGTAAATATTGGAATACATCACTTCATGATATGCCTTGACGTTTGATGCCCATTTTGATCTGTCCTTCCCCAGATAGTAATTATAGTATTCACCCTGAGGATCGATGGCGCTTTGTTTGGTATTCAGGTTTGAACCGACGAATACAGCCCGGAAGGCATGTCCGTGAATGACCGGGTCCAGGTCCTGCTTGTAATGTATCTCGCGGTGCAGGTCATGGCGCAACCGCCTCATATCGGAGCTATCGAAAAGCTCGTACGTGATACTATTCCTTTCAAAATAAGTATTGGCATTGAGCATTTCCGTCTTGAAGGTCACATTCTTATCCCATTGGCCCTTATTTTCGCGAAATAGTAAAACATTGCAGGGTTTGCATGATTCGCCTGCGACAGCAGCCAGGGACAAGGACAAACTGAACAGGAGGCAAACTACGAAGAAGGATGGACGTACCATCATGAGGAAAGCAATTATGCTACAAAATACTATGTTTTGAAGACATGGTCAAGATTTATTCCATCTTAACAAACAGCCTTCCATATATAGACGTAAGGAATGAACAAGCTGTTGCCTTATTGATAAGGTCTATTGCCACAACCTTGTAATATTCTTATACCAGCCACCATAACAAATAGCAAAAGCACTCGTTTTTGCTTAAATTTAGTGTTCCTATTTACGATGGAGAGAGTTCTACATGATGGTTTGCTGTCTGTGAGGCATTTATGTTTTGCGATGATGACCCTTTGTGCCCTGAGCTCGTCTTCGCAGGATATTCATTTTACACAGTTTTTCACCAATCCCCTGATCCTCTCACCGGCATCGACGGGATATTTCCAGGGAAACTATCGCCTCGGAGTAAACTATAAATACCAATGGCCCTGGGCTACCGGCCAGCAGACATTCAACTATCATACTCAGGCGGCGTATGCAGATTTCTCCATTCTGGAGAATAAGCTCAAGCATGGCTGGCTAGGCATAGGCGCCAATTTTCTCAACGATGATGCCGGTGATGGACGGCTGCGATATATGCGGTTTGGCGGAAGCATAGCCTGGCACCAGGCTTTTGACAGGGAAAACAGGTTTGTCCTTAGTGCCGGTTATGTCCTCAATTATATCAGCAAGTCGGTGGATTTTGACAAATTCTATTTTAATAACCAGTGGGTGGATGATAAAGGCTTTGACCAGGGAGTGCCGAATTTCGAGCATCCGGTCAGTACGCGATTCTCGCAAATAGATATGGGTGCGGGGTTAAACTTCAATGCAAAAGTGACGGACAAACTATTGCTCAGTACAACATTCTCTATGCTACATCTCAATCGCGCTAAGGATAATTTTTATAATGATGCGAGTCAGCTGAGCTTCCGGTATATCGCCACGCTCAGCGCCGAATATGAGATCAATAATACATTAAGCGTGAATGGCAATGCCTATTTCACCTATCAGAATAAAGCCTTTGAGGTAGTAGCCGGTGGTATGGTGGGCTATAAACCACATGACAGGTACAAACATCATATCAGTACCTCTACACTATACCTGGGCGCTTACTACAGGTATAATGATGCAGTATCTCCTATTATCGGTTATCAGTTTAAGCAGACACGATTACTCATCAATTATGACATTATCACCTCTAAACTAGCTATACCCGGCAAACTCAATGGGGGCCTGGAGATATCACTGGTACATGTCGGGAGCTTCCCGCACAGGCGCAATACGCAGAAGTATGCCTGTCCTAAGTTTTAAAAAAGTAATCCGGAAACGAGGGATCAGTAGATCCGTATACAAACTTCAAGCGAACTACAAATTAGTTCTGATGGCCTGAGCGATCTGTTCAAACTCTTCTTTAGCCAATTTCAGTTTAGGATCGGAAAAATTGATAGAATCCACTATCAATGGTATGAGGTGAACATGTGCATGTGGCACCTCCAGTCCGATCACTGCGACCCCGACCCTCTTGCACGGCACCGATTTACCAATAGCCAGCGCCAATCTTTGCGAAAAAGCCATAAGGCCCAGGTAGGTATCAGGATCGAGGTCGAAAATATAGTCTACCTCCTTTTTGGGTACGACGAGCGTATGTCCTTTGGACAAAGGATTGATATCGAGAAAGGCGAAATAATTTTCGTCCTCCGCTATTTTGTAGCAAGGTATCTCGCCATTGATAATGCGTGTGAATATACTTGGCATAAATTAGACTTGAGACGTTAGATAAAAGACCTTAGATAGTACTAATACACTTTATCAGACACCAATAGCCAGCACCTCAAACTCCATAGCTCCCGCCGGGGTCTGGGCAATGGCCTTCTCGCCGATCTTCTTGCCTATTAGCGCTTTGCCGATAGGCGAGGTGATAGATATCTTACCTTCCTTTAGATTTGCTTCTGCCTCGCTGACGATAGTGAATGTTTGCTTCTTGGCCAGCTTCTTATTCATAACGTCCACTTTGGTCAGGATACCTACCTTGGACGTATCGACCTTGCTTTCATCCATGACCCTCGAGCTGCCTACCTTGCCCTCCATCTCTGATATCTTGGCCTCGAGGTGGCCCAGCTCCTCGCGGGCTGCATGATATTCTGCATTTTCACTGAGATCACCCTTCTCGCGCGCCTCGGCTATCGCCAGTGATATCTCTTTACGTTTTACTGTCTTGAGATATTTTAGTTCACTGACCATCTGGTCGTAGCCATCCTTTGTTACATATTGTATATCACTCATATCGTTGTCCTCCTCTGTTTATTCCTGTAGAATATAAAACGGAAAGACGCCCCTTTGGGACGTCTTTCATTCGTAAAATTAATAGACTTTTATGTTTTTGCCAAATATATAATTACATCTCCATGTATATCTCTACGCGGCGGTTCTTAGCGCGGCCTGCAGAGTTATCATTTTTGTACTTAGGTTTTTTAGAACCGTAAGCTTGTGTAGCTATCCTGTTTTCATTGATCCCCTTTGATACGAAGTATGCCTTCACAGCATCTACGCGGTCCTGAGACAGTTTGGTATTCACCGCTTCATCGCCTACGTTGTCAGTATGACCATCAAAAGACACTTTGTACGTCGGGTTCTTCTTGAGGATATTGACCAGGTAGTTGAGATAAGGGTAAGACTTAGTATTGATCTTGGCCGAACCGGTCTCATACTCGAGCGCTTCATAGTCATTGAACTGGAGCACCTTCTTGCCAGCCTTGGTCAATGTATCTATATCGCCGCCTTTGTAGTCAGATTTTTCCAGCATCGTAGGCACGAGCACTGTGTCCGTTTTGGTGACGATCTGGGTTTTGATCACAGTGTCTATCTTTACTATCGGTGTTTCAGCTTTCACCTTGAGGGCCTGATTCACCTTGATCAGTGAGTCGATAGCTGCGTCCTTCTCTTCTACCTCTTCTACTGTCGCCTTGCTCTTCTTGCCTTTCTTTTTTGCTTCAGATTTCGGTTCAGCGTCTTCGCGTGCCGCTCCAGGAGTAGGCTCGACTGTCGGTACTACTTTCGTCTTAGCGCCAGCGAGGGTGATCCTGAGGCCTACAGAGTGAGTATGCTTGAAATCGGTATTAGGAGATGTCATCCTAAATCCATAATCCAATCCAATGGAAGGAGACGATGCTCCTTTCTTGAAAGGAACGTTGACGGAGAGGCCTGCTGCGAGGCCTGTATAGGCAGTACCTGTAGTAGCATCTTTAAACATACCATTCTCAAAACGGTAGCCCATTCTCAGCATAAATATCTCCCTGAGTGAAAACTCCACTCCCAGGCCATAGTTGTCCAGGCCGAATGCATTGGCCGAATACTGGCCCATGAAGGTGAGGCGATAGTGCTGGATATATTTCCCTGCATCTGCTCCTTCGAGCTGGATAGCCGGGCCGAGCCACAGATCATAAGCGACACCCATGTTCAGCTGCGTAGGCAACTCAAATTTATTTGTCTTCTTGCTATATGACACTGCGTAACTGGCAGCTGCAGCCGTACCTTCAAAACTAAGTGCATCACCACCAAATTTCATCGGAGTACCGACATTGCGGAGAGCTACACCGAAGTGGAGGTTCTCCTTCTTGCCGGTAGTATAGAGCAACCCTGCATCAAATGCAAAACCTGTAGCGGTCACGTTGCCTACGATCTCGGAAACGAGGCGCAGGCTGACACCGCCAGTGATGAGGTTGCCACCCATTTTAGGTGTAGCGCCGAGAGAAAAGCTCTTGGCATACGATAATCCGATATTGAGATATGTCGGTTTGAAAGTACCAAGGCCACCCTCAGGATTAGCTGTAGTGGTCTTGTCGATCGCACCGAAGTTGAGCGAGTTGATAGACAGCGCCACTGCATTGCTCTTGAAGCGTGTAGCAAAGCCACCCTGCACTCCATTGACTCCTGCACCTGTCAGCCATGAGGTATAGGAACCAATGATCTCGGTACCCTGAGTCAATCCCAGACCTGCAGGATTGAGGCGCTCGGCCTCAAGCCCCTTGACAGACGCTACGTTGAGGTCCCAGAAACCTGCTGAGCGCGCATAGGCGTTCATATTGAGCTCTGGTGCTCCAGCTTCGCCTTTTCGGTCAGGGTTGCCCGCATATACTGACTGCCATCCCAGTCCTGCTATTATACCTATCACTAAAATTTTCTTCATAAACTATCTTTTATTCTATGGCTGATTATTATTAGAAATTGGAAATATCGGTAGGCCTCATCGCTCCAAACCATTTTAATACTTTATGGCCTACACCCGGAGCATTGATATCAAAGAGATAGATGCCGCTGGCCACGGTGATGTTCTTCTCATTTTTGAGATCCCAATCCGCTGTGTTGTCGATATTAGAACCACCCGACCGGTCATTGAGATCATAGCCGTTTGATATTTCGATCTTGGTGCCGGTAGCAGGGTCATTGCCCGTGATGGACCGGTTGATAGACCGGACCAGGACACCGTCTAGCGTGTATATCTTAATGGTACATACATTCGGAAGGTTAGTGATCTTGACACGTCCATCGTTAGCCGACTGCTCATATGCTGAGTAGGCATAGTAAGGATTAGGCACTACGCGTATCAGGTCAAGTGCGGTTTTGGCGATAGAGTCATTTTTCTCAGTCACGCCCTTGCCAATTGTGCTAAACTTATAGCGCGGCAATGAATCCGGATTGCTGGATGGAGTAGCATTTGTAGCAAACTTCGCATAAGGCTTTTGCACCCTGAGCTTGATGGTTACCTGATTGTCCGGCACCAGGCCATCGGCCATTGATTTCATAGAATAACCAGGTGTCAGGAATGGCATAGCAGTCCACATGATGTGATCATAGATATTGATCACTTCCGGCCTGTAAGCCTGGTTGACCGGATTGGTCACCATAGACTGATAAACCCCCTGATCGGTCAATATCGAATGTATTGTTTCTCCTCCGTTGTCCCCAAGCGATTTGTCAGGATATACATAATCCAGAACATAGATAAAATGTTTGCCACCAAAGATAGGGGTATAAGGCACCGCCAGGTTACCATTATTGAGGCTACCTAATACTTGTGACGTTGGATTCCATAACATATCTGTACCATTCTGGTCGGTGAGGTCAGAAGCTTCACCGAAGGCCATTTCCAGTCTTTGTCCTGTTTCTACATTGATCGCATAACCCGGAAAGTATGACAAGCCTGTGAGCTGATCATCACCTGAGAGGGTACCATTGACATCCACGATAGACTGATGGCCGCGGAGCATGCCCTTACGAGGGGGATTGCCCAGTCCACTTGGATCAAGTGCCGCGCCCTGAGGGTGCTCACCGGTTTCAAATACAACACACTTTGTCCAGTATCTTTTATCACTAGTGATCACGATATCCACACTCTGCAGCTTGTCGAGATTATTGCGCGGAGGGGATGCGATGTCATTGTATTTGTCCCACTTGAATCCCGGACCACCTACTGTAGTCGGTCTGCCAGAGGTAGTCACCTTGTCACCACCTGTCGGGGATTTGCTCCAATTGGCCGAGAGGCAATATGGGGCCCATTTGCCATCCGCTATGTGATTGAATACAGAATTGGGATCTGAGAAATGCTGCTGCGCTGACGCACCTGTACCTGTGTAGTAATAAGCATCACTGAAAGTATTACAGAATGCATCTGCCGCGCTTCCGCTAGGCACTGCACATGTGATATAGTTAGATCCGGAGCGTACCCAGTTGCGGGCATCATTGGTGACCGACGTATCGGCTACAAATGACAGCCATGGTTTGGTAGAGTCTGCGAAAGAGATAGACCCTCCTATAGATCCATATACCGGCATACTGTCGAGATAGTTGGTATAGATCGGGAATGGAGTACCCAATGTAATAGAGAAGCCGTATTCCTCGCCAGAAGCATTTGCGATGATCTGCTCATAAGGGATATCGAGGGTACGGGTAGAATTTATTGTATCATGATTGGTAAGGTCTACTAGTTTCCAGTATGCACTGGTAGAGACATTCACACCATTGTATGGCAGCGGATCGTAGATCTTCAATTCGAAGTCTGCCGCCTTGAGCAACAGCGGGTCCGTGATCTTGAGCCCGATAGGGTCAAAGCCGACAGTGTAATCTAATGTATCTGTATAATTGAGCGGATTGTCCAGAATTTTCTGAATAGTAGCAGGCGTGATGTCTATATTATTGCCACCATTGCCCTGACCTTCGAGACGCTTGACCTCTGAGGAAGAACCCCAAGCGCTATTCAAACGGCTGCCTCCATTCTCAGAAGTAAGATCGCTAGGTATAGCCGAATATTTATTGAAGTTCTTGCCTACGAGGAAAGGCTGGCTTTGCCCTATTCCTGTAGCAGGATTGAACACACGGAAATTATTGGTCGCGAAAGCGATAACGCCGAAATAGTAAGTCTGGTGATTAACCATCTGCCCACCACCGAGGAGGTCTTGGCTGACAGTCAGAGAGTGCTTGATACCTTTATTAGGCAGATCCTGCCCCACACCTGGTATTGTATTGGTATTGGGTGTGAAGATCACTGCTCCGGATGCCACATCTGTGCTTTGAGACCAGTTAGCTATATGATCTATATTGTCGGTGAGGTCATATATTGCAACAGGGACTGCTTTGGAGGTGTTAGTGAGATCATTGGCAGAGACTGTAGCATCCGCCAGCTGGTAGACGATATAGCCCTGATATTTGTACACAGAGTCGAGGCCCTGCCCGGATACAAAGCCTTTCCTCACCCGCAGAGGATCGGTTTGTGCGTAGCTCTCACCGACATTGTTGCCGTTAGGATCGTCAGTTACATTGATGATGACGCTTCGGTCGAGCTCACGGATAGACAGCAGGGGAGCTGTCGGGCCTTCGAGTTGCTTAAACCCTGCATCAAAGAGCGCCTGTGCCTTGTCGTCTGCGGTGGATATAAGTGAAAAGCTAGGACAGTTACTACCCACACCGCCTGTTGGCTGTACAAATACAACACCTATCGTGATGCTCTGTATCGCGCACGGCATAAAGGTGAAAGGACCTGAGGTCTGGACAAAGCGTCTGTCATCTGCTACTATAGATGCACCGATCTGCGGATTGCACTCGGACCACTGTGTAGCGATCGAAGGATCACCAGGATACACGAATGGCGTCTTTACATTGGAATTCTGGTAGCCGTTGCCGCCAAATGTGATATCTGTGCCGTCTTTCCATTTGCCGGTCTGATAGTTGCGAAACGATACTGAGGTACCAGGATCGCAGGTACTACAGTTGCCGTTGGTATAGCTGACAAAGGAAGACATGCCGATCTTTTTATGTATCCTGGGGCCGGTTGGATTAGCAGGATTTGTATATGTCGTGGTATCTACAGGGCCCTCAAAGAAGTCTATACCCAGCATAGGGAGGTCACAGCCATATCCTGTGGCACCACCGGTGGTGCAGGGGGTACCCTGATCGCAGACAAAATTATACCCCGGTGTATTAGTGGCATTGGCGTAAACACCATTGTAGATGATACCCAGGCTACGTGAAGTGTCACAACCTACGCGGTCATTGAATGCACAACCCAAATCCGGGTCAACATACTGGGACATGTATGTCTGATTAAGCACGGCGCCTGACTTGTTCATAATATTATAGGTATAAAAAGTCATGTTATTGATCTCATCTGAGCTCTGGAAAGCAAAGCCAAGGTTATTGATCTGGATACCGATAGGCACACCACCACTGGTGCCACTGTGTACATTGCCCTTATCATTTGTTACCCAAAATATCATTTCGTCTGCATAGGCCGTGTTTTTAATATAATCAGTACTGTCTATATATTGCTTATTCCGGCAGTCGACATATTTAGAAGGCGAAACACCGCCTTGCTTGATAGTAGGATAATCGCCATGAGCGGGGTTATATAACCCATCTCCATCGGCATCGTAAAACGGAGCGAGAATATCACTGACATTATAGCCCTTGGCCGCCAGATAAGGGTTGCCTTTGCCTGGCCAATATTTGAGACTGTCGCTGAAAGGACTAAGGTCAAGGGTCACATTCTGAGGATTGCCTCCGGCGGCAGTCAAGGCAACCTGGTAGGCTGCGACCAAGGGCTTGATCTGCGAAGCCCATACCGGGAAGTGCTGATCCCAGAGATTACATGTAGACAGGGATATCGCACCATTATTATCCAGGGGTCCGGAGAAATAGTCTGTCCCATTGCTACGGTACGTGAGTGCGGCTATCTTCAGGTTATTGCCCTGATCGAGTCCTGACACCCAGATAGCGCCTGCAAATATGGCATTGGGAAATGACCTGCCAGAATGATCTCCTTTACCGCTGGGTACTTCGTAGGCTGCACTACCGGTTGTAGTATTGTACCAGAGATCGCCTGCGGTGAGTAGAGTGGTACGCACGTTATTGATGTCCAGGCTGTACTGCGATACCGGAACATTGCAATCATTTGCCTCCGTTTTGTACGAATTATGATGTACCGGCGGTCGGCCATTGACTAGCATCTCCATAGCGAAACTGTTTGCACCCACCAGGCTAAGTGCGGCCATCAGGCAAGTTGATATTATGCGGGATTTCATGATCATATATTTAATTGCGAATACTGAATTTTAAAAATTAATGCTTGCTCCGAGGTAAATCCTCCGAGGTAAACTATAGTTGTCCGGGTTATTGACCTTGGCGCGATACAGATCTTTGTAGGACTGCGTATTTGTCTTAGAGTTGATCGCGACTGCACTGCCTGGAGCGGTCAGGTAGCCGTCATCATTGGCATTGAGCGTGTACGGGAATACTGACAGTACATTTTCGGTATTGAGCAGGTTCTGGATGTATACATAGATAGATACACCCATCATCCTCGCCTCTTTAGATTCTGATTTTTTGCTGATCGCAAATGTAAAGTCCTTATTCACCCTGAGGTCCACGCGAGTATACCACGGCAAGCGGCTAGACAGAGATAGCGTCTTCTGGCGGCCAGAACCTGTGATAGAGGCCTCGTCGGTGACTGAAGCGGTCTGCCTGACCGGTGTACCCGAGCGGAGGTTCAGGCCGAGATTGACACCGAAGTTTTCCAGTATCTTGTAGCCATTCACGCGAGGCCCTTTGTATGCAGCCCCATCGCCAAAGCGATAATCAAGTGTAAACTTGAGTTGGTGGCGGGCATCAGTACTGATCGGATAAACCTGGCGGAAGTTTGGCTGGTTATTGCTGACGAGATAAAACTGGGACTGGTCATCGGACCCTGTGCCCTCTACGAACTGAAGGGTGTAATTAGCATTGAATTTAAAATTGTATATCCTGGCGATATCTATCAGTATCTTAAAACCTTTAGCCGTACGGAAGTCTATGTTGTCATATGTGGTGTAGTCAGCCGGAAATGCATACTGTATCTTACGGAGTTGTATCAGGTTTCGCGTTTCCTGATAGAATGCTGAAAGAGAAACGGAAGCGAAATCAGCAATACCTTGTTTGAAGCCGAACTCGTAGTCGATCTTCCTGATCGGTTTCAGGTTTGGATTATTCTTGATCGCAGAATACTCTGTGAAATAATAGTACTCAGCCAGATTGAGCTGGTTCCTGTCCTGCGGCCTCTGGGAGAGGATGTCATAGTGAGCGAAGAACTGGGCCTTGTCGGTAATATTAAAAGCGAACTGCAGACGTGGCATGAATAGGTACTGAGCCTGATATTTAGTAAAAGAACCCGATGGATCAAATCCTGCTGTCTTAATATAGCCTTTGGCCCCAGCCTGTGACAGGGTATCCACGCCTGGCAGATTGAGATATGGCAGCAGGCCATTGGCGCTCTGGAGCGATACCAGCTTGCCGGTAGACGGCCTGCCGTACTGGTCATACCAGTTGTCTCCATCCCTATAGCCGGTGACCTTAGCGCCAGTACCATTGTGGTCTACATATACTACATAGTTGCTTCCGATATTGCCCGGAGCATTGCCGAACTGTGCCTTGACATCTGCGTCACCAGCTTTCTTGGTATCATACAGAGAGTATGCATCCTTGAGTACCATCTGATTGGCATCATAGCGATCTATACGCAGACCGATCACAAAGCCGAGATCCTTATAGAAAAACTTGTCTTGTATATATCCTGCAGCATACGTAGGCATGAAAGCTCTTTGCAGACGCGTATAGTTGCCATTGGCGTCTTTTGCCTTGAAAAAGTCCTCCACAGTAGGCTGGGTTGTAAGCACATTACCCTTGTAATCATAACCATAGTAGCTAAGAATGCTGGTAGATCCACCGCCTGTATACCTCAAAAGGTCGTCAGCCGAGAATAATCCCAGATTGAGCTTTTTGGGGTCTACAGCGTAGATGTCGATATTGGCGGTACCGTTAGGGTCCATGCCCAGTGCGCCTCTCAGATTGCGGTCAAAAGTGGTCTGAGTAGCCAGTGTCGCTTTGCTGCCATACATTATGGTATCGGTAGCATTGAAGGTCACCGAGTTGATATTGCTCAGGTCATAGTTCTGACCGTTTACCCTGAATATAGGATTGGCAGTATCCAGTGTGAGGTGTGTATTGACGAGCGCTTTGGCAGCATCCCAGAGATTGAGCGGATTGATCGTATAGTTTCTCTGTATACGCTGCTCGTACTCTATACCTGCTTCTATCTTATGTGTGTTGGTCTTATCTCCGCCGAGCTTGATGATATCGAATGCTCCTTCGATCTTGCCCCTGTGGGATTCGTCATTCTTGTCGATGCCATATCCGTTGTACTGGCGTCCTACATTGTACCAGAGGTCATATATAGGGTTAGAACGCGTTCCGTTTATAAGGCCGTTGTTTGCCTGAATGTTATTTACGTTGTCAGCATATCCTACCTTTGCGTTTCCGGGTACGATATAGCTGCCATCGGCGTTTTTCACAGCACCAAGTAGTTCAAAATACTCTCTGGTAAATGTAGCACCAAGCGGGTTAATATTACCGGGAGTGAATTTCACTGCTGTATCAGTAGACGTCAGGTTTTGTATAAATCCCTGGTAGGTCTTACCATTATATGTATGTGTAGCGCCGCCTGAGTAGCCGTATGATCCTTGTGTTTCAAATTTGCCTATGTAGCCATAGTCAAACAGGCTGGACCCGTGGAACTCATCAGCGTATCCTGTTTTATATCTTTCATAATCATACTGGATAGTATAGTATCCGTGCTCTACCTTGAGACCTGTAGTACGCTCTGTAGTGCCTTCTTTAGGCTTCGCCCCTCCGAAACGCTGAGTGAGCCTGCCATATATATAGTAGTTGGTTGTTTGATAGAGTGGATTGTGCTCAGAGTTGAGCAGTGCATATTCCCTCACGAAGCTGTGATATTTATTATAGTCATAGTTGCCACCTACTGCTATCGATATATTTTTGGTAGGATAGAACCCCAGCTCACCACCGCCTGTATATTCGGTCTGGTCATTGTTAGGCTTTTTGCTGGTCTTGTACAGATCCTGGAAAGTGAGGAACTCGGCCTTATTGTAGAACCCTCCGTTAGGATTGACCACGAGAGGTGCGCTTCTTATGTTGTCTATCGCACTCTGTTTTACCTGCCAGATACCGATGCTCGATGGAGACCTGTCATCATCTCTCTGATACTGGAATGATAATGAGACACCCAGCAATGTCCTTTTGGCATTCTTGCCTTCACCGGTCTTGTCTTTGACACGGACCAGCGGGATATTGACGTTGGCAGCAGCACGTGTTGATCCAAATTTATCGAGGCCTTTGGTGGTCTGGGCATCTACGCTTCCGCTTAGGCCCTGCTGTGCATCATTCAGGGTGATGCTTACGAAACCAGAGGTAGCATCACCATATTTCGCAGACACACCATTTGTGATAATGTTGATCTCCCTGATACCTTTGGTCGGGATATTGGCCTTGCCGATCACACGGTGTCCATTTATTATATATTGGACCTCATCCTCACGTCCACCGTTCATGGTGAGCGCCTTGCCGGCATCTGTCTGAGTGACACTGGCAGCCTGAGATGCCAGGTTTTCTACACTGAGGGCACCAGTATTCTTGACATCAGCAGCTGTGATGCGTGTTTCCTCAGAGGTAGACGCCCTGTCAATAATAGGAGCGACATAAGTAATGATGGTAGTCCCAAGCTCCACACCGCCCCCACCGTGCAGTTTCATTTTAAAATCCTGTAACGTGGATTTATCCGAAGAAACCCTCACGGCTTTGATGATGAGATCATCATATCCGATAGCGGTGACCTTGAGATCATAAGTACCTGCCGATAGCTGTCCTGTACTATAGTTGCCATCAATATCGGATGCACCTCCCTGCCCAGTCGTTTTGCCATTGACATCCAGAACCTGGACTGCACCATTCATACCTTCTCCTTTTTCATCCAGGATCTTTCCCTTGATCTCACCCGTGCTCTGTGCCGAGACGGTCATTATACATGCCAAAAATGCGAAAAGCGTTAATATTTTCTTCATGCTCCTAAAATATTGTGGTTAAACAAAAGCGGACAAATATAGTAATCTGCTCGAACAAATATAATAAGTGTTAAAAGCAAGAACCTAATCCCGGGAGCAGTTATTACAAAGAAATGACATAACCGCCTCTAAATGGCAATATACTGACAGAAAAACGGCATTTCACCGACAAAAACGGCCCTTGATTTTTCTTTTTTTATCTCTTTCCAGGGTCAAAATCAGCGTATTTTAACCTGTGACCGCAACTGAGAAAAACAAGAACAGAAAAGAAGCATAATCTTTGCAAAAAGGCATTGTGGTTTAGCTGCTTTAGTAGTACTTTCGCGGATTACAAATGGCTAGTTCAGAAATCACATCCGCAAAAGAGGTCAAAGCTAAGAAAACAGAGGTTTCCACGCAGATCATACCAGGTACTGAACCCGATGCTATAGAGGTCTATGGCAGCCGGGTACACAATCTCAAGAATATCGACGTGGCTATCCCGCGCAATCAACTGGTGGTCATCACCGGACTGAGTGGCAGCGGTAAATCTTCATTGGCTTTCGATACCATATATGCCGAAGGGCAGAGAAGATATTTAGAGAGCTTTTCCGCGTACGCACGCCAGTTCATAGGCGGACTGGAGCGCCCCGACGTAGACAAGATCACGGGCCTGAGCCCTGTTATCTCCATAGAGCAGAAATCTACTAACCGCAACCCGCGCTCTACTGTAGGCACGGTGACGGAGATATATGACTTCATCCGTCTGCTCTATGCGCGTACGGCTGATGCCTACTCATATGTGACGGGAGAGAAGATGGTAAAATTTACCGAAGAGCAGATCATCGATAACCTGCTGACCAATCAAAAAGGGAAGAAGATGACCATCCTAGCGCCGATCGTGCGCGGGCGCAAGGGGCACTATCGCGAGCTATTTGAAAATATACGCAAACAAGGCTACCTGAAAGTGCGTGTAGACGACGAGATCGTAGAGGTCAAGCCTAAGATGCAGCTGGACAGGTTTAAGATACACAATATAGAGCTGATCATAGACCGGCTCACGATGGAGGCGGACAATAAGGACCGCATACGCCAGTCTCTGCAGCTCGGCATGAAGCAAGGCAAAGGACTCATACAGCTCCTCGATGCGGACAGCGATGCACTGACGACCTTCTCCAAGCACCTGATGTGCCTGGAGTCGGGTATATCGTATGAGGAGCCTTCGCCAAATACATTCTCCTTTAACTCGCCATATGGCGCATGCCCCGTCTGCAATGGCCTCGGTGTGACCTATGAGGTGAGGAAATCAATGATCATCCCGGACGAAACGGTGTCGATCAATAAAGGCGGTATCCTGCCGATAGGTGAAGCAAGGGACAATTTTATATTCAAGGAGCTGAACCAGCTGGCAAAGCGGTATAAATTTTCGCTGTCATCGCAGATACAGTCTATACCGGAAGAAGCGCTCAATATGATCCTCTATGGCTCCACTGAGCAGGAAGTAGAGGAAGATGAGGTGCTGGAGATATCAGACTTTGACGACAGGTGGTATACGCTGGAGAAGGGTGGCCTGGCAGGGATGCTGAAGCGCTGCTTCAAATATACGACCTCGGAGAGTATACGCTCATGGGCCGAGGAGTACATGGACAAAGTGACCTGCCATGAGTGCAATGGCACGAGGCTTAGAAAGGAATCGCTGTGGTTTAAAATAGATAATAAGAACATCGGCGAACTGGCAGGATGGGATATAGATGTGCTGGCCGAATGGTTTAGAGACCTGGAAAGCCGCCTGAGTGAAAAACAAAAGACTATTGCCCGCGACCTGCTGAAAGAGATCAGGACGAGGATACAGTTTATCCTGGACGTCGGCCTGGAGTACCTGTCACTGCATCGGCCAGCCAAGTCACTCAGCGGTGGCGAGGCACAGCGTATCCGGCTCGCTACACAGATAGGGTCACAACTGTCAGGTATCACCTATATACTCGATGAACCCAGCATCGGGCTACATCAGCGCGATAATAGGCAGCTGATACAGGCATTGCGCAAACTGAGCGATGCACCTAATACGGTCATCGTAGTAGAACACGACAAGGAGATCATGCTCGAGAGTGACTATGTGATAGACATAGGCCCCGGGGCAGGTGAGCATGGCGGCAGGATCATAGCGCAAGGCACACCAAAGGAATTTGTCAAGCAGGGGTCGGTGACGGCTAAATACCTTGCCAATAAAATATCTATACCGGTGCCTGCTGAAAGACGCAAGGGAAATGGAAATTTCCTCGAGCTGAAAGGCGCTACCGGAAATAATCTCAAAAATATCTCTGTGAAGTTTCCTCTGGGGACATTCATCGGAGTGACGGGGGTGTCGGGCAGCGGCAAAAGTACGCTCATCAATGAAACGCTGTACCCGATATTGTCGAAATACTTCTACAGAAGTAATCTGAAGCCACTCGCGTATAAAGAGATCAAGGGACTGGAACATATCGATAAAGTCATAGAGATAGACCAGACGCCGATAGGCAGGACACCGAGGTCCAATCCTGTGACTTACATCAAGGTGTTTGACGAGATACGGAAGCTGTATGCAATGCTGCCGGAGGCTAAAATACGCGGCTATGCGGCTGGTAGGTTCTCGTTCAATGTGAAAGGCGGCAGGTGTGAGGAATGCCAGGGCGGCGGCATGAAGGTGATAGAGATGAATTTCCTCCCGGACGTGGAAGTGCTGTGTGAGAAATGCAACGGCAAAAGATATAACAGAGAGACGCTTGAAGTAAGATTTAAAGGGAAGTCGATCAATGATGTGCTGAACCTGACCGTAGAGGAGTCGCTGGCATTTTTTGAAAGTATACCTACCATCTATCCGAAGCTCAAAACCCTCAACGATGTGGGCCTCGGCTACCTGAAACTCGGACAATCATCTACCACGCTCAGCGGTGGCGAGGCACAACGTGTGAAGCTCTCTGCGGAGCTAAGCAAAAAAGATACGGGCAAGACCTTCTACATACTCGACGAGCCGACTACGGGACTGCATTTCCAGGATATAAAAATACTGCTCGATGTGCTGAACCGCCTGATAGACCGCGGCAATACAGTGCTAGTCATCGAACACAATATGGACGTGATCAAAGTAGCTGACTATATCGTGGACATCGGACTCGAAGGTGGCAACAAAGGCGGTACCATTGTGGCCCAAGGCACCCCTGAAGTAGTAGCGAAAAATAAGGAATCACATACGGCAAAGTTCCTCAGAGAGGAGCTTAAGTAAATACATACGGCTTTATGGCCCCACTGTCAACTCATAGGACAGACTGCTGTAGGAAGTAATATAGTCCTGACGCTTCGCATCTATCCAGAGATTCTCCATATTCTCGATCAGTATCTTATCTCCGGGTACTGCTTTTGCCAGCCCTTGCTTGACCTTGTCAGACAAATGATCTAACGAAGAATGTAAAGTGGTGGTGATAGTGTCATGTACCAGCCTGATCCTGCACATGAGATTCTTGCGGATGAATCCTGAAAGTTTGCCATCTGCCAGCGTCATGTTGTTGGCCAGCCTTAGCTGGTTTGAAGTGATAATACCGTTGTCTGCCAGCGTGTCTTTATTAAGCATAAGCACTACCGGCGGGTTAGGCGCAGCGCCCGGAAGAGATGGAGAATAATCTGTGTAGCGCAAAGTAGCGATCACTTTGTATTCTCGCTTCAAAAGAACAGTGCCGCTACTGCCTGATACAGTCAGCGTGCCGGACCTTGCATTGAGATCTGTGACCGTCAATTTGAGTTCTATGTCCTTGCCATTTGTTGAAGGCTTGAATGTGGCTGTACCAAAACTGGCAGAAGCTTTTGAAACTACAGAAGCCTTGAGGCCGGATATAATAAAATCATAGCTGATGCCCCTGTGCAGTCCATCTACTTCCGGTGAAATGACATACTGTGGCTTTGCTTTGGTGACCCTCAATGCGAGGTCCGTCTCCTGCGCGCGACAGGCTATGAGAAGAGATACAAACAGCAGCGTGAAAAATGTTTTCATAAAATGATCTGACAGCAATATAACGCCAATTCTGAAATCTTATTTGCTCCGCAAAGTATTATCCAAAAATACTACGGGCCTCATGGAATTCTGCCTCCATGTTTTGGTGGTGGGATTGAAAGAGTATAAAGCGATGTACGCCTTGCCGGGT
>JAOQAO010000214.1 GCA_025963485.1 Bacteroidota bacterium | reverse complement strand
TTTGTGTATGCCTTCGAGATACTATGTGTCACGGGGCAGACAGTCACAGGCAAAGGAAATGTGACCCTGATAAGGTAATAGAATAGAATGATGGTCAGAGTAGGAAAGATCTTATTGATGTCTTGGGTGGTCGCTATCTGCGCTATAAGCGTATACGCACAGGATACACATCTTTCACAATATAACTATGCCCCACTCGAGCTCAATCCTGCACTCGCCGGCCTCAATAGCTGCGACTACAGGATCGCAGTGAATGCCCGTACTCAGTGGAACACTGTATCGGGAGGCAATACATATGCTACCTTTGGCGCATCCGGAGATATATCGATCGGCAGGGCTACCAAGTTCAATAGTTTTGCAGGCGTAGGCCTGTCACTCCAGTCGGATGTAGCAGGAGCCACTTCTTATAATACCAACCGCGGAGATGTATCTCTCGCCTATCACTTTATGGTAGATAGGAAGAACGGCTCATCTCTCTCTATAGGCCTCCAGTTTGGGGTCAATCATAGAGGCTTCAATGCCAGTAAGTCTACTTTCGATGCGCAGTATGACCCCGTCACCGGCAAATACGATCCGTCACTGCCCAAGGAATCTTTTGCCCGAACCAATATGCTCTACATCGATGCAGGTGCCGGTATACTTTATTCGGTCAACTTTAAGCGCCAGCGAAATAATATCTATCTCGGCGTAGCGATCAATCACGTGAACCAGCCCAATATCTCCTGGTACTCTCCCGGTCTGTATAATGCATCAGGCAATGACAAACTTTACCTCAAGACAACTATACATGGTGGCGGATCATTTCAGGTAGGAGATAAGGTCTGGATCATGCCCAACTTTATGTTGCTCTTCCAGGGCCCTTCGCAGCAGTATAACTTCGGCTCGCTCGTTCGCCTTCGCCTGGGCAATAATAACAGTACTACTTTCTTTTATGCAGGTGCGCAGTTCAGGGCTCCGCTTGATGCCCTGATCCTCCAGACACGCCTTGATTTCAAGGGCCTGACCATAGGATTCAGCTATGACATCAATGTATCCAAACTCACACCCGCTTCACAAACATTTGGCGCACCAGAACTGGCCATCATGTATCAGGGTTGCCTCAAGCGCAAAGCGCGCCCTTTCTTCTGCCCGATCATGTAGTAGACAGATTTGACAACTTTTCAAAGTTGTCAAATCTCCCCAACAACACTATCGCACCATCGGCCTCCTATATGACTTCCTCTCCCAGTGGTTCACACCATTTTTCACTACAAATCCTCTCCCAAAATTTTCCTTGTCAGTCTTCTGCAGGATATCTGAGTAATAAAATTCAGCCACGCATCTTTCCGCTGTGACATCTATCGTAGTATAGCCATGCTTCCAGAACTGTACCCATCTGTGATGCGGATTGAGATTGAGGCTTAATCTTTGGAATGTAGGGATTATCCACCTCGGGATATGTTCTTCATCCATATTACCGGCAGTGAGGCTCGGTGCGAGGACTTCTACTCCCGCGCTACCTTTCCCGGTATGTTTGTGATACAGTTTATGATTGCGCGGATCAGGCGTGAGATCAATGATAAAAGACATATGCTGGTCACCTGTCAGCGCTACGAAGTTATTGATGTGATTACTATCGAGGAAATGATAAAGCCTGCTTCTGTCATCCACATATCCATCCCAGGCATCAGGGTTGAAGAAGGTGCCATTGCCCGGAGCATGCATTGACATAGGAATTCCTTTGCTTAGCCAGCTGCCCATCATCTCTTGGTTGCCCACGAGGTGCCAGGTAGTTTTTGATTCGCTCAGGCTTTTTTTGAACCAGGCGTCCTGCGCATTGCCCAGGATGCTTTTCCTGCCTGCGGCAAATTGCTCTTTGCCGCGGAAGAGGTACATGTCGATCATATGCAGGTCCGCCAGCGTACCAAAGCGGAACGACCGGTATATATATTCCGGATGCAGCGTATCAGGCATGCGTATCGGCAGGTACTCATAGAATGCCGTCAGTCCATCCGCATTTTTCTCAAAGTTATTGACATGGTTGTCATGGTTATCCCACTCTACGATCCATGTTTTATTTTGCCGCGCATAGCGCAGGTCAGGATCGAGCAGGTAGTACATATGCCTGTCGCGCCAGTCCTCGAGTGTCGCGGGCGTTTTTGGCTCCGGGTCGGGCATGCGCACATGCTCATCCGGGTCCACATCATCATAGATATAGTCGCCCACATGCACTATGAAATCTATATCCTTCCGTTCACCCATACGCCGGTAAGCATTGAAATAGCCCGACCATACACCCGAACAGGAAACCAACGCTATTTTAAAATGCTTCACCGAATCATCCGGCAGTGTTTGTGCTTTGCCCGTCTGCGATACTTTACCATCCGTAGTGATGAAGCGGTAGTAATACTGATGTACGGGCAAAAGTCCATCGACATCTACCTGAGTCGTGTAGTCACGCTCCGCCGCACAGACCGTTCCACCTTTCCTGACGATGTTATTGAAGAGGCTGTCACTCGCCACCTCCCAGAATAAAGATACCGGCTGAATAGTCCCTGCCTTGGTCCAGATCATGACCCTCGTCTGTTGCGGATCACCCGATGCCACGCCATAGTAGAAGGGAGCGTATTCTGCATCCACATACATCCTGTCGGATAGTTTGCTGCGTGTCTGCGCTGACAGCATGATGCTTGATAAAAGTAAAATGACTAAAGCGAACTTATGTGGAATCCTCATTTACCGCAAATGTAGGATATAAAGCGCTTAGCAAAAAGATTCAAATTTGGCTTAAACAAATAAAATCCACACCGCCCAGATATAACACAGGAAGTTCAGTAAAATAAAAGCAGAACGGATCGTCTGTATCCTTTCAAACTTGTCCAATAGTTTTTTTAAGGCCTCTTCGTTGTCCGTTTTTTTGAGTTTGAAATATGTAGGAGCAGCCTGTGTCGTACAGAATGTATGACAGATCGCGAGAATACCAGCCAACCATACTGGCAATGCGATCGCTGAATCCTTGTGGTATATCCAGGCCAGTATCGCAGCCAGGATAGCGGTCAAAGCGGCACCCACTCCGAGTATAGCATAAAATGGAATACCATTTTTCAGGTCAGCAGCCCGCGCATACGCGGAGAAAGCTTTTACCCCGATAACACGTCGTGCCGGCAACTGCTTAACAGACTGGTCCAGCGAAGCCCCGCACAGCATTCCCGTCAAAGCCGTCGCCGTTATGAAGCATGTTTTAAACAACACATCTTCCATCTCGCAAATGTTTTATGCCTTACTGCACGATCACAGTCCCATTCATACCCGGATGAAAGGTGCAGCTATAAGTATACGTACCCGCAGTAGTAAACTGATGGCTATATGTCGCACCTCCGCCCATGGTAGGACTGGCAAAAGAACC
>JAOQAO010000047.1 GCA_025963485.1 Bacteroidota bacterium | reverse complement strand
CTCTTGAGGTTGCTCTAACTTTTTAAGGTAATCCGGATCATACATTTCTTCCTTTTTCCAAAGGGTATATATCAGCTCAAGTAGTTTTCGTTGTACCGCCACCGCAGCTTTCATTTTGATGCCATGTTTTGATACCAGGCGTACAAATACATTCTTCATTTCGCCATCACTCCTAAAGGCTGACATAGCTGGCAGATACATTGCTTTCCTGATATACTTATTGCCTTTCCTACTTATTCGGGGTTTGTGATGAACAGAAGTGCCACTATCTTTAAACTTAATATCCAGTCCAGCATAGCTGACTAACTGTTTTTTATTCCTGATCAGGTTGAAGCCGTTTGTTTCAGCTATCACTGTGATGGCCGTTATAAATCCTATTCCTTTAATACTACATACATAATTGATCTTCTTTGCGAGTGTCTCGTTCTCCTTCACCATAGATCTTATTTCAGTTTCTATTTCTCTGATCTGAGCATCTATAAATTCCTTTCTGGCAGTCATTCTGTTCAAGCTCTTTTCGTTGGGCCACGCGCCCGACCTTTCTGCATGTATCTGGCATTTTATCTGACTGTTTTCCAGTATTAATTGATCCCGTTCACGGGTTAATTGCTTTAGAATATTATATATTTCAACCGGAGGGCTCCATGGCTCAAGCTTCTTTTCCAACCCCATAATGGCCATGGCCTGGGCGCAGATTTTATCGGTCACACTTTTAGACTCTAGCCCCTTCATAAAGTCTTTAACCTTATTAGGTAGCATAATACTGATGTGTGCTCCTTTACTATGCAGATATAAAGAGACCTGCTCGTGATAGACACCTGTTGCTTCCACTACAAAGCACAACTTAACTTCTTTCTTGCTCAGCTTGAGACTCCAATCCCATAGCTTCTGCCAGCCTTGTTCATTATTCTTAAATACAGTTGTAGAGAGCAGCGATTTGTCAAGTTCACTGTCCAATACACCAAAACTGACATCAAGTTTGTCTTTGGAGCAATCTATGCCCACACTTTGCTTTAAAAACTTCACCATACATTTGTTTTTAGATGATATAAAACAGATGCAAAGAGATATTCTTCTGTAGTCTTTTCTCGTGGTTTATACAAGCTACCGGCATTAAACCGATGCCTTAAATTCTGTTCAAACTTGCGGAAGAATGAGAAAGGATGAGGCCATTTCTAAAGGTCAGCATACCTTTACAGCTGCTTAGGGAGGAATCGGCTCCCATCCCTTTCTCTTTTCATCTTTGATAAAATTCTGACTTTTTGCCTGATTTCTATATCCAAAGCAAACATACGAGGAGAGGGAAGATGCCGAAGGCAGATGGGAGAGGCGAGGTCCGGCGTAAGCAATGCTATTCGAGCATTTCAACGTCTAAAATGGTGATATTATTGCTTCTGCGTCACCCCCAAACCCCTGAAGGGGGCTTTAATACATTGCGAAGGGATTTATGTGTTCTCTTGCCTTTTTAATTCTCGATTTGCATGCGAATTTTTGCATATAAAGGCCTGATTTTGAATCAGTAGGTTCTTCCCTCTCCTTTGGAGAGGGAAGATGCCGAAGGCAGATGCCTGCCCTGTGGGGGTGAGGACTCATAAGGCGACAGCAAGGCTGTTCGAACATTTCAACGTCTAAAATGGTGATATTATTGCTTCTGCGTCGCCCCCAAACCCCCTAAAGGATGCTTTAATACATTGCGAAGGGATTCATGTATTCCCTTGCCTTTTTTAATTCTCGATTTTCAGTCTGTAGGTTCTTCCCTCTCCTTTGGAGAGGGAAGATGCCGAAGGCAGATGGGTGAGGACCCATAAGGCGTAAGCAAGGCTCCTATAGCTATCGGGATAATACATACCTATAGGCCAATACAATAGAATGGCGTCAAACACCTGTCTATTGGAATAATGGAAACCAAGTGCTTTAGGCTACCTTGAAAGCAGGACCGGTGATGATGGTGCTGGTGGTATTGCGGAGGAATTTGCGGAAGTCCTCGCCGAGGTTGGTGGTTGTCATCTTGGACATCACGGGTCTTGTGATGACTTCTATTTCGAGATCAGGCATGAGTTCCTGTATCTTGTCGAGCTCTTCGAGATACATGATCTCTTCTTCTCCTGTTAATATTATCTTAGCCATGGGTCAAAAGTTTGTGTAAAGTTACCCTTTTTCTACAATGCTTATATTGTATTTGAACAGTTTGTGTCACTTTTAGGTCAAAAAGTAGACAAATCGGGCAGGCGTGCAAAGTTTGAGGGTCAAAAGGCCTTTTTTGTATTTCACCTCGTCACTCCGTCACATTTTCACTTGTATTAAACTCCCGCGAACTTTAGTTCACACAATGTTTGTATTAAAGCCCTCATCAGGGGTTTGGGGGCCTGTATTTTTTTCTATTTTCGTCCCCACATGGCAGAATACATAGTATCAGCGCGCAAGTACAGACCATCCCGGTTTAAGGATATGGTAGGGCAGGAGCATATCTCCTCCACGCTGCAGAATGCTATCCGCACGAGCCAGCTGGCCCATTCGTTCCTGTTCTGCGGGCCACGTGGCGTGGGCAAGACCACTGCTGCCCGTATCCTGGCCAAGACGATCAACTGCGAGAATATCACAGCCGATATAGAAGCCTGCAACGAATGCCCTTCCTGCAAATCTTTCAATCAAAATAGTTCCTTCAATATACACGAGCTGGACGCCGCGTCCAATAACTCAGTAGAGGACATACGCCAGCTCGTAGAGCAGGTTCGCTTCGCTCCGCAATCAGGCAAGTACAAGATCTACATCATAGATGAGGTGCACATGCTCAGCTCCGGCGCCTTCAATGCATTCCTGAAGACGCTCGAAGAGCCGCCGTCTTATTGCAAGTTTATCCTCGCGACCACAGAGAAACACAAGATACTGCCGACCATCCTGTCGCGCTGCCAGATATTTGACTTCCGCCGTATATCCATAGAGACCATAGTGGGCCACCTCAGGCACATCTGCGAGCTGGAGCAGATAGAGGCTGAGGATGATGCCCTGCACATCATCGCGCAGAAAAGCGACGGCGGTATGCGCGATGCGCTGTCTATGTTTGACAGGCTGAGCAGCTTTGCCGGAGGCAAGCTGACCTATGACTCTGTGCTGCAAAACCTCAACGTACTCGACTACGATTATTTCTTCAAGGTCACTGATGCTCTGCTCACAGAGGATATGAATGCACTCATGGGCTACCTCTCGGAGATACTCAAGCGGGGCTTTGAAGGAGATGACTTTGTGCTGGGCCTGTGTGAACACTTCAGGAACCTGCTATTCGCCAAGAATATAGATACGCTGAAACTCATGGAGGTCAGCGATACGGTGAAGAAGCGCTACCTGGAGCAGACCAGCATGGCTTCGGATAGTTTCCTGATCAACTGCCTGTACCTCGGCAATCAATGCGATGTCAACTACAAGCAGTCCAAAAATAAGCGCCTCTCTGTAGAGCTCGCCCTGATCAAAATGTGCTATGTCAACGCCACCGTAGAAGCCACCACCGAGGCTTCAAAAAAAAAAGCACTAACCCCGCAGTAATCATCACGGAATCTGCCAAAGGCGGCATCGATCCTGTATCTCCCAAGTCACAGGCTACTGCTGTACCTGCATCGCGTCCCGCAGCAGCGCAGCCCCGCCCGATATCTGACAAGGAGTCTATTGTCAAAAAGTCTTCCAAGCTCATTTCTCTCGACAATATACATGAGCACAGCCGGAAGAAGCAGGCCGACGATGCCGGTGACAATTTCGGTCCCGGGCCGCTGATCCGCGAGTTCAATCATGATAATGTGATCCAATTATGGCATACCTTCTCCGCATCTATCCGGGATACCAAAGGAGGAATATCGGTCCTGATGGAGGCCATCCTCCCTGTGGTGACCGAGGCGACCATCACGATAGGGTTCAACAGCGATGTACAAAAGGGGAAGTTCAACGAGGTTCTGATCCAGTACAAGAATTTCATACACAGGCATTTTGGCTTCAATCCCCATATCGTCATAGAGGTCGAACAGACGGTAGGCAACACCCAGAAATACTACACCCCCAAAGACAAACTGGAGCGGCTCATGGAGCTATATCCCGCTCTCAGGCGCTTCCAGAAGGAACTCGGGTTAGATTTGGACTACGATTAAGGTAACCTTATCAACATTTTACCGTATATGTCTATCCGAACTAGACTCTATACGTGTGCATATTGACAAAACTATATACGACCAGTCCCTGACGACCACCAAAGACTTCTATTATAAGAAGGATAAGGCGCAGGTATCTCCATTGGTGATGGTCAAAGCCTTCTTTGCGCGTATGCTGACCACCCTGGAGGGTTTCGTCAGTACAGAGGCCTCTATAGTGAGGATCGTCATAGGCACTACCTCGCTGGCCTGCTTCATCTTCGGCCTCATGGGCACAGAGCAGTATCACTACCAGAGCATAAACCTCACACAGTCTTTCTGCGGCTTTATCATCCTGCTGCTGACTTTCACCCGCTTCGGTGAAGCCAATATCCGCAATCTGGGCAATATCTTTATCTACCTCCTCGATATATCCAATGCCACACTCGTAGCTACCAGTCACTTCAATGACAAGCTCAGCTACCAGTATATCATCTACTTCTTCGTATCCAGCCTTTTCTTCAATAATAAGAACTCCCTGCTCGCGTGTATCGTCCTCAATACTGTTTTCATCTTTGGTATCAGCGTAGTGCCGCATGAGAACTCGTCGGAGGTATCTGACTTCTATATAGCCTTTGTGGCATCGGAGTTTGCGCTGATGCTGCTCATGGTCAAAAGATTCAATACCGAGGCTAAGCTCGCCGAGAATGAGCAGAAATACCGCCTCCTCGCCGAGAACTCAGCCGACATCATTTGCACTCATAAACCTAATGGCGAGTTTGATTTCGTCAGTCCGTCTATCGCATCGCTCACCGGCTATGACCCCTCAGAGCTCACCGGCCGCTCTGCCAGCAGGTTTGTTTATCCGGATGACAGAGAGGTATACAATAAGAAGATTGCAAACCCTGACGCACGGGCAGGTAGCGAGGTATTCCAGTACCGCTTCCTCACCAAGGAGGGTAAATATATATGGCTCGAGACTGTCGTCAGGGGCATGGGAGAATATGATTCCAATGGCACCAGCTTCCTCAGCCAGACGCGTAGCTTCCAGCGCCACCGCGAGTACCTGGAGCAGATAGAGAAACAGACCACCGACCTGCAGGAAAGCTATAAGGATCTTGAGATGTTCGCCTATATATCCTCACATGATATGCAGGAGCCGCTGCGTATGATATCCAACTATATGCAGCTCCTCCGTCGCAAATACGAGTCCAAGCTCGACCCCGATGCTATGGAGTATATCGAGTATGCGGTCAAGGGCGCATCAAACCTCCAGGCCCTGATCAAGGACCTCCTGTCATACTCTACTATCAATAAGAAAGGCATCAGCTTCGTACCCGTAGATATGGATATGCTGCTCGACGATGTGCTCTCGGGCCTGCAACTGCTCATGCAGGAGCGTAATGTCAAAGTCTATATCAATGAGCCGATGCGGCCGCTGATGGCAGATAAAAATGCCCTCACACAGCTCATGCAGAACCTCATCCAGAATGGTATCAAGTACAATACATCGACGTCACCAGTCATCAGGATATTCTGTACAGAAGATGCTAAGAGTATCACCTACTGCATACAGGACAATGGTATCGGTATCGACCAGCAGTATGCCGTACAGATCTTTGAGCCATTCCAAAGGCTGCACAATAAGCACAACTTCCCCGGTACAGGCCTCGGCCTCTCCATCTGCCGCAAGATCATCGACCGCCTAAACGGCAAGATCTGGGTCGAGTCCGAGCCCGGTGTAGGCTCATCCTTCTTCTTCAGCATCCCTAAGGTGCAGGAGGTCAAAGAGGGGTAATTCCTCTCACCAGCTTTTCCGGCTGTGGCGAAACCGATCTTCTTAAAAGCTCTTTTGTACTAGCTCTGTAGTTGGTTGTTAAATCTCAACAACTGGCTTCAAATATCAAGGATTCCCTATATTTATGCCATGAACCTGAAACAATCACCAACCATGAGAAAACGTATACCTCTGCTCCTGATAGCCATCGTCGCCATATGTAATAACGTATGGGCCCAGACCATCACTGTCACGACTACCAACACACCGTCTATTTGCTACAATGATGGTTCGCTCACTGTTAATGCTACCGGAGGCACAGCCCCATACATAGACAGCATCATATCCGGCCCGACCAATCCCAATCTGGTTTACCCCATAGGTCTTCCCTCCGGTCAAAATCATTTTATCAATCTGCCGCATGGATCATTCACTATTCGGGTGCATGATGCTGCGGGACATGTGGGGACTTTCACGGCCAGTGTAGCTGGCACATATGTTTTCCCTGCTATGACCTTGAGCACATTCGGTTCTCAGGTAAATTGCATCAGGACACCCGGTGCGGGCCGCTCACCCGTCCAGTACGCCATATCTTCCACCGGTGCCAATGCCGGATTCGGCACCTATCAGTCCGAAGATACATTTGCCCGCCTGTGCAATGGCACATACTGGGTCAGAATGCGTGACTCATGTGGCAATATTTTTACCGATAATATTCTGGTGCAATACTACATCACACTGCCTCCGCTTTGCGTCAACTTCAATACCGGTACCGCTACTTTACAGGCATATAACGGAGTCGGACCGTATACTTATCGCGCTCTGGACAATGATTACACTATTCTTGATAGCAATACGACCGGCGTATTCACCGGCTTACCTACAGCCGTACCTTATCACACATACCTGTTTTCAGTCACGGATGCATGCGGAGCTGGTGATCAGACCAATCAGTTATCTCCGCCAGATCCATACTATACGGTCAGTTGTCCTTATGATAGTATGTTGAAGCTGACATATCTGTTTGGCAATATCAATTTCCCGCCCTACGTCTTTACTTGTCTCAATTGCACCCCGGTGCGATCTGATACGGTATACAGCAGTGTTAGAAATTCTGTCGATACGCTCTTCAGGGGGCTTAATCAGAATACAGCTTATTACATCCGGCTCACCGATAGATGTGGCACTACAGTGACCGATACTATCACCACCACACCGGCTCTGAATATGCTCGTCAGACAGACAGCATGCAATGGGATCGCTGTCTATTTTAAATACGATGATGGCACGGTTATTCCGCAGTCATCTGTAGATTCAGTTTTATTGAAACATAATAATCAGTGGATACGCAGTCTGGATGGCAGGTTTGATCATCTGGCTACCAGTTATGCTTATGACTCTGTACTCGGTTATATTCATGGAGGATGTCGGGCATCTGCGGCTTGGCCTATAGAGATACCGAGCCGGGATTTTAGTTTGTCCCTTGGCCAGCAGATGGATTCCACTTGTTCCAAAGTCTGGAACATAGTGGCCGCAGTACCTTCTAATGACTATCCGGAGACCTATTATCTGGTAGATGCTCTCCATGATACGATAGCGGAGCAGCCAGCGGGTGGTGCTAACGGTGCCTATTTCTACAATGCCCATCCCGGCATTTACACCCTGATCTCCGATAGCGGATGTTCAGCGACTTTTATCCTTGATTCTTTTGACCATGTTTCGCACAATATTATAAGTTATGTCAATTGCCAGGGCCAGCCTGTCATCAAGGAGTATGGTGTCGATACGTTTAATCAATTAATACAGTATGCTGGCTGGCCGACATTTTCTGTTAAGCTCTTTTTTCATGATTCCCTGGTCTCTGGTCCTGATACACTGTTGTATGATTCCCCCACACCCTATTGCAATAATTGCACTAGGTATATCTATCCTACCGATACCGGATTGTATACTTACAGGGTTTATGATGCTTTCAGATATATCGGATATGATGACAGCAATATGGTCCACCACGATATATCTTTTGCCTCACGCTTCGACTCCATGTGTCCCATCGATAGCGGCACTATATATGTCACCCGCAGCACGGTCCCGTTCCCATATGTCAATACCGCCTACAAATGCAATGGCCATCTCTCTGCGGCCCCGCATCTGACCATCTACGGAGGCTCCATACCCTATACTGTTCAGGTAGCAGGAGTAGATACATTCCTGATGAGTGCCAATACTGCCATCTTCCCCGCTACTGCTACAGGCACATACGATGTCGTAGCATATGACAACTGCGGCATCAGCCGGAGTTTTACTTTTACCATTTTCGATACCTGTACCACCTGTGGTACAGTCTCTGTTAGCTCAGATACTACAGTTTGCCGGGGAGATAGCGCCCTGTTGATAGCTACGCCGCAGTATAGCGGCGGTACATATAGCTGGACACCTGGCGGCCCGACCACCCCTGCCATCACGGTTGCTCCAGTGTCCACTACCACATATCATGTTAGTTATACCGGTCCAGGTTGTACCCCTGCTACCGCTTCGGCTACAGTTACCGTTTTAGATAGACCTGTTGACGTTTGGCATTATTCCGGCAGCGGCCATACTATCCACTTCATAGATTCCGTAGCGGGCGGTAGTGGACCGTTTACATACAGCTGGACTTTCGGAGATGGTAGCTCGGGTAGCGGAAGTGGTGTCAGTCATACCTATACCGGCGCTGGCGGCCAGTATGTGGTGACCTTAATCGTGACATCTCTATGTGGTAGTGATACGACTACACAGACCATCACCCTGACGGGCATAGGAGATGTATTGTTGAGCGACATCGTCACTATATACCCCAATCCAAATCAAGGCACCTTCGCAATATCCGTAAATGACATTGACACAGGTACGCTTACAGCAGAGGTCACAGATATGCTTGGCAAAACCGTTTATAAACAAGGCATACATACAGCCGAAAATAAATTTGACCTCAAACTCCCGGCCGGTATCTACCTGGTCAAAGTATCAGATGGTACAAAGTATACTACACGATCGATGAGCATAAAGTAAGGAGCGGGATACCCCTGACCGTCACACTTTTTTGCTTTCCGGCCAAGCAACTTCAAATGGCTTCAGATATCAGGGATTCCCTATATTTATACCCACGAACCTGACACAATCACCAACCATGAGAAAACGTATACCTCTGCTCCTGATAGCCATCGTCGCCATATGTCATACCGTATGGGCCCAGACCATCACTGTCACGACTACCAATACTCCATCTATTTGCTACAATGATGGCTCCCTCACAGTCAATGCTACCGGAGGCACAGCCCCATACATAGACAGCATCATATCCGGCCCGACCAATCCCAACCTCACATACCCCATCGCATTGCCCTCCGGGCAAAACCATTTCATCAATCTGCCTAGTGGTTCTTTCACAGTGCGGGTGCATGATGCCGCAGGCCACGTCACGACTGTCAGTGCCAGCGTAGCTGGCAATTATCAGTTCCCTCTGATGACCCTCACGACCTCAGGGTCCAAGATCACAGCCACGCGTACGCCGGGCACAGGTCGTTCACCCGTGCAGTATTGTATTTCTTCTACCGGGCCCAATTCCGGTTTTAGCGCATATCAGAACGCGGACACATTCCACGCTTGCAACGGCAATCACTGGGTCAGGATGCGCGACTCATGCGGCAATATCTATACGGACAATGTCTACGTAACCTACACGATGGACATACAGGTGATTTGTATCAATTTTGACGATAGCGTGAGTCAGGCATTGTCTGTTGCCTCGGGGGGAGTGACACCTTACACCTATTACTGCAATGGCACCCCAAATACCTTTGACGGCAATTTTTCGCATTTGTACAATATAGGCAACGTACTCACCTTCTCAGTCACGGATGCATGCGGTGTCAGCGCGTCAAAGGGCACTTATTCTCGTCCCGTCCCATCTTATTATGCGAGTTGCCCGTATGACAGTACTATCAAGATCACTAATATACAGGAGGCACATTTCCCTCCCTTTATTGCCACATGCCTCAACTGCTCGCCAGTTCAGGTAGACACTATATTGGGCTATACCTCAGGAAGTGGCACTGTGCTCACAGCGTTTCATAATCTTCAGCATGGGGTCAGTTATCTGATTCGGTTTGTAGACGCATGTGGTACATCTCGTCTGGATACTGTATACAGCACGCCGCTTGAAGGTATGAGGGCCAGGATCACCTCATGCAGCAGTATAGCTTTTTCGTTTTACTCATTGCATGACGGCACCACTATTCCATTATCGTCTATGGACTCTATCGCATTTCGTGCCTATAATGGCGCTTCCGCCATCTGGTATCACGGTAATCATACCGGGGAGTTTACACACATTCCGAATTTCGGAGATTCTGTCATAGGCTATGTACATGGAGGATGTGAGTATAGGGGCCTGATAAATCTGGATTTTTATAATCATAGAAATTATCAGCTTAATGCCTGCTCTTCCATGCATATGGATTCGACATGCTCCAAGACATGGACAGTTATGGGCCTGTTTGATTACCCGGAGAAGTACTCTATTATTGACACCGTCAATCATACTGTAATGGACGAGCAGCCCCCCGGACCCAGCAATGGAGCTGTTTTTAAGGGCTTGCGCCCCGGTCATTATACGATGGTATCTGATAGTGGCTGCTCGTTGCCGATAGATTTACCTGTTATAGGAAGTGTGCCATACACCGTCACTAGCTATGTCAACTGCCAGGGTCGTTCCGTTATTTCGATACGGTCAGATATTAATTATTATCAAAGGACTGATTACTGTTCTCCGTACGATCCCACGTACAACATGAGGATATATCGCAATGGTATTCTCTTGTACAATGACATTATTTCATATAACAGCACTTACACAGAGTTTCCTACAGATACGGGTTTATTTACCTACAAAGTATACAATATAAACAGCCACCTTGGGCAGTATTATGATTATAATAATACGCTCCAATATATGAATCTCAATACGCATTGGGATTCTATTTGTCCGATAGACAGCGGCAATTTTATAGTCACCCACAGCACAGTTCCATTCCCTTATGTCAATGCAGCTTACAAATGTTTTGGAGTGTCATCCGGTCCACCTATATTCAGGATCTTTGGCGGATCAGTGCCATATACAGTGGAAATTCGCGATATTGATACTTTCCAGATCAATAGCAATACCGGTACCTTCCCTACCAATAATCTCGGAGTATACAATGTCATCACCTATGATAGCTGTGGTATCAGCAGGAGTTTTACCTTTAGTATCCTTGATACCTGTGACCCCTGCGGTATAGTCAGTACTAATTCTGATACTACCATTTGTGTAGGCAATCCTGTCACACTGACAGCTACTGCTCAGCACCCTGGTGGCACTTTTCTCTGGTCTCCCGGCGGGCAGACCACACCGACCATCACCGTTTCACCGACTACCACTACCAAGTATAAGGTTACCTACACTGCATCCGGCTGTGGGCCCAAGACCGACAGCGTCACAGTGAATGTATTGAGCACCGCCGTCGTTGTACCTGATACCACTATCTGTTCCGGCTCCGTCACACTCAGGGCTGCCATTTCGCTGGCTGGTGGGTCCTATCTCTGGTCACCAGGTGGGCAGACCACACAGTCTATTACTGTCACGCCATCGAGTTCATCTTCGTATTCTGTTACTTATAGCAAAGCTGGTTGTGCCTCTTCTTCTGATACTGTCAGGGTCACTCTGGCACCACTGACTTTGACGCCTTCACCCGATACCACCATTTGTGCCGGAACAAGTGCTACGCTCGTTTGCAGACCATCTCAAAATGGAGGCCAATATCAATGGGCGCCTTATTTCTACAGTCCAGGGGGGGATTACTCCAGCACTTACCGTCCGGCAGTGAGTAGCGATACTACGTTCACTGTCACTTACACTAAAGCTGGTTGCATCCCCGTACATGATACTATTCGGGTCTTCACTACTCCGGCTCCTGTACTGACTATCACCGGAGATACATCTGTTTGTGTTGGGGATACTGTCAGGCTTCACGCGCAGGCATCCATTACTGGGGGTACCTATTATTGGGGTTGGGACAATGTATCCGGACAGGATGTCACGTACGTGGTCCTTTACACAGGCGATACCTATCATTATCTCGAATATACGCTGCCAGGCTGTGGGACGGTCAGTTGGTATAACAATATAGTTATCACCTCTCCACCTACAATAGCAGTCAACGATACTGCTGTTTGTACAGGGTCAGCTGTCACTCTCACTGCACGGCCATTGATCCCGGGTGGATCTTATCAGTGGCTACCAGGCGGACAGACTACACAGACTATTGCTATCCCACCGGGTAGCACCGCATCCTACATTGTTTCTTACAAACTGGGCGCATGTCCGACAGTCAGGGATACTGCCAGGGTCACGGTAGAGTCATCGCCCACATTGGCTCCTACAGATACAGGTATTTGCACAGGCGCCTCTGCACTCCTGATCCCACGTCCTTCACAGAATGGCGGTACCTTCCTCTGGTCACCCGGAGGCCAGACTACACGAAATATAACTGTGACCCCGGCTGTCACTTCTTCTTACGCAGTCACCTTCAGCAAGCCCGGCTGTCCTCCGGTGACGGACACAGCCACGGTCATAGTCGCGGCACGTGCTACTGTAGTCGTACCCGATACAGCTATATGCTCGGGCTCACCGGTCACGCTGACGGCTACTCCATCCCTGCCCGGCGGCACCTATACCTGGGCTCCGACCAATCTCCACACCCAGAGTATCACCGTATCGCCCACCGTCCCCACCAACTATATCTGCTTCTACAATAAACCCGGATGCGCGTCGACGTCAGACACAGGCAGGGTCACCGTGTCTGCATCACCGACGCTCAATGCACCTGATGGAGCAGTGTGTTCCGGCTCGTCCACTACGCTCACAGCGACTCCATCTGTCGGAGGTGGTACCTATCTCTGGACTCCGGGAGGGCAGACCACCCAGTCCATTACTGTGTCGCCCGCATCTACATCTGTCTATGTAGTGACCTATACCAAGTCAGGCTGCCAGGTAGCGCGCGATAGTGTCACGGTCACAGTGGCGACAGCACCTACGGTATCGGTACGCGATACTGCTACCTGCGCAGGAGCATCGGTCACACTCACGGCCACTCCATCGGCTGTAGGTGGTACCTATCTCTGGTCTCCCGGCGGGCAGACCACACAGTCCATATCAGTGTCACCGGCGACTAGTACTACCTATAGTGTTACCTATACGATATCAGGTTGCACAGCTGCCACAGATACTGCGAGGATCACCGTATCCTCAGCACCTGTCGTGACGGCGACAGATACAGCCATATGCTCCGGCTCGTCAGTCAGACTTACTGCTACGCCATCTTTGTCCGGTGGTACATACAGTTGGTCACCCGGCGGTGCGACCACTCAGAGCATCACCGTGTCGCCCGCGACCAGCACAAACTATATCGTCAGCTATACCAAGCCCGGCTGCCCCGCAGCCAAAGACACCGCCCACGTCAACGTAGCTTCTGCACCTACAGTCTCTGTAGCAGACACGGCTGTCTGCTCAGGTTCACCGGTCACACTCACTGCTTCGCCATCCGCATCAGGAGGTAGCTACAGCTGGTTGCCCGGCGGCCAGACCACACAGTCTATCACCGTATCGCCTGCTACTACTATTACTTACAGAGTGACATATACGATAGCCGGTTGTACTGCGGCCACAGACACCGCGAGGGTCAGCGTATCGGCTGCTCCTACCGTGTCAGCCCATGACACCGCCATCTGCGCCGGCACATCTTTGACACTCACGGCTACACCATCTCTCCCTGGCGGCACCTACAGCTGGTCACCAGGTGGACAGACCACACAGAGCATCACCGTATCGCCTACCGGCAATACCAATTATATAGTGAGCTATACCCGATCCGGTTGTCCATCGGCCAGAGATACCGCGAGCGTGACTGTGGCATCTGCACCTACGGTTTCTGTAGCAGATACTGCAATATGCTCAGGCGCCTCTACCACGCTCACTGCTTCACCATCCACATCCGGCGGTAGCTTTAGCTGGTCTCCGGGCGGCGCGACTACTCAATCGATCACCGTATCACCTGCGATCAGTACTACATACAGGGTGAACTATACCATATCGGGATGCACCACTGCCACAGATACTGCCAGGGTTGATGTTTCGACATCACCTACCGTGAGTGCGACAGATACCGCTGTGTGTGCCGGAGCATCTGTGATACTTGCTGCCACACCTTCTCTCGCGGGAGGTACATATCTATGGTCCCCCGGTGGTGCCACCACACAGAGTATAACCGTCACACTTGTTTCGAGTGCGAAGTATTCAGTAGTGTATACCAGATCAGGATGCTCATCTATTGATACAGCTAATGTGACAGTATCCGCTGCTCCCACTGTATCGGTAAGAGATACCACCGTTTGTACAGGTACATCAGTCACGCTTACTGCCACACCGTCATCGCCCGGTGGTACATACATCTGGTCGCCCGGTGGTGCTACTACGCAGAGTATTACAGTTTCTCCGTCGGCCAGCGCCAGCTATTCCGTCACATATAGCATGCCCGGATGTGCATCCGCTACTGATAGCGCTCTGATCACTACTGTATCCCCGCCGACAGTCACCGTCAGCGATACTGCTATATGCCAGGGAACGTCAGTCACACTCACCGCCGCAGTATCCTCAGGTGGTGGTGCCTATCTCTGGATGCCCGGTGGACAGACCACGCAGAGCATTACCGTCTCACCTTCTCAGACCAGTACCTATGCCGTTACCTATACCATATCCGGATGCACACCAGCTACAGATAGCGCCAGGGTCATCGTAGTGCCTGCACCGGTAGTAGTCGTCAATGATACTTCTATCTGCGGCGGAGTTCATGCCATTCTCATTGCTGTGCCATCACAGGCTGGCGGGAGATTTATGTGGACTCCCGGCGGAGAAGCGTCGCAGAGTATCACTGTATCGCCGACGATTAATAGTATTTTCGTGGTGGGGTACAATCTCCCTCCATGCCCTACGGTGTATGATACGGCTCATGTATGGGTATCTTTCCCTCCGGTTGTCATTATCAGTTACACTCATACAGGGACTGCTTATCAGTTTACAGATTCCATTATCAGTGGTTCAGGTCCCTTTAGTTATGTGTGGAATTTCGGTGATGGCAGTCCGGTTTCCAACGCCACTTCGCCGGCCCACACATATACTCAGGCTGGTAGCTATATTGTCACTATGATCATCACGGATGCCTGCGGCAGTGATACTGTTACACAGATCATCACCGTCGTCACCGGCATACCGGCAGTCGACCTGAATGGACAGGTAGCCATATACCCTAATCCCAATCAGGGCAGTTTCATAATATCGGTCAGTGACCTGGTGCCACATATGTTGACTGTCGACATCATAGATATGCTGGGGAGGAGCGTGTACAGGCAAAATATTCACTCCGGCGAAAACAAATTAGACCTGAAATTACCCTCAGGTATATATACTGCGAAAGTATCGGATGGCGATAAGTACACGATTAAAACAATGAGCATAAAATAGCACCTGTTTGAGACTGGCCTATATGGATTACAATTGACGCATTAGTTTATAAAAAAAACATTAAATTCAATTCCCATTATTTAACCTGCCTCTATGAAAAAAGTCTGCGCGATACATTTATTTGTAATGATCGCACTATTCGCAAATGCGTTTGGCGGGCCCCGGCATAGACCTACTTTTACAGAAAGGGATATTTTTCAATCAGCATATTTTCTCAAGAACGCACCCGGCCTTATTACCGATTACCATGATCGGCCGGTGCGGTATTTTGTCGATCGCGGTGCGCTCTCTGTATTCATGACTGATGAGGGGCTGATCTACAGGCTGACAACAAAAGACGAAAAGAAAGCAAAAGAGATGCAGCGTGAACATGCACGCGAACTCAAAAGAGGCGCAACAGGTGAGGAGGAGGACGATGATGAAGGAGCATTCATACATACATATACGAGCTATGCAGCAGTAAAATGGCTGGGCGCCAATCCACATCCGCGTATAGAACCTATCGGCAAAAACAAAGGCTACTATACTTTTTTGGCTGGTAATACGGACGCTGAGCTTCACTCTATAATGACCGATGGTTTCCGGCAGGTAGTTTATCATGATCTGTATCCCGGTATAGATGTATTGTATACTCTACCGGAAAAAGGTGGCGTGAAATATGATCTCATAGTGCATCCCGGCGCCGATATCAGCAAAGTGCAAATGCAATATTCGGGAGACGCAAGAAAAATAAAAGTGGATGAGAAAGGGAATATCATCATCCATACCGGAGCGGGCGACCTGATGGACCACACCCCATCATCGTTTACTGCCGATGGCCGCCTGGTTGCATCTTCTTTTCAGGTCAGCGGCCATATTATTTCGTTCTCGCTAGCAGACTATGATCATGGTCAGCTACTCACTATCGACCCATGGGTGGCGCCGATCACGCAGTTTACCGGCAGAAATGTCGGCACTGATGTAGACTATGATGTAGCTGGCAATTTGTATGTGTATGGTTTAACCAGTTCAGTCTATGTCAATGCCAACTCCTGGCATAAGGTGGCTAAATATGACCAGTCTGGCAACTTCATTTGGATTTTCATGGGTTCAGTAGCCAGTGTATCATGGACCAGCGGATATACAGGAGGCTTTAATTATTTATCAAACTTCAAGGTAGATAAGGTAAAGAACAAAATATATGTGGGCAAGGGGTTTGACGCCCTCGGTTGCCAAAACATACGCCTCGACAATGCCGGGCTTTATGATAATTTCATCACTACCCGCAATGCTACTTTCCGCGAGACATGGTCTATCCTGAGCGATTGCAGTACAGGTACTATACTCGCTTTGGGTGGTGGTACCAACTCCAATCTTAATATGGGTGTCATCGATACATTGACAGGAGCGGTCACCACCAGCAATTATACAACGCTGCCGGGTACCAGTCAGGATATAGTGTCGGGCACCTACGATGCCTTTGGCAATTTATACACAGTCATGGCAGGCCCCGCCACAGTGAGCAATAAAGTTTACAGGGTTAATGCGGTACATACAGGGACTGTCTGGGCAGTGGCATCAGGATATGTATCATACCAGGAATGCGGCAACCTTCCCTCATTTGGTAGTAGCCTCACCAATAACTTTAATAGCCTGGCAGCAAATAGTTCGTATCTCTATTACTATGATGGGTTCAATCTAAAAGCCTTTAACCTCAATACAGGGGCTAATGTAGGGACTGCGACTACCATGGCGGGGTATACTGTCAAAAATCAGGGCGGTATAGCAGTAGATGATTGCAATAATATTTACCTCGGGGGCATAGGCGCGATCAAAACTTTTACTTTCAACGGTACCTCCTTTACTCCCGGTGCTGATATTCCACTAGGCGGGGTATTCAATAACGATACCGTGCTGGATGTCAGGTATGACGCTACTATCAATCTGCTATATGTGACAGGTGCCCAGATGGTAGGCACATATATAGCCACGCCTAGTATCAACTGCATTACCATCAGTACATTTTCCGATACTGTCATTACTGACTGTCAGGGAGCTTCGGTGCATGTCACACCCGGACCGGGCCTCACCAATCCTGTATTCTCATATACCTGGGCCGACAGTGCGGGCGTCACCGTCAGGCAGTTCGGCCCCGGTCCGCGATTGAACGATACGCTCAACGGCCTGTCGCCAGGGCGATATACAGTGCAGATCCAGCTCAATATAAATTGTGGTGGTGGCCTGTTTGTAGATAGTTTCACGATCATCGATTGCCATGCGCTCACGGTTTCCCCCGATACTACTATATGCCCCGGAGGGGCCGCAGTGCTATCTGCCACAGGCCAGCCTCCCGGAGGCACATACCTGTGGATGCCAGGAGGAGCTGCGACCTCGTCCATCAGTGTCTCACCTGCTGTCAGCACGACATATGTGGTCACATACACGCCTCCATTCGGTAGCCCCAGCACGGATAGTATACATGTGACCGTCATCGCCGGCACTACCGTCACGATGAGGGATACCGCCATCTGCCGCGGTGGTAATGCCACGCTCACAGCCACGCCTTCGGCACCCGGCGGCACATACCTGTGGTCACCGGGAGGCCTGGGCCCGCAGAGCATATCTGTCAGTCCCACTGTTACTTCGCAGTATAGGGTCACCTACACTACTTCCACCTGCGGCGCAGCCAGTGCCATCGCGACAGTATCAGTAGCACAGCCATCAGCGGGAGCGTTTCCACGGGCCATCTGTTTTGGTACCAGTACATTGTTTCACGGGCAAAACATTTCTCTGGCAGGCACCTATCACGATACACTGGCCAATGCCGCCGGTTGCGATAGCATCGTGACGATGACACTGACCATTCGCCCCGCTATCAGTACCAATATCAGCCGCTCTATATGCAATGGGACAAGTATTATCTTCAACGGGCAAACACTCACGACAGGAGGCGTCTACCGTGATACATTACCTTCTGTAGCCGGCTGTGATAGCATTATCATCATGACACTGACAGTGAAGCCTGTGGTAACTACCAACATCAGCCGCTCCATATGCAATGGTAAAACCACTGTGTTCAACGGGCAAACTATTTCTACGGCGGGCACCTATCGCGATACATTGACAGCTATCACAGGTTGCGATAGTATTCTCATCCTGACGGTGACCGTGATACCTGTCACCTCCACTAATATCAGCCGCTCCATATGCAATGGAAAAATCACTGTATTCAACGGGCAAACTATTTCTACAGCGGGTACCTATCGCGATACATTGACAGCTGTCACAGGTTGCGATAGCATTCTCATATTGACTGTGACGGTGCTCCCCACCTCTTTGACCAATATCAGCCGCTCTATATGTAGCGGTACGACCACGGTTTTCGGTGGACGGACACTTTCTACAGCTGGGACCTATCGCGACACTTTGCTTAAAGTTACAGGTTGTGATAGTATCATTGTCCTGAGTTTAACCGTGATCCCTATAGTTTCTACTAATATTAGTCGCTCCATATGCAGGGGTACCAGCACTGTGTTCAACGGGCAAACTATTTCCGTAGCTGGTACTTATCGCGATACATTATCTGCGGTCACAGGTTGTGATAGTATCATCATCATGACGTTGACCCTGCTTCCTATCCCTACCACCAGTATCAGCCGCTCCATATGCAATGGTACCAGTACTTTCTTCCACCGCCAAAATATTTCCATAGGTGGGATCTACCGGGACACCTTATCAGCAGTGACAGGTTGTGATAGTATCATCACCCTGACACTGACAGTGATGTCTATAAGGACTACTAATATCAGCCGATCTATATGCAATGGTACCAGCACTTTCTTCCATGGGCAAAATATCCTGGTAGCAGGCGTCTATCGAGACACCATACCAGCTGTCACAGGTTGCGACAGTATACTCATCCTCACGGTGACAGTGCGCCCTAAAGCCCTGACCAATCTAAGCCGCTCTATATGCAATGGTAAAACCACTGTATTCAACGGGCAAACTATCTCAACCGCGGGAGTATACCGGGATACTTTGTCTACAGTCCTCGGCTGTGATAGTATACTTGTTCTTACAGTTACAGTACTTCCCACTTCTTTGACCAATATCAGCCGATCTATTTGTAGTGGTACGACCACGGTTTTCGGTGGGCGGACACTTTCTACAGCCGGCACCTATCGCGACACTTTGCCTAAGGTTACAGGTTGCGATAGTATCATCGTCCTGAGTTTAACGGTGACCCCTATAATTTCTACTAATATCAGTCGCTCCATATGCAGGGGTACCAGCACTGTCTTCAATGGGCAAACTATCTCCATAGCCGGTTCTTATCGTGATACATTGTCTGCGGTCACCGGTTGTGATAGTATCATCATCATGACACTGACGCTGCTGCCTATTCCTACGACCAGTATCAGCCGCTCCATTTGCAATGGGACCAGTACTTTCTTCCACGGCCAAAATATTTCTATTGGTGGTATCTACCGGGACACATTATCAGCCTTGACAGGTTGCGATAGTATCATCACCATGACGCTGATAGTGCTGCCTGTCAGGACTACTAATCTAAGCCGCTCCATATGCAATGGTACCAGCACTTTCTTCCATGGGCAGAATATTCTGGTCGCAGGCGTCTATCGCGACACTATACCGGCCGTCACAGGTTGTGATAGCATACTCATCCTCACGGTGACAGTACGTCCCACCGCCCTGACCAATCTAAGCCGCTCTATATGCAATGGTAAAACCACTGTATTCAACGGGCAAACCATCTCTACAGCCGGAGTATACCGGGATACTTTGCCTACTGTCCTAGGCTGTGATAGTATACTTGTTCTTACAGTGACCGTGCTTCCCACTTCTTTGACCAATATCAGCCGATCTATTTGTAGTGGTACGACCACAGTTTTCGGTGGACGAACCCTTTCGGCTGCTGGTACCTATCGCGACACTTTGCCTATGGTCTCCGGTTGTGATAGTATACTCGTCCTGTCCCTGACAGTGATATCTCCGCTATACACCAATCTCAGTCAGAGTATATGCAGTGGGACCAGCACTGTTTTTGACGGACAAACCATCTCCGCAGCAGGGATTTATCGCGACACCCTGACAGCAGCTTCAGGCTGCGATAGTATAGTCTCCTTCACTTTGACCGTGGTGCCAGTAGTATACATCAATATCAGCCGCGGCATATGTCCCGGTTCCTCGACTGTTTTTGATGGGCAAACTATATCTGCAGCCGGAGTCTATCGCGATACGCTACCGGCGGTCACGGGCTGTGATAGCGTAGTCATTCTGACCGTGTCAGTGCTACCTGTCCCGGTAGTTAATATCAGCCAAACCACATGCCCCCCGAGTATTTTCTTTCACGGCCAGATCATTTCTGCATCCGGCACTTATCGCGATACCCTGGCAGCTGCCAATGGTTGTGATAGCATTATCATCCTTGCTCTGACTATCGTACCACCTGTGTATACCCAGCTTAATCAGACGATCTGTTTCGGAGCCAGCACCGTTTTTCAGGGGCGTACGCTTTCTGCTTCGGGTACCTACCGTGATACATTGTTATCTGCCGCAAGTTGCGATAGCATCATCACGCTTGATCTGACTGTATTGCCACAGCCATCATCCGCCACCAGTCAGAGTATTTGTAATGGCACCAGTATCGTTTTCTACGGGCAAAGCATTTCCGCAGCCGGCACCTATCATGACACTTTATCAGCAGTCTCAGGTTGTGATAGTATTGTTACACTGACGCTCGCCATATTACCTACAGCTTTGACCAATATCAGCCAGAGCATATGTCACGGTTCGACCTTCACCTTCCATGGCCGTGTCCTTTCGTCCGCTGGTATATACCGCGATACGCTTGCTACTACTGACGGCTGTGATAGTATCGTAGCGTTGTCGCTTTCTATCCTGGTCTCCGACACAGGCCATATTCAGCAATCTATTTGCGTTGGTGAGCACATCATTTTCAATGGGGTAGAAATAGGAACGGCTGGCATCTACAGCGATACCCTGACCGCAAGTACCGGTTGTGATAGTATAGTCAGGCTGACCCTCAGTGTACAGCCTGATCCCGTTGCAGGTTTTATTCTCCACCCTGTCGGTGACTCATTATATGTAGGTGCCATCACTGTGATCAGCACCGCGCAAGATGCAAATAGTATAAGCTGGAAATTAAACGATCAGGTGGTCACACTGGAGAATGATAGTTTCTTACCAGTTACAGCCTCGGGAGATTATTGCGTCAGGCAGGAAGTGATCTCGCTCCTGGGATGCGCCGATACTATGCAGAAATGCTTCTATGTACTGGACGATGCATTTGTCATGCCCAATGCCTTCACTCCTAATGGTGATGGCGTGAACGACATCTTCCTCGGCAGTGGCAAAGGCGTGAGGTCCTATGATCTCAAAATATTCAACCGCTGGGGTGAAATAGTTTTTGAGAGCGATCAGCTATCTATAGGATGGGATGGCTACTATAGGGGAGCCCTGCAGCCACCGGGAGTATATGTCTATGAGGTCAATGTCTCATTGCTCAATAATAAAACGCACCTTTATAAAGGCAGCGTTACCCTTATCCGTTGATGAAAAAATGCATGTGCATTTCTCTCTTCGAGCATTTAATAAAACTTGAAATTGCATCCATAAGGACCAGGCTCCTGATGATGCTTGCTGACCTTCGTGCCTATCTGTCGATGGGAAGGTGAAGTGTATTTCCCCCGTCCCTTCGTCCCCGTCCCTCGTATTTAGGTCTCCGGCATGATCTCTATTGCATCCATCTTTACATTGAGCAGTAGTTCCTGCGATTTGATGATACCCTGATGCATGATGTCCACAGCTTGCAGTATTTGCTCCTTTGTCATGCCCCCCATCATTTGAAACCGGATGATAGACTGGTTTCTCGGCACAGCCGGGAATTCTATCAGGTTGGCAACAAGCCCCAGGGACAGGATCTCTCTGGATAAAAGACGTGCCAGGCGCGAGTCACCGATCAGTACTGGTACGAATGGACTCGGTACGCCATTTGTATAGAAGCCTCTTTTATTGAGCTCGCTGATCGCGAAGTTGATATTGTCCATCAGGTTTTTCCTGATCTGCTTACCCTCATCCGAGAATGCGATCTCCAGTGCTTTATGGATGATGGCGCAGGATATAGTAGATATACTCGATGCAAAAGTGTACGATGGAGAAAATATTTCTATCTGCTGCCTGATCACGCGTGGCCCTGCTACGAAGCCTCCCGGATTGCAAAGTGTCTTGCTCGTAGAGCCGATGATCACGATATCCTGTGCTGCTTTCAGATCGATCGTTTCCAGTAGCCCTCGTCCTTCCTCACCCATACAGCCGAAGTCATGCGCCACGTCGATGATCAGCACGGCCTGGTATTTCTGGCAGAGCGCATAGGTGGCCGGCAGGTCGGGTCCGTCGGAGTTCATCGAGTAGAGCGACTCGATCAGCACGAAGATACCTCCTGTGCCTACACGGTCTGTACAGAATCGCAGTTTCTTCTCCAGGTCCTCCAGGTCATTATGCTTGAACTTGTATACATGCTCCGTAGCGTAGTTAGCGGCCACATCAGAGGAATTGTGCTGGAGCATATCCATCACGATATAGTCTTTATGCGTCACGAGGCCGGTGATCGCACCGAAGCATGCACTCCATCCGCTCGCAAATACCTGTGCCTGCTCCATGTGCAGGACTTCGGCCAGTTTCTTTTCGAGCTGATTGGTCAGCGTATTCCTGCCACCGAGTACAGGTGTACCTCCTGATGTCACACCAAATTCTTCTATCGCGTCTTTCGCAGCCTGGATGATGTCCGGATGGCTCGTCATGCCCATGTAATCCTGTGATCCGAAATTCAGGCATGGCGTATCCTCATCAGCCCAGGTATTGCTGAGGTACACTTCCGATCCGAGTTTTGAAGAGACTGTGCGGCTGAATGGATATACACCGTTGAGTTTGAGTAGGTCAACGTATTGATTGAAAGGCCTGTATCTTTCCTCCAGGGTTTTCCCTTTTGGGCTTCTATACAAAAATGAACCGCCAAGCAGAGCATTAATATCAATGTTATCAGAGGTCGATCTGCGAGCCATAACCTTGGGGGTTTTACTTACTTTTAATTAATTATGTTTGCTTCCGTTTCCGGTAAACCACCCCCAAAATAAACTATTAAACACATGATGTCAAGAGCCATCACATTCATTTTTATTACCACAACTATGTTTATGCAATCTGCCATAGGACAATCCACGGCTAAAATATCTCCGGTTTTGCCGAGTGATGTTTACAATGTCAAAGAGTATACACTCAAAAATGGTTTGAAGGTTTTTATCTCCGTCAATAGACAAACGCCTCGCGTTCAGACGATGATAGCGGTCAAAGCGGGTAGCAAATACGATCCGGCACAGACTACGGGCCTCGCACATTATCTTGAGCACATGATGTTTAAGGGCACTCAAAAATACGGTACGCGCGATTGGGCCAAAGAAAGTATTTTGCTAAATACAATATCTAACTTGTATGAAAAACATCTCAAAGAAACAGATGAGGAAAAGAAAAAAGCAATTTATCACGAGATAGACAGCGTATCAAAGCTCGCATCCGACTATGCGATCCCCAGCGAATATGATAAAATGGTCGCTTCTATCGGCGCCAGCGGCACCAATGCATTTACCAGCAATGACATGACCGTCTATGTGAATGACATCCCATCCAATGCTATCGACAAATGGGCGTCTCTCGAGAGTGAGCGTTTCTCTACGCTGGTGCTTAGGTTATTCCATACAGAGCTGGAGACAGTGTACGAAGAGTTCAACCGCAATCAGGATGATGATATCCGCTGGTCGAGCTTCGCAGTAGACAGTATGCTCATGCCCAACCACCCATATGGTACACAGACCACGATAGGCCTAGGTGAGCATCTGAAGAATCCGTCGATGGTCAACATCCACAAGTATTTTGATACCTACTACAATCCTAATAATATTGCCATCATCCTCTGCGGCGACCTGGACCCGGACAAGGCAATCGCAGATATTGAGAAACACTTCGGCACATGGAAAACAAAGGACATCCCACCTTTTATTAAGGGTGCACCTGTGCCACTGACGCATATACAGACAGCAGAGATCAAGGGCCCTACCAAGGAGCACGTATACCTGGGATACAGGCTCGACGGCGATGGGACCAAAGACGCACTGATGGCCAAGATGCTCGACATGATACTCTCAAACGGTACAGCGGGCCTCATCGATGTCAATATAAACCAGAAGCAAAAGACCCTCTCTGCCAGCTCTTACGTCCAGGCCAATAAAGACTACTGCGTGATCAAACTGTACGGTGAGCCAAAGCAGGGACAAACACTGGAAGAAGTGAAGGACCTACTTGTGTCGCAGATAGAAGCGATCAGGAAGGGTGAGTTTGATGAGTGGCTGATAGCTGCCGTCGTGCAGAACCTGCGCTTGTCAAAAATGAAGAGCAAAGAAAATAATCGCGCCGTAGCCAGCGAGTTGATGGATGCTTTTGTCAAGGACATCCCATGGGCGTACAAAGCCGGTGAGATCGATGCACTGTCAAAGATCACCAAGGCCGATATCGTAAAGTTTGCCAATGAAAAACTCAAGGATAACTATGCCGTCTGCTACAAGCGCGCAGGTGAACCCAATCGCCACAAAGTGGACAAGCCGAAGATCACTCCCGTCACGCTCAATAAGGACAGTGTTTCTACTTTCAAGACAGCTTTTGATAAAGTAGTAACCGGAAACATCAAAGCAAAATTTGTAGATTTTGATAAGGACATGACCGTTGTCAGATTTACCGATGGCACGCCGCTCCGATATGTACACAATGATCTCAATAAGACTTTCTCCCTGAGCTATGTCTATTACAAAGGCACGGATGATGACAAGCAGAGTGGCCCTGCGATAGACTATATGTCACTGCTCGGCACAGACAAGCATTCCATAGGTGACCTCAAAAAGGAATTTTACAAGATCGGCATTTCATACAATGTATCAGTCGGTCGTGACAGGATCATCGTCAAGCTCTCTGGTCTTGAAGACAATCTGCCTAAAGGATTGGAGCTGCTCAATGAGCTACTCACCAGCGCCAAGGCAGACAAGGTGGTATACAACAGTTATGTGAGCGATGTGCTGAAAAAACGTGCTAACGCCAAAACAAACAAAGGTATCATACTCCGCGATGCCATGGGCAACTACGCCAAATACGGCCCTAAAAATCCTTTCACCAATATCATGACGGAGAAAGAACTAAAGGATGCCGACCCGGGCAAATTACTCCAGGATGCCAAGGCCCTGGTTAAGTTCCCTAGTGATGTATATTACTATGGCCAGCGCAAAATAGAAGATGTGAAAACGTTACTTGGCAAGAATTTCGCATCCAGCCCCAAGGATATGGAGGTCCGCGAAGATGAAGGTGCATTTCCGGAGCAGCCGCTCGACAAGCCTACCGTCTATTTCTGCAACTATAATATGAAGCAGGCAGAGGTGATCATGATGTCAAAAGATGAGAAGTTCAACAAAGATCTTTTCCCGTTTATTACCTTGTACAATGACTATTACGGATCGGGATTATCATCCATACTCTTCCAGGAGATCAGGGAGAAAATGGGCCTCGCCTATGCTGTCAATAGTTCTATCAGCGCACCGCAATATGATTATGAATCGCACTATATCAACTGCTACGTAGGTACTCAGGCCGACAAACTGGAGACTACAATGAAGCAGATGAACTCACTGCTCAATACAATGGTACAAGTCCCAAAACAATATGAAGGCGCGCGCACCTCTGCAGAGAAAACACTCGAGAGCGAATGGGTGACTGGTGAAGGTATCTTCGGTGCTTACGACCGGGCAAAAAAGCGCGGCCTCAACTACGATATCCGTAAGGATATGTATGCCAAAATACCAACGATCTCGATGGCCGACCTCAATGCCTTTTTCGAAAAGCACATCAAAGGCAAGCCAT